>JAZKEZ010000014.1:30355-44779 GCA_040386675.1 Bacteroidota bacterium | reverse complement strand
CGGAAGAAGGCTTCATTTCGCTGGTACTTGCTACCAAACCGGCGCAGGTTACCCTGGTACCGGATCCTCCGCACGTGCTGACTTCCAATGCCGGCTGGGACACAAGAACACATTTCGACCAGTTGAAATCGGTGATCAATACCTTTAAGACCGCCGGTATCCGTACCAGCATTTTTATGGAATGTGACCTCGAACTCATCAGCCTTGCTGCCGAAACCGGTGCCGACCGCATTGAACTGTATACCGAAGATTTTGCCCGTGAATATGCGGTTGACCGCGATGCTGCCGTTGCTCCGTATGTGGCTGCCGCAAAGCACGCCATCAGCTGCGGACTGGGCGTTAATGCCGGTCACGACCTGAGCCTTGAAAACCTGGCTTTCCTGAAAAAATCTATCCCTGAAATGGCCGAAGTGAGTATTGGCCATGCGCTGATCGCCGACGCCCTGTATTACGGACTGGAAAACACCATCCAGCTTTACCTCAATTGCCTGAGAGAATCATGAAACTTCATTACCGCAAACTTGGCAGCGGCAAGCCATTGATCATACTTCACGGATTGTTTGGTTCCAGCGACAACTGGCAGACACTGGGAAGAAAATATGCCGAAACCTTTACCGTATACCTTGTAGACCAGCGCAACCACGGCCACTCTCCGCGCAGCGACGATTTCAGCTATGAGCTTATGGCAGAAGACCTGAACGAACTGATGCAGGACGAACAACTGGAAAGTGCTTTGCTGTTAGGCCACTCCATGGGCGGCAAAACGGTGATGACGTTTACGCAACTGTATCCTGAAAAAGTGGAGAAGCTCATTGTGGCCGACATCGGTCCGCAGGAATACCCGCCGCATCACCAGACCATTCTCGAAGCACTCAACTCGGTTGATCTTGCGGTGATGAATACACGCAAAGCCGTAGAAGACCACATCAACCAATACATTCCGGATGCGGGAACCAAGCAGTTCCTGATGAAGAACCTGTACTGGAACGACGACCAGAAGCTAGACTGGAGGATCAATATCCCGGTGCTTACTGAGAAAATGCCGGTGATCACCCAGGGCATTCCTTCACAACAGGTAGAAACCGAAACCCTTTTCCTGAGAGGCGGAAAATCAGGTTACATCCGCGACGAAGATTTAGATGCCATCAAGGATCAATTCCCGAACAGCACGGTGTATACGATCGAGGAAGCCGGACACTGGCTGCATGCAGAGAGTCCGGAGGAGTTTTATAAGGTGACGATGGAGTTTCTTGAGGGGTGAGGTTTTTTTAAACCGCAAAGGGCGCCGTTTTTTAACCGCAAAGAGCGCAAAGAAAATGCACAAAGGGCGCTAAGGGTTAACTTCCCTTAGCGCCCTTTGCGTAAAAACTTTGTGTGCTTTGTGGTTAGAACTTCACCGAAAACGACAACGCACCGAGCGGCCTAAACCTGGTTATCCAGTCTGCTGATGTTGTGTTTCTTACAAGATTTTCGCGATAATCAGTTGAGGTGAGTTTTTCATTCCTGTAAAGAACAAAATACCTTAATTCGTAGGCTACCGTGAACTGATCGGTTATTTCCCAATTTATACCGACCGATGGAAGCAAACCAATTGCTGTACTTTTTGACACACTTAAATGATCATCTGCTCCGGCGAAGGAAGTGCCTAAGTAGCGGTGCTTAAAATTCTCATGTAAAAAAACTCCCTCAACGGCTACAAATGGATGAACTGCACCGAATAGTGTAAAAGCGTGTTCAACACCTGCTTTTAGCATTTTTTCATCCCTGGTTTTAGTATCTACTAATGCATTACTTAAATTTTCAGAATGGATCTGGCTGTGTTTTGTTTGCTCAAATCCAATTCTGATACTAAAATCTGAGAAATGTTTCTTGGCCAGTATTCCGGGTAAAATGTTGAATTCCCTATGATCAGGATCCACAGATTCGGTTCTGTTTACTGCCACTATACCAAGTGACCAGTTTTTAAACGTTTGGGCATAGCTTGTCATAGAAACGAAGCCGAGAACCAGGATAAAAAGTTTATTCATACCTAGAGTGCTATTATTCTGAAATTTACTGGACCTTTTGAAGTTAACATTTTTAAATTAAAGACACCTCTGCCGAATGAGCTAATATCTATAAAATTAGTTCCCGGTATAGTATATCCTGTAAGGATGATTCTTCCTTGAGAATCTGCCACTTCAAAATTGGCGGTCTCCCTGATTCCAGTCAATTCAAAGGTACCGGTGGCACTTGGATTGGGGAAAACTTTTAATTGTTCGGACAATGTTCCCTCTGAAAGCGATGAGACAGATATTCCTGCATCCGGTTTTAGATCAAACGACGGATCCCGGATTACTATACGGTCTCCCGGATCCAAATCAATTTCATTTAAGCAGCTCTTGGCCAATGAGGCAGTCAAACCAGGCTTCCCAATAAAATTCGGCCCCATTATGATCTCATTTCCTGCACTAAATACCAGTCTTCTTGTAACCTGTGAAAAATCACAATCGAGATATATTTTATTTACCGCATGAGCAGCAAATGGCAAAGCAAATAGCGCGTCTGTCTTACAATCATCAGGCTGAACAAATCTATAGTTGTACGAATAATTCTCTGAAATTGAATTAATTCCTATTGCGGCGAATCCTTTGATTACCATTAAATATTCAAAAGAACATACCCCATACCTGATTCTTGCTTCGGTAGCAACCGCACTGGCAAAATCAGACATGGTACTCGCAGGATGCAGGTAATACAATGCTTCATATACCAATTTCATGACCTTATCCATACCAAAAGGCCTAACTCTGTATTTATCACCATTCCCGTTTACGCCTGCTGTTCCATCAGGGATAAAATTGGAAAGCATGTAAAACCAATAGGTAAGGATACCACCGTTATTATATCTGATGGTCCCGTCCATTTGAGAAAAGTTATCCCTCCAGCCACCGGTCGGAGACCTGTAAGTACTTGCGAGATTATGCTTCAATGGATTTGACAAATCCCTTATTTCGCCGTTAGTGGCAATTTCTTCGCCCATTCTGAAATTTGCCGAACCACCGAGAACATAATTCTCCACTGTGGCAGCATACATATCCGCAATTGCTTCGTTGATTGCCTGCGGCTCATTGTGGTACTTGTTACTTGGCCCTCCGATTAAATCCAATCCAGCGATCGCGTATACAAATCCATGAGCATATTCATGGGCCACGACATCAATGCATACCCAGTCCTGATTGGCCCTGGGATCATATGAAGCTTTTGAAAATTGAATTTGCCTGTTGCCGCGATCGAAACCAGTAGCCGCATTTTTATTAGTACTTACACGGACTGGAGCATTGTTGTCATCCCAGCCATTCTTACCTATTTTAGATTTCATGTAATCGTAAGACCTTTGTAAGCCCCAATGTGCCGTGGCTGCCGCACGTTCCTGGTAATTATTCACCCAATTGTTATTGGGGTCTCCCCATTTTCCACCGCTTTCATTAAAAGTATAAATCCTGCGGCACTCATCCTCGAGAATGAACCGGGTAAGTGTTTCTTTTGTGGCAATTGTTTGATTACCATAAAAAAGGGTTGATACATTTCCAGAAACACAATCACCTGCTACACCAGCCGTCACAGTATAATCTACAGGAGTAGAATCTGAACCATGTTCATCTGAGTGAAAACATTCATCCAATCCCGATCTTTTGGACACTATTGCCCCTGTAATTGCATCTACATACACTATTTCAGACTCACCATCACTGGTACTGAATGAAAACCTATACACCAACTTATAAGTATATGTCTTGAAATCGTCTGACAAATATGTGTTATGCAGGAGCAATTTCCCAACGGGTTCTTCCTGTTCGAAAACATCTTGTGCATTTAACACCAAGTTATAAATGGCAGTTCCAGGATACAACGATTTAACGATGGACAAGGCACTTGAAGAGGAGACAGAAGGTATTGTCGGGGTAGTTATCCCAACGGGTAAGAAACCATTAGCAATTTTTGTTTTTCCTTCAAAGTCATGAAGGATGAAATTCCCATTCTCAATGGGAACGTTATTGTGATAAAGATTGAATTTGGAATGAGTATACCCATTATCACTAACAACCTCACTTTCCAATCGCAACTCATCTAATTGAGTTAGTCCTAAAGATGGACCAAAAACTGAAAAAAAATTGCGGTTGTTTGCGGTTGAATTTTCTTTTAGCACAAGCCACGAAGATGTACTTGTAGGCTCTATAAAGTCCTGTACCGGCGCAACAGGTATTTGTTGAGCTGAACCCTGCAATACTGACATCATTGCCAATCCTGCAAAAATTAATGAAACCTGCCTCATCATTTATTGGTTTTCTCCAATTCTTTGATTCGCTGTTCCATTTTTATCAGGTGCAGCGTTAGCTCTTCCACCTTTTCAACCAATAGTCGGTTTAACTCCCCTATATCAGCACCGTTTTCGGCTACTTGTTCAGCTGTGGGCAACTTTGGCAGATGATGATTGTTTGAGATAAATTGATCCAGATCAGCAAGACTCATCAAGTCATAACTTGGTTCAAACACATAGTCAGGAAATGTACCCAACTTAATATTCAATTCATTGGCAAACGCCCTTCCTTCATTATTGACAAGGAATTTATGTCCCGAACCAGACTCCACAAAAATGAGATTTTCTGTTCCTGTCGCACCGGTTGCCTTAATATGCAAGTAAGCTGTTGGAGCATTAGTACCTAAACCAAGTTTACCAGTTTGTGACAAATGCAATAAATGACCTCCGAATGTTCCTATCGTAACACCTGATCCTTTGGTAGATTTTATGTAATGATTAACATCTCCCAAATGCATAATTGCATTGGTCCCAAAATTATTGTTCCCTTTTACAAGGGTATTACCTGCCACTACCAATGGAAACGACGCATCCGAACTGGTCCCGCCAACTGTTAATTGAGCGGTTAAAGCACTTCCTGTTACATGGAATTGAGCCTGAGGATTATCTGTACCAATACCGACCCTGGCCGTAGTAGCGCATAAATCCACAAATAGTTTGTTACCATTTGTCTGCCAACTTGCTGGACGTTCAACTATATTACCATTTAAGTCAGACAGGCACGCAGTTGAAGGAAACACACCTGGCAGATCCAATAATTTTATATTACCCAACGCATCTACGCCTATCGCTCTTTCTCCAGCTGAAACACTCGTAAGTCCGGACAATTGAAGCTGTCCTGCAACACGCAAGGCACCCCCGGCTTCAATTGTATTTTGAAATCTGGCATCTCCTTTAAGGTTAAGACCATTTTCGAAAATTACCTCTCCAGCAAAACGGCTTTGAGTAGTTACTTCCAATTTTTGAAACTTTGAAAGTACTGGAAGGGTTACCTGTCCCAAACTGGTAACAGATAACAATAATAAACCGAGGATTAATTTTGGGGTTTTCATTGATTTGATTTTATAATTCGGCTGAAAGTATAAAATGTAATCAGAAAACTATTTCCACCACTTCTAAAATCATCATAAATAACTAGTCAATATACTGGTGGAATGTCTCCTAAAATCACAACAAAAATTTGTCCACTATTCTGAAAGATGGAGTGTTTTAACCGCAAAGAGCACGAAGAAAATGCGCAAAGGGCGCTAAGGGGTTAACTTCCCTTAGCGCCCTTTGCGTAAAACTTTGTGTGCTTTGCGGTTAATTCACTACCAGATCCTCACCCTCTTATCCTCATCCCGCCACATCTTATCGCCTTTCTTAATATTGAAGGCAGTGTAAAACTGGTCGACATCCGATAGCGGTCCGTTGATGCGGAATTCGGCAGGCGAGTGTACATCACTCATGATCTGCTTGGCAATGGAAGCATCGGTGCGGTTTACCATCCAGGCATATGCATAAGCCAGGAAGAAACGCTGATCGGCAGTGTAGCCGTTGAAGAGTTCTTTTGATTGTCCCTGTTTGGTCTTTTTAAAGGCTTCGTAACCCATCACCACTCCACCAAGATCGGCGATGTTTTCGCCCTGGGTGTTTTCGCCGCGAACGTGCAGGCTATCGAGTACCACGTAGTTATCGTACTGTTCTACAATCAGTTTGGTGCGGGCCGTGAATTTCTCGCGGTCTTCTTTTGTCCACCATTCGTTCAGGTTCCCGTTTTCGTCGTACTGACTGCCCTGGTCGTCAAAACCGTGGGTAATCTCGTGTCCGAAGGTGGAGCCGCCAATGATTCCGTAGAGCACAGCGTCATCCGGCATCCGGCCTTCAAAACCGGGAACGATGATGTTACAGGCCGGCACGCAGATCTCGTTGTTGGCCGGATTGTAATAGGCGTTGTAGGTTTGCGGGTACATGTCCCACTCTTTTTTGTCTACCGGCTTGCCGTATTTGGCTGCCATGTATTCGAATCTCCATTTCCCGATCGCCATGGCATTCTCCACGTAGCTCGAACGCGAGACATCAACAGATGACAGGTCTTTCCACTTGTCCGGGTAACCCACTTTCATGGTGATCTTTGCCAGTTTGCTCAATGCCTTTTCCTTGGTAGCTTCGCTCATCCAGTCGAGTTTTTTGATGTGACCGGCGTACACGTCGCGGATGCTGTTCCCGATTTCGAGCAGTTTCTCTTTAGTTCCCTTCGGAAGATATTCGTCCACGTAAACCTGACCGATGAGTTCACCCAGCGCGCCGTCTGTATTTTCGACCACATCTTTCCATCTTGGTTTGCGTTCTTTGACGCCGTCTATTACGGTAGAGAAGAAATAGAAATTCTGATCTTCGATGCCTTTGTTCAGGTAGTTGGCATAAGTATTTAACACCTGCCACTCCAGGTAAGCTTTCCAGTCGGCAAGCGGTGTGCTTTTGATCTGGTTGTCGAGTGCCGTGAAAAACTCCGGCTGTCCAACTACCACAGAATCTATGTTGTTGATCCCGTAAGTCGTAAAGACATCCTTCCAGTCGATGAGCGGCGTAATCGTTCCCAGTTCGGCAACCGATTTTTTGTTGTAGTTCTTGTACGGATCACGCAGGTCTTCCATCTTGCGGCTTGCCGCGGCAAACGCGTTTTCAAGTTTCAGTATCGATGCTGCAGCGCTTGCCGCAGTCTGCGCATCTTTACCCAAATACGCAAACATGGCCTTGAGGTGAAGTGCGTATTCCTTACGGATGTTTGCCGTACGGGCGTCTGTATTAAAATAGTAATCGCGGTCAGGTAACCCGAGGTCGCTCTGCACCAGGTACGGAGCGTACCGCGAACTGTTCTTATCGTCCTGTGTAATGTAGAATCCAAAGCTGTTCCCGATGCCTTTGCTTTGCAGCACGGCCATGGTATGCACCAGCGTACGCTGATCGGAGATACCGCCGATCATTCCAAGCAATTCACTCAGCGGTTTTACGCCGGTCCGTTCGATGTTCAGCGTATCCATGCCGCTGAAGTAGTAATCACCGATCTGCTTGTTCGATCCTTTTGCGGATTGCTCTGCCGCGGACGATTCACAGATCTTTCTTACCGACTCGTTGATGGTATCCTGTATGGTCCGGAAAATCCCGTTGCTTTTCTCGGAAGAAGGGATCGGGTATTTTTTGAACCAGTTGTTATTCGCAAAAAGGAAGAAGTTCTCGCCGGGAGCAATCGAGGAGTCGATGTGCGCTACAATCGGATCATTTACTTCGGGAACCTTACCTGATTTATTGTCGCACGAAGTTAGCAGCGCAAGTCCGGTAACCACCGCAGGAAAAAGCAGTCTTTTCATTATTGAACCTTAGTTTTAGGGAAGTTGTAAAACTAGGCATTTTGGAGTGAAGGTGTGTTAACCGCATCACTTCTTCACCATTTCACAATACCCGATGTTCCTCAAACTCTGGCAGTTGATGTACGACCACATGGTAAGTTTCTTATTGTAGCGGGCTTTCTCCTGGCAAATAGACAGGTATCCGCAGAACAGGTCTTTGCGGTCTACGAGGAGTGCCATGCGGTATTTGTAATTTTCGATGATGAGTGTAACCGAGCTGGTATCGTTTTTATCGAACTCACCGCCGCCGCCTTTCAGGTTGAGCGGGTTTATGAACTTTGATTCGCCGAGTTTGGGAACTGCCAGGGTGTCTTTGCCGGAAACCACGCTGAACCGCGCGTCCGACTGAAACTCTTCCATCTGTTCACACAATTTGATCTGGACTTTCTGCTGGCTGAATGCCGGCGCCACTGCTGCGATTGCGCAGATTACGATCATCACCCTCCTCATTACGGTTCGTTTTACTGGTTAGTAAATACGGGTGAGAGGTAATGAAGGTAAGACAAGATTGGAGGGATTGGGTTGCCAAACTATAAGCTGCTGTTTTGGCTCGACCAGCTGCCACATTTCACACGGGATTAAGTCATCCCGAACGCAGAGAGGGAACTCCACGGATCTCCATAAGCTGTCGGATCAAGTCTCCCTGTGCGACATTCAGCTTCCCCAGGGCCTGTGACTCATCAAACCACTCCGCTTTATCTATTTCGGGGAATGAGACTTTTCTGCCGGATCTGGGAGGCCATTCCAGTTCGAAATCGTTGCTGACAACGGTTTTCACATCAACATCTCCTTCCATTGCCCAGGCGAAAATTTTCTTGCCTGATTTTAGTTTTACGGGATCCAATGCTATAAAGTCACCGGAAAGCAATGTTCCGGTTTCTTCGTGGAATTCACGGATGGCTGCGGTCAGCGGATCCTCATCGTCCTCAAATTCACCTTTGGGGATCGACCAGCTTCCGAGATCCTTGTTTTTGAAAAACGGTCCGCCGGGATGCACTAGGAAGAACAGGAATCCTGATGCGGTTTTACGATAGAGAAGAATGCCTGCGGATTTTTTCAAAACTGAACCTTTGCGTCCTTTGCGTTATACTTCGCGTCCTTTGCGGTTAACTGCAACAATCACTTAAAAGATGTAAATATCTTCTTCGCTACCGGACCATACACTTCTTTCTCTGCTTCCGGGTATTCCATGTAAGCATAAGCCAGTCCGGCTTTGATCAGCACCGTTTTCTGGTAAAATATCTTTCCCTGGTTGAAACCGCTGATGACGTAGAAATTTTTACCCAGCCTGTTGTAGGTAATGGTCCTGCCTTCATTTCCAGCAGGGTTGTTCATTCCGCGAAGATCAATTTCGAATTGTTGATCCAGCGTTAGCGTCTCCCCTGTCTCATCCATTGGAACGGTGCGGTAAACAATAAGCACCTTGTTGCCGTTTTTGTCTTTGAACGACCTGCCGTCGCCGTTGTCGCTTTCCGGCTGCGGATACAGTAATCCTTCAGGGTAATCGACACAGAAATTATAGGTGGAGTTGCAGTAGCTGGCGTAGGTCTGGCCGGAGGTTTCCGACTTTGAAGCATTACCATTACCGGTACAGGCGGCAACAGCGAAAACGAAAGCGGCGAGGAGAAATGCGGGGAACTTGTTCATTGAATGGTTTTAGTTGTGTTACCACAGATTGTGCCTTTTACGAGATGCAGGCTGAGACAAATATCCGTTACTTTTAGCACATGAAAACCGGCGTCCGCAGAAACCCCCGCTTGCTGATCATCCTGATGGCATCGTACATCTTCGCCCAGTTTGTGTGGTGGACGATCCTGCTGATCAAATACAACCCGGCCCGCAAGTGGATGGTGATCAGCGAAGGCTCCGTGTTTATCTTCTTACTGGGATTGGGCATTGCCACCATTTACCGCACCATCCGCCATGAAATCAAGCTGGCGCGGATGCAGAAAAATTTCCTCCTTTCGGTAACCCACGAACTCAAAACTCCGGTTGCGGCGGGTAAACTCTACCTGCAAACCCTGCTGAAACACACTTTCGACCGCGAGAAGCAACACGAACTGCTGCACAAAAGCATTAAGGAAAACGAACGACTTACTACATTGATCGACAAGGTGCTACTTGCCACCACGCTCGACAGCAGCTCATTGCCCGTATACCGCACCCGGCAGGATCTATCCGGAGTGGTGGAAGCCATCAGCACCGGCATCAGCGAAAGCATCGGCAACCAGCATCAATGGGAATTCCGGATCGCGAAGGGAATAGACTTCATTTTCGACCGCGAATCGTTGCAAAGCATCCTCCAGAATTTACTCGAAAATGCCATCAAATATTCTGCGAAAGAAAGCCTGATCGCTGTAGAGCTTTCTTCATCAGCACAGAAAATAAAACTGTCTGTAAGTGATCGCGGCGCAGGAATTGCTAAAAAAGACCTGCCGTATATCTTTGACAAGTTTTACCGCTCGGGAAACGAAGACACCCGTTCTGCCAAAGGCACCGGGCTGGGATTGTTTATTGTAAAACACCTTGCCGGTCTGCACAACGGAACGATCAATTACGAACCGAATCCCGAGGGCGGAAGCATTTTTAGTATTGAATTTAACCAGATCTGACCATGAATAATAAAGTTGCACTCATCATCCTTGACGGATGGGGATTAGGAAAAAAAGACGAAAGCGATGCGATCTTCAACGCCAGCACGCCTTTTATGGACTCGCTGCTCACCTCCTCCCCCAACGCGACGCTGCTTACCGATGGTGAGAACGTGGGACTGCCGAACGGACAGATGGGCAACTCTGAAGTCGGACACCTCAACATTGGCGCCGGCCGGGTGATCTACCAGGACCTGGTAAAGATCAACATCGCCATTCGCGACGGAATCCTGGTTGACAATCCCGTGCTGGTTGATGCGCTGGAAACCGTAAAATCACGCGGTTCGAAGCTCCATTTTATGGGACTGGTGAGCAACGGCGGGGTGCATTCACACATCGATCACCTCGTGGCTCTTTGTCACATTGCCCGCAAACACGGCGTTGAGCAGAGTTATATCCACGCTTTCAGCGATGGGCGCGACACCGACCCGAGAAGCGGGATGAAATTCATTGCCGATCTTGAAACACAGATTGAAGGCACCGGCGCAGTGGTATCAACGGTTATTGGCCGCTACTTTGCCATGGACCGCGACAAGCGCTGGGAACGCGTAAAAAAAGCCTACGACCTGCTGGTAAACGGCATTGGCGAGGATTTCGATTCTACGTTCCGCCTCTTCGACTCTTCTTACACCGCCAATGTAACTGACGAATTCATTCCACCTGCGCTGATCAAAGGCGGGAAGAAAATAGAACCAAATGATGTGGTGATCTGCTTCAACTTCCGCACTGACCGCTGCCGCGAGATCACCCAGGTGCTTACCCAGAAGGACATGCCTGAACTGGATATGCGTCCGTTGCCGCTGCACTACGTGACGATGACCAGTTACGACAAGACGTTTAAAGACGTGAAAGTCATATTCGGCAAAGACAACCTTGCACTGACCCTGGGTGAAACCCTTGCCAATGCCGGAAAAACGCAGGTCCGTATTGCCGAGACCGAGAAATATCCGCACGTTACTTTCTTTTTCTCCGGCGGACGCGAAGCCGAATTTGATAATGAACGCAGGCTGCTGGTAGATTCACCGAAAGTAGCCACCTACGACCTGCAGCCCGAAATGAGTGCGCGGCACATCGCGTCCACCATCTGCGCCGATATGGAAGCACACGGACCGGATTTTATCTGTCTGAACTTTGCTAACCCGGACATGGTGGGTCATACCGGAGTTTACGATGCGATCGTGAAAGCCGTGGAAACTACCGACCAGTGCTGCGAGCAAGTAACTACCGCCGCACGAAAACTGGGATACTCGGTAATCATTATTGCAGACCATGGAAATGCCGATGTGGCTATCAATCCAGACGGTTCACCGAACACGGCGCACAGCACCAACCCGGTTCCGGTGGTACTGCTCAGCGACGACGTAACACAGATCCATGATGGCATACTGGCCGATGTGGCGCCTACGGTGCTGAAGCTGATGGGAGTGGAGAAGCCGGAGGAGATGAGTGGTCAACCGCTGTTTTGAAGGGTTTAACTGTTGATTTGTTGATTTGTTTGCTGGAGATTACTTAGTGATGCCACCAAGTTGACTGTTTCGTAATGCATTCAATTTGTTGCTTATTTCATTTATCAAACTCCTGAAATAAACGAGACTTTCTTCAGATAGCAGTTTTAGTCTTGCAGCAATGATAAGTTGATTCAAAAGTTCCATCAGGCTACCAAAAGCAATCGTTGTGAAACGCTCATATTCAGTTTAAAAAGTCACTCTTTTCATTTGGGTTGTTTCATAGAATGAACCCGACCCACCAAATCAACAAATCAACAACTCAACAAACCCACACACACCCGGAACACCTTTTGCCTTTCATCGCTCAACAACCACGAGCCATGAAAATAAAAATACCCAAAATCGTACGGCAAACGGCCAACCTGGAAGATGCCCCTTCTTTCCTGGTGTATGTTAACGACCATCAGCCGGGAATACGGAGACTGAAATCGGGAAAGGGATTCCGGTTTTTGAAAGAAGATCAGCCCCTGAAGACGCAGGAAGAACTGTTGCGCATTAAAAAACTGGCTATTCCGCCGGCATGGACGAATGTGTGGGTATGCAGTTTACCGAACGGACACATTCAGGCTACGGGTTTTGATGTACGTAACCGCAAACAATACCGCTACCACACCTTGTGGAACGAACTGCGGAAACAGACCAAATTTCACAAAATGCACGAATTCGGGAAATTTCTCCCCGTTTTACGACTTCAACTTGAAAAAGACATTGCGAAAAAGGAGCTCTGCGAACAAAAAGTAATCGCGGCGCTGATCAGCGTGATGGAACGTACTTATATCCGGATCGGCAACAGTTCGTACGAAAAAGAGAACGGTTCTTACGGACTTACCACACTGAAAGACAGGCACGTTAAGATAGAAGGCGGCAGTGTGCAATTTACCTTCAAAGGCAAGAAAGGCATTTCGCACAGTATCGGGCTTAAAAACCGCCGGCTGGCGAAGATCATTCAGCAGTGCAAAGACATACCGGGAAAGGATCTCTTTCAATATTATACCCCCGACGGACACCATAAAACGGTAGATTCAGGGATGGTGAACGCTTACCTTAAAAATGCCACCGGACAGGACTTCACGGCCAAGGACTTCCGCACTTGGGCAGGGTCTTTGCAAATCTTACGTGCTTTCAGATCGGTGGGCGATTACGTAAACGAAACCGATAAGAAGAGCAAGATCAACCACGCGCTTGCTGAAGTGAGTGCGCAGTTGGGAAACACCGTTAACGTCTGCCGCAAATATTATGTGCATCCAACCCTTATCTCCATGTACGAACAACGAAGCCTGCTTCAGTACCTGGAACAGCTGGATGCCCTTGAGAAAACTGATGGTATTACGGGACTAACCCAGGAGGAAAACCTGCTCATGCTCATTCTTGAAAGCTTTATGACACCGGCAAAATCGGCATAATTAACACCAATCTATGGCAACAGCTATACACGGATTAAAAGAAAAAGTCCGGAAAAAAATCAGGGAGAACGTATCCCCACCGGCTATCAAACTCTGGTTTGGCGGCGTTGGAGATGCCACCACCTTTACCCTCAAATTCTTTAAGGAGCTTTTCTTCCCTCCTTACGAATTCAAAGAGATCATGATCCAGTGTTACAAGATCGGAAACAAGTCGTTTCCGCTGGTAGCCCTCACCGGTCTGATCATGGGACTTGTACTCACCCTTCAATCACGTCCGGTACTCGTTCAGTTTGGCGCTGAATCGTGGCTTCCGGGCATGGTATCGCTCTCTATCATCAAAGAGATCGGACCTGTGATCACTGCGCTGATCTGTGCCGGTAAAGTCGGTTCAAGTATCGGTGCCGAGCTCGGTTCGATGAAGGTTTCCGAACAGATCGATGCAATGGAAGTATCGGCAATGAACCCATTTAAATTCCTGATCAGCACCCGCATCATTGCGTGTACCGTGATGATCCCGATCCTCATCATTTTTGCCGATGTGATCGGTATGGTGGGCAGTTATATGGCAGTAAACATCCACGGCAAGTATTCGACTTTCCGTTTTTTCACACAAGCCATGTCGAGCGTAGAATTCCTGGATGTGCTTCCGGCCTTCATCAAATCCGTCTTCTTCGGATTTATGATCGGAACCATCAGTTGCTACAAAGGATACAATGCCTCAAAAGGAACCGAAAGTGTGGGTAAAGCTGCCAACGAAGCCGTAGTTGCTTCGTCACTCAGCCTTTTTATCGTCGATATGCTTGCGGTACAATTAACGGATCTATACACTTCGCTATGAAAAAGAAAGAAGAAACTGAAGATGCTCCGAAAGCCCGTACCGCTAAGGAGACCACTGCAGCGAAGCCACGAAAATCGTCGGTAAAAGCCGAAGAAAAAGTGACGGAAACCGCTGAGGCCGATACATCAAACGAAACCTCCGGCACCAACAAGAATCCCATCGACAAGAAAACCGGGAAACAAGTGGTGATCGAGGTACGGGACCTGCACAAATCATACGGCGACAACCACGTATTACAGGGACTTAGCCTTACCGTATACAAAGGAGAAAACCTG
>JAZKEZ010000014.1:13908-30345 GCA_040386675.1 Bacteroidota bacterium | reverse complement strand
TTTAAGAGGGGTTGATTTGTCCGTAAAAAATGGAGAAAACCTGGTGATACTGGGTAAGTCAGGAACGGGTAAATCTGTACTGATCAAATGCCTGATCGGATTGGATTATCCTGACAGCGGCTCAATCAATATCCTCGGTGAGGAAGTGCTCGACCTGCAGGAGCGCGAACTGAACAAACTCCGTGTACGCATTGGGTTCCTGTTCCAGAGCGGGGCCTTGTACGACTCGATGACCATAGAAGAAAACCTGGCATTTCCGCTGGCACGGCACAAAGCCGACCTGGAGGAAAATGAGGTAAAACAACGCATCGACGATATGCTCAATGAAGTGGACCTTCATGAGGTGAACCAGAAAATGCCGTCCGAATTATCGGGAGGGATGAAGAAAAGAGCCGCCGTTGCCCGCACACTGATCCTCGAACCCGAAGTGATGCTCTATGATGAGCCCACCACCGGACTTGACACGATTACCAGTAAAGGTATCAGCGAGCTGATCATCGATATGCAGAAAAACAAGAAAATGACCTCCATCATCATCACCCACGATATGAATTGCGCCAAACTAACGGCAGATCGTATCATTATCCTGAAAGAAGGAAAGGTGCTTGCAGAAGGGTCGTATGACGAACTCGAACAATCGGACGATGAATGGGTTCGATCATTTTTTGAAAATTAATACAACAACACACACTGATCATGAAAAACACCGCCGGATACAAATGGAAACTGGGACTTTTTGTCGCCTTGGGTTTCGTCCTTTTTGTTGCTGCCATCTTTTATATAGGACAACAGAAAAATATGTTTGGTTCCACCTTCCGCATCCGCACACAGTTTAAATCGGTAAGCGGACTGATGGTAGGAAACAACGTACGCTTTTCGGGAATTAACGTAGGAACAGTGGAAGACATCCGCATCCTTACCGACACTTCGGTGCTGGTGACCCTTATTCTTGAAAAAGATGTACAGAAATTTATAAAGAGTGATGCCACTGCTTCTATTGCTTCTGAAGGACTGATGGGCGACCGTATGATCGCGATCTCTCCCGGCAGCAGCGGCGACCGGATTGCCGACAACGGCGTATTGCGTTCGTTGCCTCCTGTAGAAACGGATGCCATCATTACCAGTTTACAGGTAACCTCTGAAAATGCTGAGATCATTACCACAGAACTTGCTGATATGATGTTCAAGATCAACAACGGAAAAGGTGCGATCGGCAAATTACTGAATGACGAAGGAATGGCGCGCGACCTGGGGAACACCATGAACAACCTTGAGAAAGGTTCGGAACAACTGAACCAGAATATGGAGGCCGTAAAAAGCAACGTATTACTGCGCGGATATTTCAAAAAGAAGAAAGCGGCAGCCGAGCAACAAGAGGAAGAACGCCAGAAAGAGCTAGAAAAAGCCCAGAAAAAGGCAGAGAAGGAAGCCAAAAGAGAAGCCAGAAAAAACAAGTAAACGGCACGAAATTTTCATTTTGCTATGAGATACTTACTACTATTATTGTCTCTCCTAACCTACTCTGCCATGAGCGCACAGGAACTTGCACCGCACGTCGATATCCAAAAATACCAGGGACCGTGGTATGTCATTGCTTACATCCCGACTTTCATGGATAAGAACTGGATAAATACCATTGAAAGCTATACCTGGAACGAAGAGGATAAGGTATACGATGTACTGACCACCTACCAAAAGAAACCGGGTGGAAAGCAGAAAAGCCTTACCCAAACGCTGCTCCCGGTTGAAGGAACCAACAACGCTAAATGGATCGCAAAGATCTGGTTCTTTATCCGCGCTGATTACTCCATTCACAAAGTCGCTGACGATTATTCGTGGGTGGTGATGGGCCATGAAAAACGGAAATACATGTACATCATGTCGCGCAAACCGGTAATGGATGAAAAACTATATCAGGAGTTATACGCCTATGCGCTGAAACTGGGGTATAAGAAGGAGGATATAAAGAGGCAGCCGCAGGGGAAATAGTGGTGGTGACTGAGCTTGTCGAAGTCAGCTTATTGAAGTCAGCTTGCCGAAGCGAATTAGGTTCCAAATTAACAACTCAACACAATCAACAAATAACCATAACACCTAAAATTATGGCACAGTACGGAAAAAAGGCGCAAGACAAAGTTGAAAAAGTAATGCATGAATTTAAGGAGGGTGATCTGAAATCCGGATTCGGAAAGAAGGTTACCAGTAAGAAACAGGCCATTGCTATCGGACTTTCTGAAGCGAGGGAAGCCGGGGCGAAGGTTCCGAAGAAGAAATGAGATAATGTGGTGATGTAATTATTTGGTAACAGAAAAAATAATTATTATTATTGTCAGTAAACTGATTATTTCCACCCTCATATGAAGCCCTCATTCAAATTCGCGCTTTTGGCGCTGTTCTTTTCTTTTCAAGCATGCCTACTGAATGCTCAGCCGATACCCTTGTATGGTACAACCAGCAGTGGTGAGAAATACAATGACGGTGGCTTCTTTGAATTGAACAATGGAACCGTAAGATCAACACCCTTTCGAAAAGAAAGAGCCTTCCCGACTTTTAATTTCATAAGTCACCAGGGAAAGGTCTATGGGATGTGCGCTGATGTTGGCACGAACTATCCACCTAAAGAGTGGTACCCTATTCAAATGGACAGTATCAATGGATCACTGCTCAGTATAAATTCGCAGTTAGCACTTACCGAACATTCCGGAGGTTTTTCTGTTGGAGACAACAGGATGGCAATGATTTCCAGAAATTACGTAGTAGCAATAGATCTTGCTACTTATGCGATCGACACAATAGACTATTTACCTCCATCGATCCTGGGCCATCGCCCACTTATTTACAATAAGAAATGTTTCTACTTTAAATCAATGGAGTTAAAGCAGTATGACTTCAATACAAAGACCATTACCTCTGTTGGTACTATCAATCCAACCGGTTCGGTTAGCAGTCCGATTGGTAGCCTGATAGCTTATGGGAAATTTATATATGCCAGGTTTTTCGATGGCTCTTCTTCAAGTCTCGTACGTATCAACCTAAATACTGCTGAAAGCAAAGAAGTTGGAAGATTTGATGATTATAATACAAGTGCAACACAGGGCCAAATAGCCCAGTCGCTTAATTTCTGTTACCTCACAACCGAAAGCGGTGCAAACCAGCTCGGTTCATTGATTCGCCTCAATGTGAAAACCGGTGAGGTGAAAAACCTTCACAATTTTGATTCTACTGCGTACAGACCGATTTCCGGCACCACAGTTTACCGCGGCAAAATATACGGATTGCTCAGCGACAGACAGGATAAGTATGCACCCTCACTCTTTGAGTTCGATCCTGCAACATTGGCCGTTAAGATCATCATGCAGCTGGACCATCCACAGGATGATCCTTTTACTGCGACGTCGTTGTTTGTGCACCGCGGCAAAATGTATGCTGTTGACCCTTCAGCGGGAACAACCGGTACAGGAAGTCTCCGCGAAATCAATGTACCCAATCTAACAAGAACAACCATACGAGAATACACGTCTGCTTCAATTAATGGTTTTTCCATCTTTGAAAAGCCGATTTATTATAATAATCAATTCTTCGGGGCCAGCGATAGTATATTGTACAGTATAAATGCAGAAACTCTTGCTATGGAACCTTTCTACACCTTTCAGGAAAAAGAAGTAAGTCCCACGCCTTCCCACTCCCTTACGGTTAAAGGCGACATTATGTATGGTTTAAGAGAAACAAAATGGACTTATTATGAGATATTTTCGCTCAATCTCATTACTAAGGAGTACTCGGTTTTAACTACGATCAACAGTGGTTTTGGTCATAATGATGAATTCGTTATTGTGAATAATCATCTCTTTATCGACACCTACAAATATGACGATATAGCCAAAATTATTCGTATAAACCTGGCAACCTTAGAAATAACCGAAACAACACTTCCTTTCCACGGTTGGTATTACGCCATAGCCAAACTCGCCGTTCATGGCAATGAAATTTACATCCCGGTTTATTCATCTGCGAAAGGAAGCCTGGTAAAGCTTGATCCCGTTTCAATGGAAGCTACGGTAGATGAATATTTCCAATCGTTGAATGACACTATAGACCAGGTAAATATCGTTGAACACGACAACAAGCTATACGGGATAAGTAAATCTGGCGAGAGTCACTACCTTTTTGAATATATACCTGGATCACAATCATACAAGAGACTGCATACTTTCCAAAAGCCAGGCTATAACATCTACAGGATCAACTGTACAAATGGATTGATACACGGTGCAGTGGATAAGGACGAACAGGAATTACGCAGCAATGTTTTTACCTGGTCGATCGATGACTCGAAATATAACGAATACAGCGTATCCGAGTCCAGCGAACTAAAAGGCACCATTGATTTCGTAGTTAGCAAAACCAGCCGGCTAACGGAAGTAAAAGAAAAACGAAAAGACAGCTCCTTATCCCTAGCTCCAAATCCGGCCAGTTATCACTTCTCGGCAGCACTGGAACGTCCTTCGTCAGGAACCTGGAGCATCTTTGATCTTGCGGGGAAACAAGTCGCAAACGGTATCTTTTCGGATACCACAACCATTGCGTTTAATACCTACCTCAACACCGGGATTTACATTGTAAAAGTGCTCACCAATCAACAGGAAATTTACGAGCAGAAGGTGTTGATTGAGAACTGATGGGTTGATTATATGATGACATAATCAGATGATGAGTTCAGTTCAACGTTTGGGATTTGGTGACTGAGGTTGTCGAAGTGGTGATTGAGCTTATCGAAGTGGTAACTGAGCTTGTCGAAGTTCGATTTCGACAGGCTCAATCACCAGATTTCGACAAGCTCAATCACCACTTCGACGAGCTCAATCACCGGATTTCGACAGGCTCAATCACCGATTTCGACGAGCTTAATCACCAGATTTGGATGAGCCGGCAACCTCCATTTTCAATTCTCCATTTTCAATTTTCAATTTTCCACTCTCCATTCTCCACTCTCCACTCTCAATCATCACGGCATCAACGTCACCACACCACGCTGCTCGGTCCGGATGTTGTTTTTCCGCGAAGCCTTTACAAAAACAATATAGCTTCCAAATACCATGCTGTTGGTTTCAACGGTTCTTCCATCCCAGCCCACAGCCGGATTGGTACTGCGAAACACTTCCTGTCCCCAGCGGTTGAAAATGATCATTTCGAACTCGATCGGATCGATGACCTGCACTGTGTAAATGTCGTTTATGCCATCTCCGTTGGGAGTGAACGTATTAGGGATGTAGACAAACAAAGGCGGTTTCAGGGTTTGATCGGTGTAATCCACGCAGCCATTGGCGTCTGTTATGGTCAATTCGAGGTGATGATCCTCCAGATCGTCGAGCTCGAGTACCGGTTCTTTCACCGTGGTGTATTCCTCGCGGTCGAGCTTCCAGGTGTACTGCAATTCCTTGCCGGTACTGAAGTTCTGGATCTGCACGCCAAAGTCACCAAAGTACGAGTATTCAAATTCCGCGTGTACCTGGTTCACCTTTACGTACACCGTATGTTTCTTCACCGTTTTGCATTCGTCAGTGGCTTCGACCACGAACTGGGTGGTAGATGTGGGAAATACGGTAACCAGGCTGCTGGTATCTTTCAATGCCGGCCAGAAATAGGTGATCTTCCCTGCCCCGCCCGAAGACATGGCTTGCAGGTAAAGCGGTTGCTCGCCGCAGATCGTTGTGTCGTTGCTCGCAGTAACCGATAATGGAAAAGTGCGAAGTACCTTGAGGTAAAAGCTATCTTGTGCCGTCGATCCGCACGAATCCATCACAGTAAGTGCATACATTCCTGATGAATCGACCAGGATCTTTGCTTCGCGTGAGGTAGAAAACGTGGTTCCGTAACGGGTCCAGTTGTAGCTTTTTATACCGTTTGCGCCGTTCAGTCCCTGCGGGAAAACGCTGATTTCCTTACCTCCGCAGTAGGTAACAATGGTATCCTGAAATTGCAGGGCCAGTGTGCTTGCCGCAGCAGGTGTTACTGTAAAGGTCTTTACGATGGTTAGCAAGCCGCAGGTATCGCCGCCGGTTGCCGTATAGGTGGTCACATCAGTGGGATACACCCGTATGATCGAATCGGAATCCGGGATGGGGACACCATTGGCTTCCCAGCTATACGTGTAATAGCCGTAGCCCCGGGTCAATCGCGCATCGAGCGTGGCAAACGGATCGGTACAGCCCATTTTTATGTTCTCTGCGGCAGGTGACCTGTATTCCAGTTGTTCAGGATCTTTGATCCTCACGCTGTAATACCTGTGGAAATTTACGCAGCTGCTTCTCAGGTTAAAATCGATCTCGAGATTCTCCGGACCTTCAATAATCCCATCGTCGAGTACCGAAAAATAAAGCACTACGGAATCCGCACCGGCAGGAATCACGATGTATGGCGGTAAGGGTGAGATGTCGGCGTCAGTGGCCTGGCTTCCAGTCTTAACACTCAGGTAAATGGTGTCGTTGTATGATTTTTTACTGTTCCGGCGCACGACGATATTGGAGGTAAAACAGCCTTCCAGCACTTCTCCTCCGCTCGAAAACGCAACATTTTCTTCCAGCTTGATGGTTCCGCTGCTGAAACTTCCCGCTTCGATCATCACGCTCGAATCATAATCCGGAGCAGTACCGTCGGCAATTTCAAGGCGGATGTGGTACGTCTGGCAGGGAATCACCCGTGCATAAGCGGTAAGTATCCTGGTATACCCGTTGAACGAGATGTTCGCATCAGTAGGATTGTTGATATAATACTGGCTGTTGGTCTGACTATTCACACTACTCACTGTAATGGGTAATCCGCCGGAATTGGGCACTTCAGCAATGTTGATCGAACCACCCGGGAAAGCAGCCGGACTGCCGTATGGGCCGTTGATACCGGGACCGGAAATGAAAAACGCAAACACATCATTGTATTTGGTGTCGATGTATTTGGGGTATTCTTCAGAACCGAACACATAACGGAAACTTACGCTGTCGCTCGAGGGTACAAAATCGAATTCAATGATTGCGCGGTCGAAGGTACTGTCGACCTTGAAACCTTTGTTGAGCATCAGTGGAACCAATGCGGCTACTTTTACGAGATCGTCCTGGACGCGGTCGGTGAAGATCGTTCCGTAAGGCAATCCGTTGAGTTTGGGGAGATCAGAAACCTTGCCCGTAGAAAGCACTACCCCTTTGTCGATCCCTACCGAAGATGCACCGCTGGTGAAATAACCGATCTGGGCCTTTTGCCCGGTAAAAGTGATGTTGGTGGCAGTAACCCCTTCACCAAGTAATACCGAATTGATGAGGTAATCGGGAGAATCGTAGGGAGCGGTTGTATTTACACCCACCACCTGGGCGTGCGAATGACTTACGTACAACGCTGAAAGCAGGATAAGAAACACGCTATACAGCCTTGTCATCATTCGGAATAATTGTGCGAACCGCGTTATAAATACGTGATTCCAGCAAAGTTAGCCTTTTTACAGTGTTGAAACCAAGTTCAACAGCCGTGCCAGGATATCGGAATTTCATACTACATCCAAATCCTTTGCTTAAGTCAACCGCTTTAACGTAGTTTGCAGGCGAAAATTACCTGATCATGTCTGAATTGAAAAATTATATCGAAGCCAACAAACAGCGCTTCGTGGATGAATTGCTGGATCTTCTGCGCATTCCTTCGGTGAGTGCTGATCCGAAATACAAGGCTGATGTACTTCGCACTGCTGATGCAGTTGCCGAATCGCTGCGCAAGGCCGGTGCCGATAACGTGGAGATCTGCCAGACTGCCGGCTACCCCATTGTTTATGCCGACAAGATCATTGATGCTTCGAAACCGACTGTGTTGGTTTACGGGCACTACGATGTACAGCCCGCCGATCCTATCAATCTTTGGGATTCTCCGCCTTTCGAACCGGTGATCAAGACCACCAAAGTTCACCCGCAGGGAGCCATTTTCGCCCGCGGATCCTGCGACGACAAAGGCCAGATGTATATGCACGTAAAGGCTTTTGAAGCGATGATGTCGACCAACACGCTTCCGTGCAATGTAAAATTCATGATCGAAGGCGAAGAAGAAGTAGGTTCTGAGAACCTTGGGATCTTTGTTGCTGCAAACCACGAGCGTTTGAAGTGCGACGTGATCCTGGTTTCTGATACTTCGGTTATTGCCAACGATATTCCTTCGATCACTACCGGCCTGCGCGGACTAAGCTACCTTGAAGTTGAGGTAACCGGCCCGAACCGCGACCTTCACTCTGGTGTTTACGGCGGAGCAGTTGCCAACCCGATCAACGTATTGTGCGACATGATCTCTTCGCTTCACGACGAGAACCGCCACATCACCATTCCTGGTTTCTACGAAAAAGTACAGGAGCTTTCTGAACAGGAACGCTCTGACATGGCCAAGACCCCATTCTCGCAGGAGGAATACAACAGCGAACTGAAGATCGGTGAGGAATACGGCGAAAAAGGATTTACCACTATTGAGAGAGCTTCTGTTCGTCCAACCTTAGACGTGAACGGCATCTGGGGCGGATACATTGGCGAAGGAGCGAAAACCGTCCTTCCTTCAAAAGCATTTGCAAAGATCTCTATGCGACTGGTTCCTAACCAGGTAAGCGACGAGATCACTGAATTGTTCACCAAGCACTTCACATCTATCGCTCCAAAAGGAGTGAAGGTTGAAGTTCGTCCGCATCACGGCGGTGAGCCGGCGGTTGTGCCTACCGATTCTATCGAATACAAGGCTTCGGCACTGGCGATGGAAGAAACCTATGGCAAAAAACCGATTCCTTCAAGAGGTGGCGGAAGTATTCCGATCGTTGCGCTGTTTGAAAAAGAACTGAAAGTAAAAACGGTGCTGATGGGCTTCGGACTGGACACCGACGACATTCACTCACCAAACGAGCACTACGGTCTGTTCAATTACTACAAAGGCATTGAGACGATCCCGATGTTTTACAAACATTATACTGAACTAAGAGCTAAGAGTTAAGAACTTAGAGTTAAGAGTTAGAAAGCCGGATGAGAGTCCGGCTTTTTTGCGTTTTGGTTAACCGCAGAGACGCGGAGAAAGGCGCAGAAAGCTCAGAGGGGTGAGTTAAAAGTTTCACAATGCCGCATTATTTCAGCCGTTGAATGGCCCGAATGTTGATTTTAGCAGGAAAATTCCAGTGATGAGACCACTCCTTCCCTTTCTGTTTGCCATTATCTTTTTACCTTCCTGTCTCAGTCTTAAACCGGTAACCACCGACCAGGTTGAAAACATTACGATCAATTCTGCCAGTGCCGAAATGATCGAGGTGACGCTCACTTTGAAGATCAACAACCCGAACCGCTTTGCCATCACTGTAAAGAAAATAGACCTCAACGTTGAGGTTTCTGGATTGAAGCTGGGCAAGATTCTGGTGGAGGATAAGGTCCGCATTCCGGCATCGAGCATCACCAGTCAGAGTTTTAAATTCAAGACGCCACTATCCTCACTTGGAATGGCAGCGATTCCGGCTGCATTGGCCCTAGCGACCAAGAGCGAGGTACAGATCCACGCCGAGGGAAGCATCAGGGCGAAAGCGCTGTTGGTCAGTAAAAGTTTCGCGGTGAACTTTACGGATGGGGTGAGGTTGGATCGGTGAAGAGGAGTTAGACGGGTTAGACAGGTTAGACGGTTTAGAGGGTTTAGAGGGTTTAGAGGGTTTAGAGGGTTTAGAGGGTTAGACAGTTTAGAGGGTTTGGAGGGTTGATTCCAACTAGACAAGGTGTTTATAAATACTGGCCTATAATGCCCTAGGAATCTTTTCTTCAGCAATGGAAAAGACTTCTTCGTGTCGTTTCAGGGTTTCCAGCTCTGATTGTTCAACCTGCCCTGCAATAACCCCAAACTCGTATACCGTGGAAACCTGTAAGCCTTCCTTTTTTAACAGGCTGGTTATTCCATGCAACTGGTGAATGTATTTTTCGGCTATGGTAATGATCACATTTATCATCATAAGGTTCTGAATTTTCAGGGAGCTTGTGCCAGTCCGGCTCCAACATCCTCTGGTAATAACGGCAGTGGTTGAGCAAGATTACGCATTCTGTGGCAAATGGCAGCCGGAGTGCTATTAGGGAATTGCTCCCACAACAAGGCTAAAATCCCGGCTACGTGAGGCGTAGCCATGCTTGTTCCTGACAAGGTACGATATCTTTTTGGCATTGGCCAGGAAGAATGAATATCAACTCCCGGCGCTGCAATACCCATGGTTGTTTTCGGATTGACCGCCTGGTTGGAAAAATTTGCCACCGAAAGGTTCGATGCAAGTGCCGCTACGGCCAAAACAAAACCACCATCGGCAGGAGAACCTATTGGCATTACGGCTCCGTTTGATCTGTTACTATCGTTGCCAGCCGCTGCAACGGGAATACAACCTTTGGCAAATACGTTCGCCGCAGTCCTTTCATAAGCAATATCTGGCGTTTCTCCCGGATTAACAGGAGAACCCAGCGACATTGACACTACTTTGCAGCCGTTCGAGGCCGCCCACAGCATTCCGTTCATTACCCAGGATTGGGCGCCACTTCCTTTGTTTGCCAACACTTTACCAACGTAAATGTCAGCCTCATGAGCCACACCATAACGTTCTCCGGCCATATTTTTATCACCGCAAGCCGTTCCAACACAGTGGGTACCATGGCCATTTAAATCGTGAACTGATTCGTTAGGCACAAAAGACTGACTGACCACTTTCCTGGTAGTAAAATCAGGATGATGAAGATCTAATCCTGTATCCAAAATGGCGACTTTCACATTTTTCCCTGAAAAGGCTGATTTATATACACCGGTTTTCTGTATTCCCCAGGTTGCAGGTATGTTCACCCGGTAGGTCAGATCATCAGGCACATAAACTACTTTCTCAGGAATGAGTATGGCCCCCGCCTCTACGCTTTCAACCATTGCCATTTTTTCTTCATCGATCGCATCAACGAGTGCAATACCAAGCTCCTCATAAATCAGCATATCAGCATTTCCCAAGTCAGCCTCGTTGATCATTTCTTTAAAATCACTGCTGGTTGCAATCTTGAAACCCAGGGAGGATTCGAAGAGTTTTCTTTGGGCATTCAAATCAGCCACCTGGTTTTTGGAAACCAGGAAATACCTGCCAGTATACTTTGGCTGAATCCTGCTTTCATTAGCTTTCTGTTCAGTAACAAATGTGCTAAACGACCCTGTGGTTAGTCTGTCAGAAAAAATGTGTGTTCCTAAAATTGGTGGTTTCATAACGCAAAGAATTAAGGTGAGTTGGATGATCAATAGTACTGGTATTCAGCAATCGAAACCACCCCCCTAAATGCTCTATTATTACATCCTTCTTTATGATTGGTAATTGCTCCTTATAAATCTACAATGTGCATCAGCACAGGATTTGGTATATTTTTAGCATCGCATTGTCCCAAAACGCCATTACCAATGAATGAGCCTGTTCATACCAACTCCCTGATCAACGAAAGCAGTCCTTACCTGCTGCAGCACGCGCACAACCCGGTGAACTGGGTATCGTGGAGTCCGGCGGTGTTTGAACGGGCGAAGGAGGAAAACAAACTGGTCCTCATCAGCATTGGGTATTCAGCTTGTCACTGGTGCCACGTAATGGAGCACGAAAGCTTTGAAGATGCTGTTGTTGCAGAGGTCATGAACCGGAATTTTATCTGTGTGAAGATCGACCGGGAGGAGCACCCGCATGTAGACAGTTTATATATGACGGCGGTACAGCTGATGCAAAAACAAGGCGGATGGCCACTGAACTGCTTTACGCTTCCCGATGGCCGACCGGTGTACGGCGGTACTTATTTCCCGAAAACAGCCTGGATCGACATCCTGAATTCGCTGGCTGAATTGTATAAAAATGAGCCGGCCAAAGTGCTGGACTACGGACAACGGATTACTGAAGTTATCCGCAGCAACGATGTGCCTCAATCTGATGCTAAAGCCCCGGCATTTTATTCAGGGATGCTGAGCGGGCAGGTAGACCATTGGACAGCAGCATTCGACCACGTAAACGGCGGACCGAATCGCGCACCGAAATTCCCGTTACCCACCAACTACCGTTTTTTGCTGCATTATGGTCATTTGATGAGACGCCCGCTGATACTGGATCACGTTCATCTTACGCGAAGAAAAATGGACGAAGGCGGAATTTATGACCAGATCGGTGGTGGCTTTGCGCGATACAGCGTTGATGAACTCTGGAAGGTGCCGCATTTTGAAAAAATGCTGTACGATAATGCACAGTTGGTTTCGTTGTACTGTGAGGCTTTCAGGCAATCGGGCGACCGGTTGTACAAAAAGGTGGCAGAAGAAACACTGGAATTCATTGCCAACGAACTCACCAACCCCGCCGGAGGATTCTATGCTGCACTGGATGCCGACAGCGAAGGCGTAGAGGGAAAATACTACGTCTGGACGGCAGCCGACCTCAAAAAACTACTGGACGACAAGGAGTTTTCGGTAGTGGAAAATCACTTCAACATCAATAAAAAAGGATACTGGGAACACGACAATTATATTTTGTTGCGAAGCGGTGAAACCAATGAAGCTGAAAGCCTTGGACTGAGCGAATCACAGTTTGAAAGCACGCTTTCATCAGCCAAAAAGAAACTGCTTGACGAACGGGCAAAGCGGGTAAAACCTGCGCTTGATGATAAGATACTTTTGAGCTGGAACGCTCTGGCAATAAAGGCATACGCCGATGCCGCGCGCACTTTCGGCAAACCGGAATACCTGGAAATTGCTGTGAACGCAATGACATTCATTGAACAGCAATTTACTACTCCAGACGGCGGGGTGTACCACACGCATAAAAACGGGGTAAGCCGGATCACGGGTCTGCTGGAAGATTACGCCTTGCTGATTGACGCATACCTTGCGCTGTATCAGGGTAATTTTGAAGAAAGCAACCTGGAAAAAGCCCGGAAACTCACGGCATTTGTGATCGAGAATTTTAGCGATGAGGAAGGAATATTCTTTCTTTTTAATCACAAGGATGACGACGAACTGATTGCCCGGAAAAAGGAGATCTCAGACAATGTGATCCCTTCGGGGAATTCGCTGATGGCGGAGAACCTGTTTACCCTCGGCAATTACTATTACCACAGGGAGTGGACGGAACGCTCGGCGGCCATGCTGCAATCGGTATGGCCGTTGGCTTCGGGTTACCTGCCGGGCTACAGCAACTGGGCGTCGCTGGCATTGAAACTCACCGAACCCTTCCACGAAGTGGCGATTACAGGAAAGGACGCAGCAGACTGGGCACAGATGGAGGCCTTTACCCAATATCACCCGAATGCTTTGTTTGCGGTTAGTCGCGGAGACTCGGAGTTGCCGATGCTGAAAGGAAAATACAGTGGGCAGCAGACCCAGGCGCACGTTTGTCACAATAAATTCTGCGAAAAACCATTTACAAGCTTCGAGGAGTTGAGGGAGGGGTTGAAGTGAGAAGAGGAAAGTGAACAGTGGAGAGTGGAAAGAGGTGGGATAAGGTAATTTTTACAAGATAGATGGTGTATTCTGGAACCAGGGGAGCGTGGATTTGTTTGGTGTTGCTGGCGATTAGTTTGTTGGCGAACGGACAGCAGCTGGTGAGGCCTGAAGCCTCGGATCCTTATGGAGTGCAATCTTTTAATGATGCATTTATTAAAGAGCACCGCATTAAAAGAGCTACCGTACAGGTTTCGGTGAAATCGCCGGGAAAGGTGATCGTTCACCGGAAAGGAAAATTGGTCTTTTATTTTGATGAGGAGGGGCGGCTGGAAAAGAAAGAGAAAATCAGTGTCCGGGCGAATGGAGAAACCGAGAATCAAAGCACCAGCTATTACTTTTTAAACGGAAAACTGAACCGCGAGGAAATCACGCAAGCCAGCGGAAACAGCATAATCTATCACAGTTACAACGGAAACGAGCACGAGCAGAAAATCCTGAAACAGGATGAACCCGGCGGCAGGTATTCGCAGCAGGAAAGCATGGTTTCCAGAACAGAAAAAGAAGGTAATCTGTTGATTTACAAAGTGTACAATGGCAGCCGGATCGTGGAAACCATCACCGAAGAATATCATCCTGAAAATGGATTGGTTAGTCGCGAAACCGAGCAACACCCGAACCGCTATCTCACGGAAGCAACCTGGAATTACGAGTTTGGCAAGCTGGTTGACCTTACGATAAAGGCAGGAAAGCGTGAGGATGTATATGCGATTACCTACGGTAAGAACAGCATCATTCGTAAAATCCAGCACAGTGAAAACGGGAGGTTGCTGGAAACGGTGGAGTACTTTTACTACAACGGGATCCTTGAATCGCTTCTGGAATCGACTCCGGGAAGCGATGAGCTGGAAATTACGAATTACTCGTATGAATTTTACTGAGTTTTTTGCTCACCGTGGTCTTGAATTCTTTTCCGTAAAACGGCTCGTAATACGCCAGATCCTCGAAAGCTGAGTTCCGGAATTTCTCTTCTGCCAGCCTGCCGATGTATACTGCTGAAGCAAGACAATCGGGCAATACAGTGATCAATGGATGCTCACTGAATAACGATTGAAACTTGGCCGCGCCATCGCCGGCAAGGATGCAGGTTTTATCCGGATATTTATCAAAAAACTGCTGATCGATGATCTGTGCTGACGTCTCCTCTACCCGGTTCAGCTGCGCATCGAAAACAGACATGAACACCTCGTCGCGACGGGCATCAATCATTGGAAAGATGAGTTCCTGTCCCGAAAGAAAATTCTCTTTACAGGCCAGTGCCAGCGCCTCAAGCGGATCTATCGAAATAAGGGGTTTGCTTAGCGCATAACACAATCCTTTTGCCGAAGACGCACCAATGCGCAAGCCGGTGTAGGAACCCGGTCCGCCGGCAATGGCTACTGCATCGAGCTGTGCAGGTTTCAGTCCGGTTTCTTTTAATGCTTTTTCAATAAAAACATTCAGTTTTTCGGCATGTGTATAGTCATCGTCGCGGCTTTCCTGGAGGTTGAGCAGCCGGCCACCGGAATGGATGGCCACCGAGCAGACTTTGGTAGTCGTATCAAGAGAAAGGATCAGTGACATAAGGCCGCGAAGATAAGTCTGCTTTGGCTATGTTTCAAACCCGTACCGCTCCCTGGCGGATCACTTCCACCACATCGGGATCGAGCAGCGTGGTAATGTCACCAAGATTTGAGGTATCACCTTCGGCGACTTTGCGTAAAATACGGCGCATGATCTTCCCGCTGCGTGTTTTTGGCAGTCCGGGAACAAACTGGATTACATCGGGCCTTGCGATCTTACCGATCTGTGCGCTCACGGTTTCCAGGATGGCTTTGCGCAGGGTTTCGGGGCTTTCCAACTCATCGCGGCAGATCACGTAGGCATAAATTCCCTGGCCTTTGATATCGTGCGGAAACCCGACCACAGCTGATTCTGCTACGTGCTCGTTGGCATTGATGGCGTTTTCGATCTCGGCGGTCCCGAACCGGTGTCCGCTCACATTGATCACATCGTCTACCCGCCCGATGATCCGGTACATCCCGTTTTTGTCGCGGCTGGCGCCATCGCCGGTAAAGTAATATCCGGGATAGGTAGAAAAGTAAGTCTGACGGCACCTTTCGTGGTCTCCGTAAGTGGTACGCAGCATAGCCGGCCACGGAAATTTTATACACAGATTCCCTTCTACACCATTGCCTGCGAGTTCTTTGCCTTCCGGGTCGACCAATACCGGCTGTACCCCGGGAAGCGGTTGTCCGGCATGTGCCGGTTTTTGAGGCAATAGTCCGCCGAGACCCGACATCATGATACCGCCGGTTTCGGTCTGCCACCAGGTATCTACCACCGGACATTTGCCCTGCCCTATTTTCTCCTGGTACCAGTGCCAGGCTTCCTCGTTGATCGGTTCGCCGACAGAACCCAGTAATTTCAGTGCACTCAGATCGTGACCCGCTGCGTATTCATCGCCGCTGGCCATGAGCGAACGTATCGCCGTTGGTGCAGTATAAAACTGGTTCACTTTGTATTTTTCGCAGATCTTCCAGAAACGATCGGGTGCCGGGTAGGTCGGGATTCCTTCAAACATTACGGTAGTGGCACCGTTTAGCAGCGGACCGTACAGCAAATAACTGTGCCCCGTTACCCAGCCGATGTCTGCGGTACACCAGTACACATCGCCCGGCTGATACTGGAACACGTTGGCAAACGTATACCCCGCATATACCATGTAACCGCCGCAGGTGTGTACCACTCCTTTCGGTTTGCCGGTAGAGCCTGAAGTGTATAAAATAAAAAGCATGTCCTCGGAGTCCATGGTCTCTGCTTCGCAGTGGTTACCGGCCTTTTCCATTTCGTCGTGCAGCCAGCGGTCGCGGCCTTCGGTCATCGCGATTGTCGAGCCGGTGCGTTTCAGCACGAGACAGTTGGCAACCTGTGGACATTGTT
>JAZKEZ010000014.1:0-13898 GCA_040386675.1 Bacteroidota bacterium | reverse complement strand
TATCGGGGTTTCACGCGCACCGCGAAAGAGTCCGTCGCTGCACACCACCAGTTTCACACCGGCATCGTTGATGCGGTCGGCAAGGGCGTTGGCAGAAAAACCGGCAAATACCACTGAATGGACGGCACCGATCCGTGCACAGGCCAAAACGGCAATGGCCAGTTCGGGAGCCATGGGCAGGTACAATGCGATGCGGTCGCCTTTTGCTACCCCAAGGCTTTTGTACACGTTGGCCAGTTTACACACCTCATGATGCAGCTCTTTGTAGCTGAGTTTCCTTTCTTTTTCAGTCGGGTCGTTGGGTTCCCAGATGATGGCCGTGCGGTCGCCGAACTCATCGAGGTGGCGATCGAGACAGTTCTCGGTAATGTTGAGTTTGCCGTTAATGAACCATTTCACTTCGGGGCCTTCGAAATTCCAGTCGAGCACCTTGTCCCAGCCCTGTTTCCAGCGGTAATAACCGGCAATGTCGCTCCAGAATCCTTCAGGATCGGTGATGCTTTGCTGGTAACTGCTTTCGTATTCGGCGGCGGAGGTGATCTGGAACATGGACTGATTTTTTGCGAGCTGAATTTAGTGCTTTTTGCTGCGCTTTGTGTGGCTGGTGTTCCTGATTGTAGCACGGAATTCCCGTTTGGGCACTTGCGGAGTTTCTCAAGTGAATTGGTTCATGCAGATGGTGCAGAACACCTGAGAATTTTCGAAATTCTGGGGGCTGCGAAAATCTGCCCGATCTGCTGGAAAACACTCTGAAAGAATATTTTTCTTCAAAATACCTCTTTCACGGTATTGCAGAATTGCTCTGGACCCACTCTTTTTGCACTCAATTTTGAACGCGTCTAAATAGAACAAAATGAGCTTTAAGAAAATCAACGCGTGGTTGCATTTGTGGTTGGGGATATCGTCGGGAATCATCGTGGTGATTGTAAGTCTTACGGGCTGCATTTACGTTTTCGAGAAAGAGATCCGTTCGGTGTATGAGCCGTGGAGGTTCGTAAAAGCAACGGAGCAGGCCTATCTCCCGCCATCAGCATTGATGGAATCGGCGCAGCCTTTCCTGGGAAAGCGTGAAAAACCGAATTCTGTGGTGTACCGCGAAAAGGGCGAAGCCGCAACCGTCAGCTCATTCGATCGCAAGAAGGGCAAATTCACTTCCATCTACCTCAACCCGTATACCGGTGAAGTGCAGCACAAAGTGAGCATGAACCGCAAGACCGGCGAGGGCGATTTCGATTTCTTCCGTTTTGTACTCGATGGTCACCGGGCACTCTGGCTGCCTTACGACATCGGTCGGCCAATTGTCGGCGTTGCAGTGCTGACCTTCGTTCTGATCCTGATCTCCGGACTGATCCTCTGGTGGCCGAAAAACCTGAAGAAAGCCAATGTTGACAAGAGTTTCAAGATAAAATGGGGCGCGAGCTTCAAACGGGTGAACTACGACCTGCACAATGTATTCGGATTTTACAGCATGATCTTTCTGCTCATCATTTCGCTTACCGGACTGGTGTGGAGTTTTGAGTGGTACAGCAAATCGCTGTACTGGGTAACCTCGGCTGGAAAATCACTTCCGGAGCACCGTCAGCCTTCATCAGACACCACCAACCTTGCCGAATTCGAAGTGAGTTCGGTCGACAAAATATATGCCTCGCTTAAGAACAAAGAGAACGAGGGCATCTTCCTTTCCATTCCGAAAAAGAAAGAAGACGTGATCTCGGCTACGCTTTACCTCCGGGCCGGGACGTTCTATAAAGCCGACAATTATTACTACGACCAGATCACCCTGAAAGAACTGAAAGGTACCGGGCCGTTTGCCGGAAATTACGCCGATGCTTCGGGTGCCGACAAATTGAGACGAATGAACTACGACATCCACATCGGCGCTATTCTCGGCATTCCCGGTAAAGTGATCGCATTTTTTGTGAGCCTCGTTTCTGCAAGTCTGCCCATTACCGGCTTTATGGTGTGGCTGGGCCGCAAGAAAAAGAAGAAGAAGAAACCGGCTACCGGAACGGGCAGAACCGGAACTGTAAAAAGATCGCCAAACCTCACCATTACGCCACAAGCGACAGCAGCGATGCAAGCTAACTCCTGAACACCTCACTAACCTTATATAACTCATGAAATATCTTTACCTCCTCCTCTCACTTTTTACTTACCAACTTTGTTCTGCCCACGCGTTGTGGATCGAAACAAGTCAGGCCGGCAAGCAGGGCGTTGCCCAAGAAATAAGGGTGTACTATGGCGAATATGCCGCCGGTGAACTTGAAGAAGTAAGCAAATGGTATTCTGATGTGGCTTCGTTTTCGCTGTGGCTGGTTACTCCGTCGGGGCAGAAAACCCAACTGAAGACCACCAGTAAAGACAATCATCACCAGGCCACTTTTGTTCCTTTTGAGAAGGGACAGTACATCGTAACGGTGGTTCACCAGGCGAAAGACCTTGGCGGGAGCACGAAGTATGAATTCTCGTCGAATGCGGTGGTAACGATAGAATCTCCGACCCTTCAAATCGATCCGAAAGCTATTCCGAATGGCATAGTGATCTCGGCGAAAGAAAGCAAAACCCACGAACTGAATCAGCCGGTAGTGGTACTGGCGCACCTAAACGGTATTCCTATGGCTAATCAAAATGTAAGCATTATGTCGCCGGAAGGCTGGAGCAAGGAGTACAAAACGAACGAACAAGGCGAACTCACCTTCACGCCGATCTGGAAAGGCCGTTATGTGATCGAGGTTTCACATACTGATAAAACTCCCGGCGAGCACAACGGTCAGCCGTACAAGGCGACCTGGCAGGGAGCGACGACGAGCCTCCTGGTATCTAAAAAGTAAATCTTCTTAGATAAGAGATTAGATTAAAAAAAAAGAACCGTACGGGTCGCAGCCGTACGGTCGTATTCTCCGCTTGCAGGCGGAACTTCTAACGGTCAATTAAAAGTAATGCAAATTAAAAACTATTTGTTTACAGGGTGTTTTATGCTCCTGTGTAATTTCATTTTTGCACAAACCGCAGTGCTTAAAGGGAAAGTTCTTGATGATGAGGGACTTCCTTTTCCCGGTGCAACAGTAAAGATCGGGTCCAAAACCGGTACAGTTACCAACGCCGACGGGCTTTTTGAGCTCGCTAAAATTCCGGTTGGAAAACATATTGTTACGGTGTATGCCCTCGGAATGGAGGAGCAGAAACACGAGGTAAATCTGAAAGCCAACGAGGTAAGGGTACTCAATATCCGTTTCAAAGCCTCCAACAAAGACCTCGGAACGGTAAGCATTGAAGGCAAATCGAATCTTCAGCAGGTAAAAGAACAGCCGTATCATGTAACGGCCATCAACGCGAAGGCGCTGCACAACACTTCGCAGGACATTAACCAGGTATTGAATAAGAGTGCCGGTATAAGGATTCGCGAGGAAGGCGGACTGGGTTCATCTTTTAACTTCTCGATGAATGGGTTCTCCGGCAAACAGGTTCGCTTTTTTCTTGATGGTGTTCCGATGGATAATTTCGGATCGGCACTGAGTCTTAATAATATCCCGATCAATCTCGCTGAAAGAATTGAAATCTACAAAGGAGTAGTTCCTATCTGGCTGGGTGCCGATGCCCTTGGAGGTGCAGTCAACATAGTTAGCAACGGGAAAGCCCGCGACTTTCTGGATGTGTCTTATTCTTATGGTTCATTCAATACACACCGTCTTGCAGTAAGTGGGGCGTATACTAACAAGAAAAACGGACTTACCATCAGCACCAATATTTTCAAGAATCATTCTGACAACAATTATTGGGTCGATGTTCCAATTACCAATTTGTACACTAATCAGGTACCAAATACTACCGAACATGTGAGACGATTTCACGATCAGTACAGCTCCGAATCTGTTCAGCTTGAAGGAGGAGTGATTGGAAAAAAATATGCAGACCGTATGCTGGTTGGCATTATACTGGCAAAAAACTACAAGGAGATTCAGACCGGGGCACAAATGTCGACCGTGTTCGGTTCGTGGCATCAGAACAGCAACACCATCATGCCGACGTTCAAATACCAGAAACGTGATTTTTTGATAAAGGGACTATCGTTTAATGCTTTTGGTTCCATAAACTTAGGAGCGACACAAAATGTAGATACTGTAGCACGCACCTATAACTGGGCAGGTGAAAGCAGGCTCAAGGCACCAGATTCGGTAAGCTATATTGCCGGAGGCGAATCATCGTGGAGCCTCTATAAATTTAAGAACAACACCGCTACCGCTACTTCTAATCTAAGTTACCGTATTGCTCCGGGGCACACCATCGGAATGAACTACGTGTTTTCAAATTTTAATCGTACCGGTTTCGACCCATTGTTTCCCCGGGATAGCACCAACCTGCTTCCGCAAGTGTTGCGCAAACAAATCGTTGGCATTGGATACAACTTCGACTTCCGCGACCGCCTGTCGGTATCGGTTTTTGCCAAGTATTATCATAACCAGGCAGAGGCCTGGGCACGAGGACCATATAGTGACCCGAGCTGGAAGCAAAATAAAAACTCAATAGATACTACCGGATACGGGATAGCTGCGGCTTACTTTATTTTTAAAGACCTCCAGATCAAAGGATCATACGAACTCGCTTGTCGTATGCCCGATGGTGAAGAGCTTTTTGGCGATGGTGTGAACCAGATCGCCAACAAATCGCTTAAGCCGGAAAACAGCAACAATTACAACATTGGTTTTGTGTATTCCCCGGTTATATCAACGGATCACCGGATCATACTGGAAGCGAATTTTTTAGCCAGGAAAGCAGCTGACTTTATCCGGGTTGATGTGAGCGGAGAACAGCGTACACAATCTGTTAACGTTCGTGGAGTCAAAAATTCGGGTTTTGATGCTTATGTAAAATACATATGGAAAGACCGCTTCAATATCGGAGCTAACATCACCTATCAAACCTTGTACAACTCCACCCAATTCGAGCCGAATCAGTTCGGAACACAAATTCTTAGCGCAGTATATTTAGACAGGATCCCAAATATTCCTTACCTGTTTGGAAATGTAGACCTGGGTCTTCGCATCAGTCCTAACCACTCAGGCTGGGGCAACCTTTCAACTAACTACAACTTTAGTTATGTTGAAGAATTTTACCTGAAATGGCCAAGTCTGGGTGACCCTTCCACCAAATCTGTTATTCCACTGCAGTTGTCGCATGACCTATCCATCAGCTATTCTACGATTGGCGGCAGATACAACCTGACCCTGGATTGTAAAAACCTGACGAATGCGAAGCTATACGACAATTTTGCTTTGCAAAAAGCTGGGCGTGCTTTTTACTTCAAAGTGCGCTATTTCCTAAGTAATAAATAATCACCTAAATAAATCTAATCTATACAAATCATGAAAAAGAGAACTTTTTTACCTGTTCTTCTTGCGTTCGGTGCAATGACCACATTTTCTTCCTGTGACAAAAAAGAAGAAGAAGTAGTTACAGTGACCGGAAGTTATGTGCTTGCGGTAACCGCAGATGGAAGCTCATCTGAGGCAACAGACTACATTCTTCAGTCATCCGACCTGATGTCTGGTGAGATTTCGCCGGTAGGACAAGGAATTGAGCAAAAAAGCTATCGTATGTACGAACTGGTAGGAAAAACCTTGTTGAGCATTACCTATCAGAATCCAAACACGGTACCTGGTTATGTAATGAATGCCGAAGGAAAACTGGTACAGAAAACCGGCCAATTTTCTGTAAACCGCCTTCACGCAAGAAATCCGATCGATCAGAATACTATGTTTGGAATGACAGTTCCAAGAGACGGTTCCAGGTATGCAACCCTATATGAAATAGACGTTAATTCGATGACTGTTTTAATGCAAAAGCAGATCGATGTTTTTGAAGCTGCCGGAAACGGAGTGGAGTGGGCGTATTTTAACGACATCCGCAAGGTGGATAATAAAATTTTCATTCCATTCTTCCAGATCAAAAACAACCTGTTTGAATCAGCTTATACCGATACTGCATACATCGCTGTATATTCTTATCCTGATTTCAAATTAGAGAAGGTAATGAAAGATGCAAGAACCGGGACTTTAGCGGTTTACGCATCTAATGACGCTATGAGCGTTACGGAAAATGGAGACATTTATGCTTACTCTTCTACCGCCCTTTCATCGGGAGTTCAGCCAAGCACCAAACCTTCTGGAATTCTTCGTATTAAGAAGGGAACCACTGAGTTTGACCAGAATTACTTTATGAATATTGAAGAGATTACTGGCGGCTACAAGCTAAACTCAATAAAATACGTAGGTAACGGCAAGGCTCTCGCCCAGATCTACAGTTTTAAGACACATGAGAAGACCGACCTTTGGACGGGCCGCGACTGTAAACTTGCGGTAATCGACTTTGTTGCCAAATCAGTAACTTATGTAAGCGGTGTTCCTCTGCATACCGGCAGCGGTGGCGGCCTGAAGTATAAATCGCTTGTTGAGGGAGACAATGTTTATGCTCAGATCAGCAACGCTGAAGGAATATATATCTACCGTATTAACATCAATAGCGCAACCGGAACCAAAGGTGCACACGTTCAGGGTAAAGCAGTTATGGGTATGTATAAAATGGATATCTGATCTTTCAGTTTCTTGAAATTATGTGAACCATCGCGCATTTTGTGTGATGGCTCACATAATTCTTTTCCTCGCAAACCAAATCAAACCAATACACATAAAAAAAAACTCTCTTTTACTGTTACTCGCTTTAATGGTGGGTATCACTTCCCGGGCTGCGCTTGGGTTTGAATTCAGCCTGTTCAAACTGAACAATGCTGTTACTCCTTCTTCCAGCTTTCCAACCGGAATTCCATATAACCAATCGAGTGAAGTTTCCTTTACCGCAAAATTCACGTCTCTGGAAACTGAGACATTTATGGGCTACCTGGAAGCTGAAATTATAGATGGTATAATAGTTACTCCTTTGGCAGTAAACCCTAACTATACCAGCTATTGGGTTACAAGCAGTGGAAATGACTCTTACATATACCTCAACACAAAGGTCAACCTACCAGCTTTGAATAAAACCGGTTTAAAAATCCGGTTCTATTTTCTGAACGATGCGACCAATCAACGGCAGACATTGGTTACCTACGACATTACCATGAGTATCTGGAACAATACGGCCAGCGGTACTCAGACCAAACTTATTACACCAAGCGTACCTACTGCCACACCCAGCCTACTGACCGGCTCGACCCCAAACGGAGGAACCGGAACGTATACCTACCAATGGGAGCAAAAAGTGGGAGCCGGAAGCTGGAGCAACGCACCATCTCCGGGTACAAACAAAGACTATCAACCTCCCGCGCTTAGTCAAAACACTTCCTACAGAAGAAAAGCTAACTCAGCCGGCGTTCCTGAATCAATCAGTAACGAAATAACAGTAACCATTGCTCAGGCGATAACCACTAACACCATTAGTCCCTCTCTTTCTTCTGTGGTAATTGGTGCAAGACCGCAAATCTTCACCGGAAGTAATGCAATCAGTAACGTATCCGGCTCATCCATCACTTATGAATGGCGTTGGTATGTTATTACAGACCCAATTATGCCTTATGGATCGATCAGGGAATATCGCGGAGTGATTTCCGGCGCAACAGGTAAAGACCTTCTTGCTCCTCCAACTGTAATGGAAGGACAGTTTGGAAATATCTATGTTAGGGTTGCCAAAGCAGGAAGCTATACTCACTATAGCAATGAAGCTATTGTAAATGTTGTTACTTCCGTGAACTACCTGAGCAATACGATTAGCCCAAACGGCAGGAGCATTACCAATAATACTTCTCCAGGTGCTTTCAGCGGAAACGTGCCAACTGTACAGGAAACAGGCAGTGAGATACCATTTGTTTACCAATGGCAACGCGGAACCTTTGTAGTTGGAACAAATGCGGTTGATCAGAACTGGCAGAACATAAGCGGGGCAACCGCGCAAAACTACAATCCGGGAGTGGTGAATATTCCGGCTAACAGATACTTCAAATACAGAAGAATTGTAACGATTCCGAACTATAGTCAACAAAGTACAAGTAACGAGGCCACTATTATTACTTCGCTCGCTCCGCCGGAAGAAGAGTCGCTTGTAACTGCCCAACCAGCTCTGCTGCTCTATCCAAATCCTGCGGAGAGTATCATCCAACTTGAAATCCCAGCCACAGTTACCAAACAAAACCTCCAGTACATAATTCTAAACCAGGCTGGAGCGATTATCAGACAAGGAATAGCAATTAACAAAAAATCGATTCCGGTTAATGACCTCCCCCGCGGAATTTACCTGGTGAGATTAATTGATGATAACAATACCCTTATCAGTTCTTCACAACTGTCGATACAAAATTGATTCTACTGAAAAGGCCATCTTTCCAGATGGCCTTTCTTTTGTGCCCTGTTTTTGCGCAACAATTCTGTAAGTTTACCTGATTTCCTGTGAATGATGAGAACATTATTGCGACCTATCCTATTCCTGTTTGCAGTTGCAGGAACTATAGAGGCTTTCAGCCAGAAACTCCCGGAATACCTCCTGCCTTACTCTGATTCCTCTTCCGGAACGGAGCTGCTCGGCTTTCGCTCACCGGCAGGAAAAAACACCATTCCCGCACGATACACTGCAACTACCACCGACACCATGTTTCGCATTGCCTTCGTACTGAACACTGATGAATGGGTGGTGATCAACCGGATGGACACGGTGATCCTGACTCCTTTTATTTACGACAACGGTCCGGATTACGTACAGGAAGGCTACTTCCGTTTTGTTGAGAACGACAAGATGGGTTTTGCAGACCTGCGCGGCGACAAGATCATCAAAGCTGAATTTGAATGGGTGGAACCTTTTCGCGGCGGACTGGCGGCCTTCAACACCGACGGTCATTTCGAAGAATCAGGCGAACACCGCATCCGAAAAGGCGGAACCTGGGGCTTTATAGACCGTCGCGGACGCAAAGTGATCCCGGCGAAGTACACCCAGGTTTACGAATTCAGGGGCAAGTACTGCGAGGCCTGGACGGAGGACGGAGAGCACGTGCTGCTGGATAAGAAGGGGAAAGTGGCACAAACCCTTAAGAAGTAAAAAAGTTAAGAGGTAAGAAGTAAGAATGGCCATTCGGGGTAGTGTTCGCGGATAATGTGGATATGTCTTATCTCTTGACTTTGTGTAAAAACTTAGCGCCCTTTGCGGTTAAAAAACTATTCTACCATCATTTTACTACCTACTCCATCAACCACCACGCTGTACATTCCTGCTGCCATTTTACTTACATCAATCGTGATGAGGCTTCCGGTTTCGCGGTAATTTTTAATGGTTTTCCCGGTGATGTCGATGAGCTGGATCTGGTGATCACCTTCAGTGGTTTGAATGCGGATCTCTCCAGATGCGGGATTTGGATACAGTCTGAATCCGGCCTGCTGGTTTTCCTGAATACCGGTTGAGTTAGCGGCGGTTAGCAAATAGGTCCAAACCGCAGTAAAATCGGGGTTGGTCAAAGTTCCCGGCGTGTAGAAATCGACTACGGGAGCATTGTGGTAAGCGCCGGTCATCCCGCTGTTTTTCGGTGTGGCATCGGTATATAGGGTATGCGATTGCTGGTAGGGAGCGGTGGTGAAATCAACACGCAGGCTGTCTGAAATACCAAGCAAACCCATGGCATCGAGTGCTTTGTACTGGACGGAATAGAGCGAAACCTCGTCGCGCAGGTGCAGGAAACTGTACAGGCCGTTCACCGGAGTTTTGCCTGTTGCACTGATCCAGTTGGCGGTGTTGCCGTTCACGTAATTGTAATCCTGCGGACCGGCAAACATGATCACCCGGTTTACAACACGGTCTTTTCCAAGCATCAGCGCATGTCCGGAGCCCTGGCTGTGACCGGCGGTAACCACTTTGTTCCACGCAATGGGATCGCCTGAAACACTGAGAAATTGTCCCCAACCGTCGTTCGGATACGTTGCATTGAGATAGATCAGGGTCTTCAGCAAACGCGTGTAGATGGAATTGAGCGAATCGACGTTCACCTGGTCGCTGCCTGGAGTTCCGTAGCACACCTCGCGACGAAAAAGCGTGTAGCAGTTCTGATCGGCTACCGAAGCGCAACTGGCCGCTGCTTCTGCATTCGGGTAAGCCAGGTTAATGCAGTGATAACCCAGGTTGGCCGCCAGTCGCGGAAAAAGCAGGTAATGCCTGGCCTGCGCACCGGTTCCGGGAAGAAACACCAGCAACCTGGAAAGTGAAGCCACATTTTTATTCAACGACACCACGTGACTATCTTGTACGGCAGCGTAACCACCATCGGTCATCACGGGTTTCACAAATACTGTGGTGACCTGTGAGAATGAGGTGAACGCAAGGAACAGCAGGGATAGCAGGGTGATGAGTTTTTTCAAGCGGATGGGTTTAGGGTTTAAAGATAGGGGTTAAAAGGTTTAGACGGTTTAGACGGTGGAGACGGTTTAGATGGTTGAGACGGTTTAAGGGTTTAAAGGGTTAAGGTTTAACCGCAAAGGGCGCTGAGTTTTTGCGCAAAGAACGCCGAGCACTTAGCGCTCTTTGCGATAATCTTCGTGTTCTTTGCGGTTAGAAATCTATTTCACTTGATACCTGCAATTTTTAACTGGAGCGGAGGAAAAGACAGCAGCCTCGCGCTGTACCGCATTCTCTGGCAACGCCAGTACGACATCCGCTATTTGCTTACCTCGGTAAACGGCACACACAACCGCATTTCGATGCACGGGGTACGACGGGAGCTACTCGAATTACAGGCAAAAGCCATCGGGATCGAGCTGGTTGAGCTGTTATTACCGGAAATGCCGTCGATGGAGGAATATGATGCACTGATGTCTGCAACCATGCAACGCTTCAAAACTGAAAGCCTCGTGCATTCTGTTTTTGGCGACATTTTCCTGGAGGACCTGAAAAAGTACCGCGACGAGAAACTGGCAGAAAACGGCTTTACGGGCGTTTACCCGCTTTGGAAGGAAGACACCCGAACGCTTGTAGAGGAATTCATCGACCTGGGTTTCAAAACGGTGGTGGTGTGCTGCTCTGCGGACAAACTCGATGCCTCCTTCTGCGGCCGCATCATCGACCGGCAATTCCTCGACGACCTTCCTGCTGATGTTGATCCCGCCGGCGAAAACGGCGAATTCCACACCTTCGTTTTCGACGGACCGCTGTTCCCATCGCCCATCCCGATCACGTTGGGAGAAAAGGTGTATAGAACGTATCCGAATCCGGTTGAGGGGGGAAGGGAGATTGGGTTTTGGTACCAGGATCTAAAACAAAAACCCCGCACAACTCATTCGCTGCACGGGGTCTCTCGTCTATAAACTACACCTAAACTCTTAATTCTTTATCAATCTGATCGTAAGCGGTGTCACCTTATCCACACTTCTCAAATGGTATACTCCTTTTGCAAGTGCAGCGGTATTGATGTCGTTTTCTCCTTTTGATAGCGTTCCTTCCATCACCAGTTTACCCGTCATGTCGTAAAGCTGATACACTGCGCTGCCTGAGATCTTTACCGTAACGCGGTTCGTGAACGGGTTCGGATACACTGACCAGTTAGTTCCGGAAACTTCATCTACTGCGATGTTGTTCAGGTTATAGTCGTCCGATGAAGAAGAACAACCGTTTCCGTTCGTTACCTCAACACGGTAAATTCCGTTTTCGGTGATGTTGAGAAGTTGTGAGGTGGCTCCTTCTATTTTCTGCCCGTCTTTGTACCACTGGTTGTTTACCGCTGAACTTGAACTCAGTTGGTTCACATCCGTGATAGTAATCGTCGGAACCTCCGGCGTAGCCTTCACTTTTACCAGTATCAATCCTGATTTTGAGCTACAGCCTTTCTCGGTTTCGGCAAACAGCTGGTACAGTCCGGTTTCGCTTACTTCATAGCTGTTTGAGGTTGCTCCCGCGATCTTCTCGTTCGTACGGTACCACTGGTACACTGCGCCCTGGGCATTTGCCGCAGTAAGCACCAGTGTATTCGGCGAGCACAATTCGTTGTTGAAGGCCTGGTCAAGGTTTACGTTTGCAGGCTGGTTCACAGTAACCACGGTCGCTTCAGAACGAATCACGCAGCCGTTGTTGCCGGTCACCTGCACGCTGATCGATCCGCCTTTGGCTTCGTTCAGTTCGCTGAAGTTAGCACCCTGGATCTTGTTTCCGTTCCGGTACCACTGGTATTTGCTGTAGTTGCCGGTCACCAGCACCACACTTTCGCCCTGGCAGAATTCGGTGCTGCTGTTGCTCCTGATCTCAGGAAGTGCTTCTCCCGATTTAGCAGTAACGGTGATCGTTGACGAGGTCGACGTGCAACCGCTGTTATCGGTAGCGGTAACGTAGTAAGTGCCCGGAGTATTCACCGAATAGTCTTTTGCTGTGGCTCCGGCAATCATTCCGCCGGCATTGTACCACTGGTAAGACACGGCTTGTGCGGCACTCAGCACCACACTTTCGCCCGGACAAATGCTGGCCGGTCCGTTGGCAGAGATCACCACTCCCGAATTCTGGCTCAGCGTCAATGACTGTGAAGTCCCGCTGCAACCGTTGATGTCTTTTACACTCAGTGTGTAAGTTCCTGCATCCTGAACGGTGTAGGTTGGATCCTCTCCTACTACATCATTCCCTTTTTTCCATACGTAAGTGCTGTACTGATCGGTAGAAAGGGTAACGGTTCCGCCAAGACAGAAGCTGTTTTGCGATACGCTGATCACAGGCACAGGAAGTTCGTTGAACGTAAGCGTTACTGAATTGGTGGTTGTGGTACATCCGCCGTAAGTAATGTCGGCAGAATAGGTTCCGCTTACGGTTGCTTCGTAACTGATACCGTGCGCACCATTAATCTCCTGTCCGTCTTTTTTCCAGCTGTATACCGCATTGGCATCAGCCTGTGCAATGGTTAGCCCAAGAGATTCTCCCTGGCAGGCAGAAACTCCGTCGTTGGCCTGCAGAGACCCAGAAGGCAGTGCGGTAACGGTGATGCTGAAGCTGCCGTTGGCAGTGCAACCGCCGCTGGTGTAGCTGTAGGTAATGGTATGCGTCCCAACTCCGGCAGTAAGCGGGTTGAAGGTATAATCTGTGATCCCGTTTCCTGAGAAGCTTCCTCCCACCGGACTTGCGCCCGAGAGGGTAATCGGTTCAGCGTTGATACATACCGACAGATTTTGCGGTACCGTAATTTCCGGAGACGCGGTAACGGTTATGTTTTTCACCGCGGTGCTGCTGCAACCGTCATCTTCCACCACATAAGTAATGGCAAACGTTCCGGCTCCTGAAGTCGCAGGATTGAATGTTCCGTTGGTAACACCGGTTCCTGAATAGGTTCCTCCCGCAGGAGTTCCCTGGTTAAGGGTGATGGCGTTCGCTCCTGAGCACAAGCCATCGAAATCAGCAAGCGCTACAGCAACGGTATCTTTGATCTCAATCGGATTGGTTACTGCCGAAGAACATCCGTTTGCAGCGGTATAGCTGTAAGTCACACGGGGCTTGATCCCGCTCACGTTGGCCACATACAGTTTCCCGTTACTTACGCCGTTCCCGCTGAAGATTCCTCCTTCAGGAGTTGCACTTAGCGCTACAGGCGCAGCGTTGGCGCAAACCGGATCAAGCGTGAAAGTCAGTTCTGGCGCAGCCTTAACGTTGATGGTCTTGGTGGCAGAAGCCGTACAACCAGTCGACGGACGGGTATAACTGAAGGTGATCGCGAAATCACCGGCAGTTTCAGGATAGAAGGTTCCCTGATTTACACCTGTTCCGCTGTACGTTCCGTTTACCGGGATTCCCTGGTCGAGTTTGAATGGATCGTCATTGGTACAAACCGATGGGAAATCAGCCAGGCTGATCGTCGGCAGGTTATTTACTTTAAGCGTGAATTGCGTGCTTCCCTGCAGGTTGCC
>JAZKEZ010000013.1:0-5824 GCA_040386675.1 Bacteroidota bacterium | reverse complement strand
GGTACAGACCATCGAAGCCGATCAGCCCGTTGCGGAAGCCATCAACATGATGTCGAAAAACGATTTTTCACAGATGCCGGTAACCCGCCAGGGACGGATTGTCGGGGCGATCAACGAACGCAACCTGTACGCCCTGCTGATCAAAAACACAGACATCCGCAAAGAAACCGTAGAGAACATCATGCAACCCGCGTTTCCATTTACCGATATCAGTACCCCGGTAAAATCGCTGGCCCACATGCTGAACGGAGAAAATGACGCGGTACTGGTAAAAGACTTCAAGACCGATAGCACTTTTATATTGACCAAAGCAGACATTATCAAAGCATTGAATTGATTTTGTAACTGTTTTTAACCGCAAAGGGCGCGGAGTTTTTCCGCAAAGAGCGCTAAGAGCTTCGCGTCCTTTGCGAAAAACTTTGCGCCCTTTGCGGTTACCTTCGTGTCCTTTGCGGTTAATTTCAACCCCATGTTTCTATCTCCCGATCAACTGTCTGAACTTGATGCGCCCAAACGTCGCATCGTTTCTGTAGTACCCAGTCAGACCGAGCTCCTCTACGACCTGGGACTGGATGAAGAAGTAGTCGGGATCACGAAATTCTGCATCCACCCGAAACACTGGTTCAACACAAAGACCCGAATCGGCGGGACCAAGAAACTGAACATGGAACGGATCCATGCGCTTCAGCCCGACCTGATCATTGCCAACAAAGAAGAGAATACTCAGGCAGAGATCGAAGAACTGGCACGCCATTTCCCGGTGTACATGAGCGATATTTTTACGCTCGATGATGCCTTCGCGATGATGGAAACCATCGGTAAACTGACTGGGAAAAGCAACGAGGCAGCAGCCCTGATTGAAACCACCCGGACACGTTTTGCTGAGTTGGTCCCAGACACGATTCCCCGCCGCGTGCTGTACCTGATCTGGCGCGGGCCATACATGGCAGCAGGAACCAACACCTTTATCAACTCTATGCTTCAACAGTGCGGATGGATAAATGTGCTGGATACCAAGATATTGGGTAAAGACCTGAGCCGTTATCCCGAACTGAGTACCGATGAACTATCCGTTTTAGAACCCGAAGTGATCCTGCTTTCTTCCGAACCTTACCCGTTTAAACAACAGCACATTGAGGAACTTCAGGCCCTGCATCCCAAGGCGCAGATCCTGCTGGTTGATGGCGAATTGTTCAGCTGGTACGGTTCACGCTTAACATTTTCGGTGCATCATTTTCGTGCTGTTTTAGAAAGATTACGCTACTTTCACCACGTTTAGCAGCAAATATGCACTCCCGCACATTCAGATCATTTGTTAGTAAGGGCCTGATAAGCATTTTCACCCTCATTTCTTCCGCAATTAGCGCGCAGACCGTTGGCCTGGTGTTGAGCGGAGGCGGCGGTAATGCCCTTGCCCACGTTGGCGTGATCCGGGCACTCGAAGAGAACCACATTCCCATCGATTACATTTCAGGAACCTCAATGGGTGCTATTGTCGGCGGATTATATGCTGCCGGCTATTCGCCCGATCAGTTGGAGGTGATGCTTACTTCGCCCGAATTCCTGGCCGATGTACAGGGCGAGATCAGCGACGAGTTCGTATACTTTTTCAAGCAGCCACGTCCCGATGCATCCATTGCACAGGTGAAATTTTCGAAAGACAAACCGCTGGCTACCACACTGCCTACCAACCTGGTAAGTCCTTTTGCCCTCGATTTTAAAATGATCGAAGTGTTTGGCGGAGCCAATGCCGTTGCGAAGGAAAATTTCGACAGCCTGTTTGTCCCGTTTCGCTGCGTAGCCTCAGACATCACCAATAAAAAAATACAGATCTTCGGTTCCGGTCAGCTGAACATGGCCATCCGCGCCTCGGCAACCTACCCGTTTTACTACAAACCGGTAATGACCAACGACAAGTTGCTGTTCGACGGGGGATTGTACAACAACTTTCCGGTCGACGTACTGATCGACCAGTTCAATCCCGACATTATCATCGGGAGCAATGTTTCCTACAATTACGAACCCGCCACCACCGACGATCTGATCAGCCAGATCAAGAACATGCTGGTAAGCATTACCGATTACAGCCTGAGAGGGAAGCCCGGACTCATTATCGAGCCGGATATCCAGCTTTCAGCCTTTGATTTTAACGGAATAAGCGACAGAATATCAAGTGGTTACGCTGCCACAATTAAACGAATTCCCGAGCTGAAGGAACTGTGCGCACGAAGCGTTACCCCGGAGTCGCTTACGATCAAAAGACAGATATTTAATGCAGCAAAACCTCCCCTGGTTTTTGATGAGCTGGAGATCAAAGGAGTAAACAGCAACCAGGCCGAGTACATCCGCAATTCATTGTTGAGCCGGAAAGACACGCTGAGTTATGCAGAGCTTAAACCCAAGTTTCTCAAGCTGTTCCAGGACGACCAGCTGAAGTACATTTATCCTACGGTACAATTTAATCCGCGGAGCAATAAATACGCATTGTGCCTGTATGTGGAAAAAGAGAAGGATTTCAGTGTGAAGTTTGGCGGGAATTTTTCTTCCAAACCCATCAATACCGGATTTGTTTCTTTCCGGTACAACCTGCTGGGTAAAAACTCGTACAACTTTGAAGCGAATTCTTATTTCGGTAAATACTACGGTTCGGTGTTGCTGCGGGCGAGGATGCAGACCGGGTGGCGCATCCCGATCTTTGTTGAACCTTTCGCCGTACTGAACCGCTTCGATTATTTTAAGAGTAAGGCTACGTTTTTCGAAGAAGTAAAGCCGAGTTATATCCTGCTGGAAGAAAAATTTGCGGGTGTTGCCATTGGTGTACCGGTGAGGTACAAAACCAGGTTCACTGCCGATTTCAAGACCTTTATGCAGGATTGCAACTACTACCTCACCAGCGCATTCCAGGCGAAAGACACTTCAGACCTTACGCGTTTTACCGGCTGGACCAGCGGACTGGCGATTGAACGAAACACGCTGAACCGCAAACAGTGGGCCTCGCAGGGTACACTGCTAAAATTCTCGACGCGTTATATCCAGGGATTTGAGAAAACCGTACCGGGTTCGACCAACATTGCCAGCCGGGTGAACCGCCAGTTCCAGGACTGGTTGTCGTTCTCGTTCGAATACACCAACTATTTCAAGACGTTTAAAAAACTGACTTTTGGATTCCACGCCAGTGCGGTTTACAACACCCAGTATTTCTTCAGTAATTACCAGGCCAACCAGATCTTTTCGCCAGCCTTCCAGCCGATCCCGGAGAGCAAAACCCTGTTCCTGCAAAACTTCAGGGCGAACAAGTACATGAGTTCGGGGATCAGCGGCGTAGTTAACCTCGGCCGGAATTTCGATTACCGGGTCGAGGCCTATCTTTTTCAGCCGGTAAATGAGTTACAGCAAACCACGTTGCAGCTTACCAAACTCGGGGATTTCCTGAGCAAGCGGTACAGCATCCTGTCGACTTCGCTGTTGTTTCACTCTCCCTTCGGTCCGTTGAGCCTGAGCCTTAACTATTACGAAAGGGAGGTTCACCCGGTGAGTTTTGTCTTCAACTTCGGGTTTATATTGTTTAACCGGTCGGTGATGGAGTGATGGAAAAAAAAGGTCCCGCCACGAGTTTTCGGGACGGGACCTTTCTTCTTTTTTTACGTTGCGCCGGTTACGAGGAGGTGCGACCGGCTGCGTTTTCAGGCGTGATTTGAATCTATAACGCCCGGATTGTCGGGTGAATTGCCCGGGATGAATTGCATGTTGGGGATTTTTCGACCAATTAAGAGAGGCGACAAATTAAGGTTGGATTATTAACCGCCAAGGGCGCAAAGGTTAACGCAAAGCACGCGAAGATATCTTGGTGTCATTTGCGGTTAAAAAAATCACACCACTCCTTTCTCCATCAACACCTTTGCCTTCAGCACCCCAGCCACACTCATACTGTCTGTGATCTCTCCATTCATCACCATTTCATACAACTCTGCAAACGGAAGTTTCCGGATCACCAGTTGTTCGGTGTCTTCAGGTTCGGATTCGAATTGAGACAGCCCGGTAGCCACATAAATGATCGCAAGTTCATCGCTTACCGAATTGCTCAGGTGCATTTGAAGGATCTCGGTCCACTGCGCAGCCTTTAAACCGCATTCTTCGAGCAGCTCGCGTTTGGCTGAATCGAGGGGAGGAGTATCGTGAGCGCCGCCGCCTTCAGGGATTTCCCAGCTGTAGCTATTGAGCGGATAACGGAATTGTCCGACGATCCAGGTGTTGTACTCTTCATCAAGCGGAATAACACCAATGGCCAGGTTGCGGAAATGGATCTTGCCGTAAATGCCGGGATTCCCGTTTGGATTCAGTACTTCCTGGTGGTGAACACGGATCCATGGGTTTTCGTAAACTACCTTGTCATTCAGCTTCTTCCAGGGACCAATCGACTCCATTTCAAAATGTTTGCACAAAACTAAATCAAAAGCAATGTGGGGCTTACCTTTGCTTCAAAATTAGCAGGCATGTCTTTCAAAAAAGGTGATAAAGTGATTTTCGTTAACGACACCGGCCGCGGTAAGGTGCTCGATGTTCTTAGCGACGGAATGCTGGTGGTAGAAGATGAGAACGGTTTTGATTATCGTGTGAAACCATCGGAAGTGATGAAAGAACAGGGGAACCTGAACAAAGTGATCGACCAGATTGATGAGTACGATGTGCTGGTGGCTGCCAGTAAAGATCAGCAGAAGATGTCGAAACTCGACCAGCAGATCTTACATGCGGAACCTTACGCCAAATATTCTCCGGATGTGATGGAGGTGGATCTGCACATTGAAAACCTGGTGGATCTGCCAAAGAAACTCGAACCCGGACAGATCGTGGAAACGCAGCTGCGTGTATTTGAGCGTATGCTTGAAAAGGCCATTGAACAGCGCAAACGCAAAGCCATTTTCATTCATGGCGTCGGACAAGGGGTGCTGCGCGCAGAGATCCGTAAACTACTCGAATATTACCCAAACGTGATCGTACAGGATGCTTCTTACAAGGAGTATGGGTACGGGGCGACGGAGGTGGTGATTAGGCAGAGGTAGTGGAAAGATGAAAGTGGAAAGATGAAAGAGGAAAGAGGAAAGAACTCTCCTCTCTCCACTTTCATCTTTCCTCTGTATCAAGGGAGTGTATTGATAAAAGCTCCGTATTGCTGTGAATACGTTCCGTTACCGCTGCAACCCAATGTGTTCTTTTTGGTGTTGATGTTGCTGATCCGTGAGCCGTCATCAGGGTGTGTGCTGAGGAATACAGGAGTCTGGCCTGATTGTCCGGCTTCTTTAAGTTTGGTGAAGAATCCTGCGGCACCGGCTGCATTGTAGTCGGTAGGGCAGAGGTAGATCACGGAGTAAGAATCGGCTTCTGTTTCCTGACTGCGCTCGTATTTCAGTGAAATAAGTCCGGCGGCGATCTGGGTAAGTTGTCCGTCGTTGTTTCCTAACAAAATTCCAAGTAAGGTTGTAAGTCCGTATTGACGGGTAAGCTGATCGGTAGAGTGGCGGCGGTCGGCGTGAGCCATTTCGTGCCCGAGTACTCCGGCAAGCTGATCTTCAGAACTCAGGTATTTGATCAATCCGGTGTATACGTAAATGTAACCACCGGGTGTACAAAATGCATTCAGGGTGGCATCGTCACGGATGATCTTTATTTCCCATGCGAAGCGGTCTTTGTAGAATACTTTGCCGGATGCGAGAATTTTGTTTCTGATGTTCTCTACGTACTGATAGGCTTCAGGATATTGTCCGGGATCAAGGCCGTTATCCTGGAAAACGACGAGCATGAGCTTGTACTTGCAAACGGTGCACTT
>JAZKEZ010000012.1:0-4051 GCA_040386675.1 Bacteroidota bacterium | reverse complement strand
AGGCGTTGCCGAGATTATAATGTAACTCTGCCACGTCGGTAAATTTCAGGGCCTCGGTATAGGCAATGACTGCATCCTGATACTTGCCGTTGGCATAAAGCTCGTTTCCCTGTTTATAGAATGATGCGGCATCGGCGGCCCATGAGGTACCAAAAAACACAAGCCCGAGTAGAGTGAGAAGGGTTTTCATCATTTCAGGTTTTTTTCCAGTTTATTGATCAGGTCGGATGCTTTTTGGTAAACTTCCGCGGCACTGCTTTCATTCAGCGGAGCAAACCGTGCCATTTCGCAGGTGTCGAGGGTATGCAGCAGTTCTTTTACCAGCGCAGGTTCAACGTTCCTGGCCAGCAGCCGGTCTTCAATTACCCGGCGGCTCAAATCGCCATACGGAATGTTTATTTTGTCGCTCAGGTAGCCGTAGAGTGCGCGGAAGGTAAGTTCGTAAAAGCGGTTGTCGTCTTTGGCCTGCAGGGCTTTTCGGGCTTCTGCCAGGTGTTTCGAGGCTACCTTATTCGCCACGGTGGCTTTCAATTTTACCTGGTCTTTTTTCAGCTTGCGTTTTTTAGAGACCAACAATGCCATTCCGGCAAAAGCCATCGGGATGACAGAGTATACCGTCCAGAATACAGGATGTTTGGGAGACCACGGACTGACACGGTTTTCGGACAATTTGCCGGTGTGGATGTACCGGATGTCTTTATTGAGCACTTTTACCTGGTTCTGGTTCCCGGCAGAGTAGGTGCCCGCACTTTCACCGGTGCCGCGGTTAACCTTTACGGTATAGGCGGGAGTTGAAATGGTTTTGTAAGTTTTTGAGGCCAGGTCGAAATAGGTGAAGTTGTAGGCAGGAATAGCATAGTCGCCGGCATAACGTGGAATCACCAGGTATTCGAATTCTCTCGAACCGTTGGTTCCGCTTGCGTTCACCTTAAGGCGGTCGTTGATCTTGGGGTCGTACACCTCAAAGTCGGAAGGAAATTCGGGTTTGGGTGTACTGAGTACTTTCAGGTTTCCTTCACCGCTTACTTTTATCTTCAGCGTGATCGGCTCGTTTGCCTTTACTTCGGTACTGCTGAGTGAGGACTCCATGCGGTATTTACCGCTGATGTCTTCAAATCCTGCGGGAGCGCCTGCAGGAAATGGAACTACCTCGATAAGTGGTGAGTTGCTGGTCACGTTCAGTTTTGCACCTACGCTGAAAAAAGAGCGGTTTACGATGCATTCCATTTCAAAAGGCTTTACCTGGAACTTACCGGTTTGCTGAGGATAAATTACCTGACGTTTCAGTATCGCAACGTAATACCTCATCCCATTTATGGTAGCCATCTGGTTTTCCCAGGTGGTGCTTTCCTGTTTCAGGTCTTCGCACCAGAAGCCGGTAATGGCAGGGAATTCATACTTACCGAGATCAAGACGGTCGTACCTGGAATACAGGTAATACGTAACCGGGATCGGTTCGCCAATGCAGGCTTTGCTTTTGGAAGGAATAACGGAAAGAATGATGTCGCCTTTCTGTGAGGCCGGAGTAGGAACATTCTGCGCCTGGGCCTGTGTTTGCTGGCTACTGGCGGCCTGTCCCTTTTGCACGGTAACGATCACCGGATCAGTCTCCAGCACTCCTTTGTCGGTATAGGCTTTGGCAGTTCCTATAGTGAGTTTGCCTTCTTTGTCGGCCACCACGACATATGATACGGTGATGGTTGAAGAATAGGTCTTTCCATTGAAAACGGTGCTTTCGCTCACCGAAGGACCAAAGATCACGTTGAGCCCACCGAGGTCGGCCGGTGCTATCTTTCCACGGGCATTGGCAAGCTCAAAACTGATAGTAAACCGTTCGCCTACTGCAACCGCAGGCCGGTTGATCTTGGTCCTGAACGTAATTTCCTGGGCCGATGCCGCAAGCGAGAAAACGCAGATCACCAGGGAGAGCAATGTTCCCATGAACCTGCCTAAGCTGCCTGTATATGTTGTTGAATGATCCATCTGTGTTACCAATCTTTTCCTGAAGGACTTTTCTTGCCCTTGCCTTTATTTCCTTTTACTTTTTTCTGGATGCTTTTTTCGTTCTGATCCAGCGCATCGAGCATATTTTCTGCATTTTGCTTGTTCAGGCTCTGTTGCTGCTGTTGTTGTTGCTGCTGTTGCTGTTGCGGCTGCTGATCCTTTTTCTGGTCGTCCTTTTTCTGATCTTGTTGTTGTTGTTGCTGCTGTTGTTGCTGCTGTTTATTCTGTTGCTGTTCCTGTTTTTTCAGCATTTGCATGGTATACGCCAGGTTGTAACGCGTACGCTCATCTGCAGGATTGTTGATCAGCGAGTTCTGGTAAGCTTTTAGTGCCTGTTCGTAATCCTTTTCCTGCAGCAACGCGTTGCCAAGGTTATGAAATGACTTGGCTTTCAGGTCTTTGTCTTTGGTTTGCTGAGCTGCGGCTGCGTACTGCCTCGCTGCATCAGTGAATTTTTTCTGTCTGTAAAGTGCATCGCCTTTGTTGAATGCAGCAACATCTCCCAGTTTCTGGTCTTTTACCGCCAGGTCGTACTGTTTTTCCGCTTCAGTATACTTTCCTTCGCGGTAAAGCTGGTTTCCGGAAACCACGCTTTTCTTACCCGACTGTGCCGCAACTGTGCCGGCGCAGCTTACCAGCACTGCCAGCAGCACCGGGATCACCATTCCCGAAAAGGAATGCAGCTTGTTATTTCTTTCAGACTTCTGCATTGAACCAGTTGATTTTTTCGACCCACTTACTTTTCTTGTCAGTCAGCACAGTTTCGATGAGTAACAACACCAGTGCAATTCCTGCAAATAACTGGAAACGATCCTCATAATCAGCGTAAATAACGCTATCCAGTTCGGTCTTGGTTTGCTTATTTATTTCTTTAACAACCAGGTCTACGCCGGCATCTTCGTTGGTAGCACGTATAAACACACCTTTTCCGGCATTCGCGACTTCGGCCAGCGCCTGTTCGTTCAGTTTGCTTACTACGATCTGTCCGTTCTCGTCGCGTTTAAAATCACCGCTTTTACCATTCTGGGCCGAAGGGATCGGTCCGCCGGCAGCAGTTCCCATACCAATGCAGTACACCGGGATCTTATTGTCGGCTGCGTGTTCGGCAGATACCAATGCATCTCCCTCGTGACTTTCTCCGTCGGTAATGATCACGATGGCTTTTCCTGATTTTTTCTTTTCAAAATCAAATCCGTCTACTGCCAGATCAATCGCTGCAGAAAGAGAAGTTCCCTGTACCGGCACCAAGTCGGGCCCCACAGTAGAAAGGAACAGTTTGGCTGCACCATAATCTGAGGTAAGCGGCAACTGGTTGTATGCTTCACCGGCAAATACCACCAGTCCGATACGGTCGCCGTGCAGTCGGTCGATCACCTGTTCGATAGCACGTTTGGCGCGGGTAAGGCGGTTGGGTTTGATGTCTTCTGCCAGCATCGAATTGGAAACATCGACACAAAACATAATGTCTATCCCTTTTGATTTCCCTTCGCTCACACGCGATCCCATTTTAGGATTTACCGCAGCAATGACCACAGCAGTTAATGCGGTGCGGTACAACAGGAATCTGAAAACGGTTTTGGCGGTTGATATCGGCTGGGCAAAATAGGGCAGGAGGTTGGTATCGCCAAAGCGCTGCAATGCCCGGTTTTTCCAGCGGATCACCAGGAAGAAGAAGAAGCTGAATAAAGGGCCGGCAAGCAGTCCAAGCAGCAGCCATTCATTCTCCAGCCGCAGACCGGAGATCTGTTTCTGGATGACAAAATAAAACAGCGCGGCAAGTCCGCAGAGAATCCCTTCGGTAATGAGAAGGGCGATGGCGAGTGAGCCAAGATTGTAACTATACTGCCTGTTGTTCATTACGGTATAGTTTTAAATAAGGTGTTTTTAGTAATGAATTCGAGCGCGATGCACACCAGTACCCCGATGGCAAACCAAAAGAATTCTTCTTTCTTCCGGCTGAATTCGGTGACTTTTAACCGCGTCTTTTCGAGTTGGTCGATCTCTTTGTAGATGTTTTCCAGCGCATCCTGGTTGGTGGCCCTGAAAT
>JAZKEZ010000011.1:0-2486 GCA_040386675.1 Bacteroidota bacterium | reverse complement strand
GTTTGAAGAAGAACGCGAGTTGACCGCTATCCTGCTGGTCGACGTTTCTGCCTCCGATAACTTCGGAACCACCGAGAAACTGAAACGCAACCTGATCACCGAACTGAGCGCCGTACTTGCTTTTTCAGCGCTTCAGAACAACGATAAAGTGGGTGTGATCTTTTTCTCGGATAAGGTAGAACTGTTCATCCCTCCTAAAAAAGGGAAAAGTCACATCCTTCGCGTGATCCGCGAAATGATCAATTTTCAGGCGACCGGGAAAGGCACCAACATCGCCGAAGCGCTCGTTTTCCTGAACCGTGCGATCAAAAAACGCTGCATCGCATTCCTGATCAGCGACTTTATTGATCACGGCAACTACCGCGACAACCTGAGGATTGCCAATAAGAAACACGACCTGGTCGCTTTTCATGTGTATGACGAACGCGAACAGGAAATGCCGGATGTCGGTCTCGTTAAATTCCTCGATGCCGAAAGCGGCGTCTATCAATGGGTAAATACCAGCGATAAGAAAGTAAGACAAACGTATCGCGCAAACGCCTTGCGCCAAAAGGACCTGGTACACACCAGTCTTAAAAAATCAGGTGTCGACTTCACGAGCATCGGAACACACGAAAACTTTGTAAAGCCATTGATGAACCTGTTCAAAAAGCGAGGTAAGTAATGCGCAGTATCTCAGCACTCATATTATTTCTCTTTACGCTTGCCGGAGCATATGCCCAGCAGCCTCAGGCCTTATTACAGGCCGACACCTCGCGCATCCGTATGGGTGAGCAGGTAAAACTCACCCTTTCGGTATTCTATTCCAACCAGGGCAAGACGGCACTGGTAAACTGGCCGTCCATTCCTGATTCCCTGCTCGGTGGCAAAGTACTGGTTACATCCCGCGGAGCAATCGATACGCTTCCGATGAGCAATGAGGATCCTGCGGCAATGATGCAGCGAAGGAACATCGTGGTAACCGCATTCGACAGTGCCATGTATACCGTCGGACCATTTGCCATCCTGGTAAACGGCGACAGCATATTCACCAATACGATTGACATCCAGGCCATTACATTCGAAGTTGATACTACTAAGGCCATCAAGGACATTAAAGGTGTGGTAGATGTGCCTTTCGGGATCTGGGACTGGATCCTTGAAAACCGCGTGGTGATACTAGTGGGAGTAGCTATACTGGTGGTGATTTATGTATTGATCTACCTGTTGAGAAAGAGAAGAAAACAGCAGCTGACAGAACCTGAAGCGGTGATCGACACCCGCACCATTGACGAGATTGCGCTGGATCAACTTGAGAAAATAAGGATCGAGCAACGCTGGAACCGCGTTGTTCCAAAAGTGTACTACTCTGAACTGACCGACATTTTAAGAAGCTATATTGAGAAAAGGTTCAAGGTACTCGCGCTGGAACAAACCACCGCCGAGTTACTGAAAAGCCTGCGCTTCAGCGAATGTCCTGCAGATGAACGTGCCCGCTTGAAAGAGATCCTCTCGACTGCCGACCTTGTGAAATTCGCCCGTCAGCAGCCCGACGAACAAACCGCGCTGATGTCGATCGACATGGCCATACGTTTCGTTCAACACACCAGAACCAGTAAACTTCCGGAAACCGGCAATGAAAAAACACTTTAATAAATACATCGAGAACGGGGTATTCGTGCTCCTGCTCAACCTGCTGGTATTCGTAGGCTGGAGACTCTCTGTGTACTGGTTCGAGTTTCAGTACCCGGTTTGCTTTTACCTGCTCCTGCTCATTCCGTTACTTTCGGTATGGTTTGTCTGGAAAAGCGGGAACATCCATGCTGAAATACGCATATCAACGCTTGGACATTTTAAAGGCATCAAACGCAACTGGCGCATCTTCTTTAAATCGAGTTGGTTCTTTTTCCGGGTGCTTGCCCTTTCAGGTCTGATCGTGATCCTCGCACGTCCGCAATCCAAATCAAACTGGCAGAATATAGACGCCGAAGGAATTGACATCGTAATCGCATTTGACGTTTCGGCGTCGATGCTGGCGAAAGATTTCCGCCCGAACCGACTGGAAAGTGCGAAGAAAGTGGCCCGTAATTTTATCGACCAGCGTGTGGACGACCGCATCGGACTGGTTATTTACGAAGGCGAGGCGTTTACCCAATGTCCGCTGACTACCGATCACAGGGTATTGAACCAGCTGTTGTCGCAGATCCGCACCGGATGGGTTGAAGGCGGAACTGCTGTTGGACTTGGTCTCGCTACAGCCGTTAACCGACTTAGGGATTCAGAAGCAAAAAGCAAGGTGATCATCCTGCTGACCGACGGTGTGAACAATGCCGGGAATATCCCGCCGCTTACCGCTGCAGAAATTGCCAAGGAATACGGAATACGGGTATATACCGTTGGCGTTGGTACCCGTGGAAAAGCACTCAGTCCGGTGAGCCTTTCGGCAAACGGACAATACAATTTTGCTTACGCAGATGTGGAGATTGATGAAGTCGGGATGAGCCAGA
>JAZKEZ010000010.1:15943-22887 GCA_040386675.1 Bacteroidota bacterium | reverse complement strand
CACCCGTCAAAGCACAGCGCGACCTGTATGAGGTCAGCACCATATCCCTGAACAGCGACTGACCCCGCCGCGCCTGAATAACGCGCGTGATCTGCCCGCCAGGATGGTCGAACTGCGCAGGCGCTTCCGCCATCTCCCGCATTGGTAGAGATAATGGTTTTGTCCATTGAGTTCTGGTAAGGTGCATACTGGAACTGGTACGTTCCCGGGCCAAATCCGAAGAAAGGCTTCTCGACAAACATTTTCAGCGCACAACTCCAGCGGTTCAGTCGTTCCAGGTTCGATGCATCGGTGCTGATGTTCGAAACCGATTCAACGTGCTCACTCAGGTTGTCGGACGAATCCTGCCGGTTTTTCTCAAGACTTTGCAGCGCCACATCTTTATACGCAAAAAACACAACGGCAACCACACCCAGACCGAGCAGTACAAACCGGAAGTTGACTCTGAAATACAGGATCACGAATACGCCAGCAGCACCCAGCAGACTGAGCCAGGCCGCACGGGTGTAAGAAAACACCAGCCCGACGCACAAAATGAACAGCAGGGAACCCAACACTATTTTTGTCCCGTTCTTGTAATTGCCTGCAACCAGCAATCCTATGGTTACCGGGGTATACATGGCCAGTAACGCACCGTATGAAGTGTGGTCTTTGTAAAACGGATTCATGGCCCAGTGTGCCGCTTCCTCGCTGAATCCCTGGGACGCATGAACGGTAAGTGTAATGAGTACCACGCCGATGAGCGAAACCAGGTACAGCCAGATGAATACCTTGATAGGCTTGTATTGTTTAAAGATCTGGGCGGTAATGAAATACATGACCACAACAAACCACAAACGCGCCGTAAAGAACTTGAACGAGATGAACGGCATTTCGCTTACATAAGCCGTAACCGCGAGCCAGAACAGCTGTAAGAAAATAACAATGGAAACCGGGTGTTTCAGTATCCTGACGTCGATTGGGTTTCTCCGGATCGTTTCCAGGAAAAACATCAGCATCAGCGTGATCAGGATGGGTTCGGTAGGCAGGTAGATGCCAACGCCACCGGCGATCTGGAGGTCTTCGAGGTTAATGGAAAACGGAGTGGCCAGCACCACGAAATACACCAGCTTGTCGTAGTGATTCAGTGCCAGCCAGGCGGCCAACAGGGCAACAGGGATCAGGCCAAGGAAATAAAATTCGAAGGCAATTGCAGCCGTATTGGCTACAATAAAAAGTCCGCAAAGAAGGGGAACGAAATATTTAGATCGCTGAATTTCCAACGGTTCTCTTTTCAGTGAACAGGAACACAACCACACTGAACAGGATTGAAGCAAATACAGCCGTGAAAACGATCAGCCACCTTACCGGGTAGTGCTTTTTATCAGCTACTTCGGGGTAAACCACCGTATTCAGGTAAGTAAGTTCTTTTCTAACATCGTTAAGTGCGGTCTGATGCTGTTCCATCAGTTTGTTGTAAAATTGGTTGGCGTACTCCTGCTGCTCATAAAGGGTTTTGAACTCACCACCGTTTTCGATGAGGTTGTCCAGGGTACGTTTGGCATCGTTGTAGTCTTTAGAACCTGATTTGCCACCGGCAGCCAGTCGGTACATTCCTTTCGAAGCTTCCTGGGTTTGCATTTCGTATTCCAGCAGCCCGTTTTCCTTACGCAGCACATTCAGCCTTCTGTCCAGCGAATCCAGGCGGAGCTTCTGTTCAGCCAGTTGTCGTGTCGACATATCTACCACCTCCTGCGACTTTGAACGCTGCAGGTTACGTGCCTTCAGGTTCACCTGTCTCATCAGTTCGTTGGTCATGTCGAACGCCATTTTCGGGCTTTCGTCTTCCACCGTTATCTCAACCGCCTCGTACTTGGTTTTCTTTATCTGCACACGACTGTTGTACTCGCCATTTGCCATGAAATGGGCACCGGCACCTTTTTCGTCTATCTCGTAATGCTTGAAAAGATTGAATTTTTTGATGATACTGTCGCGTACATCACTGCTTTCAAACAACTGCTGCAATTGTTCGGTTGTGCTCTCATCGCTGTATTCACCGATGTTTGAAGCGTAAGCAATGGCTGAGGATTTGTAACGTGGCTTGATGAAAGTTTCTCCTGAAAAAACAATTGCAAGTACACCGGCGATCACTGCGATAGCCAGGATGAACTTAAGTCTTTTCTGAATGATCCTGGTAAGCTCGGCAAATGAGAATTCGTTGCCCATAAAGGTTGTTGCTTTTTAAACTAAAGTTGTCAAAAGTAGGAAAATTGGCGTCATGCGGCACCTTTATTCTTCAGAATGGCCAGTGCCGAACCGGGATTCAGTAAACCCAGTACCAGCGCGAGAACCAGCCCCATTACCCCGGCCAGTATGAACCGGTACCAGATGAACAGGTCTACGGGTGCCCAGATCAGAGCTTTCGCTATAATGAACACGCCTGCAGAGAAGAAAATGGTTTTGAGGATCAGTGTCCGTCCGATCTGGAACTTTACCAGTTTAACTGCCAGGAATACCTGTACCGCAGCAGTAACGGCCTGTGTGATCAGCGACGAGATCGCCGTTCCGAAAGCCATCAGCTTCGGGATCAGGAAGAAATTCATGGTGATGTTCAGTGCCACGCCTACCAATGCCATGCGGTTCAGCCATTTCAGGTTGCCATTGGCAGTAAGCAGGGTGCCGAAAATGTAAGTGATGGAAATAGGGATGAGACTAAGGATCAGCCACTGGAACACCCACGCGGATTCCTTTACCTCATCAGAATACAATATTCCCATGATGGGTTCGGCGAAGCAGAAACACAGCACAGCGATCATGATCACGCCGCTCATCAGGATCTTGAACGAGGTTTCCACCAGCGGCTGTATCGATTCGTTGCGCTTCAGCATGCCCGAAAACATAGGCAGGAGCAGGGTAGAGAAGAGCACCGCGATCATATTTGCCGAGTCGAGTAAGCGATAACCGTGTGCATAAATACCGGATTGCAGGGCACCCACGCCGGCAGGAAGCATCCGCTCAAGCATCACCGAATCGGTACGGTTGTAAAAAGTCATCAGCAAAACAAGGATCGCGTAAGGCAGACTTTTCTTGATAATGATCCTCGAAAACGTAGGCTTGAAAGTGAATTTCACCTTGCCCACTTTCTTAAAAATGATCAGCATGGCCACCACAGCAACTACTGCGTATGAAATGACCTGCGTTATGACAAAAGTCTTGATGTTCAGCAGGTGATACTTGTCGTTCGTAAGGATCAGTGCACCACAGAAAATGATCATCAGCAGCCGGTCAAGCACAGATACCACCGAATCGTATTTGAACAGCTGAAGTCCGGCGAGGTTGGAACGCAGGTAAAGCACCAGGTACACAAAGAACTGGTTGAGCAGCAACAGTATCAGGAGGTCCCACGACTGCTTGTGGTACCCCAGGAAAAACGCTGAAATTCCGGCAACAATGAAGTAAAGTCCGCCGAGCATCAGCTTCAGTGTGAACAGTGAGCTGAAGTGTTTTTTTACCAGGAACTGGTAACGGCTGATGTTCCGGTTGTTGTAATTGGTAAGTCCCGCATCAAGAATGATGTTGAGCAGGAACGAGAAGTTCATCAGTGCAAAGTAATGTCCGTATTCTTCTGTTCCCAGTATGTTCTGAACGCTTCGGTCGATCTGGAGGATCCAGAACGGCTTGATCGTCAGGTTGAGCAGCAGCAGGAAGAATAAATTGGCGACGAACTTTTTTTGCATAGTATTTCCGGGTATTCCCCGAATAGATGGCGGCAAAAATAGGCATTTCATAATTGGCGTAAATAAATCTTCTATTTTCGTGCTCCTTTAGAGAAAGTAGCGTGAGGATAGCAGTAAATACAAGACTTTTATTGAAAGGCAGACTGGATGGGATCGGTCGTTTTTCGCTTGAAATACTCAGCCGCATTGTCAGGGCACATCCCGAACACGAATTCATCTTCCTCTTCGATCGTCCGTTCGACTCCTCTTTTCTTTTTGCAGATAATGTTACACCCGTAGTTCTTGGTCCGCCGGCCCGGCACCCGTTCCTGTTTGTGGCCTGGTTCGAGTTCTCGGTGAAAAACTGGCTCAGAAAGAACAAACCCGATCTTTTCCTCAGTCCCGACGGTTACCTGTCGCTGGGAACCAAAGTTCCAAGCCTTACCGTGATCCACGATCTCAATTTTGAGCATTATCCCGATGATCTGCCGTGGCTGGTAAGAAGCTATTACCGGTACTTTTTCCCGAAATTTGCAGCCAAAGCCAGACGCATCGCCACGGTTTCTCACTTTTCAGCAACCGACATCAGCAAAACCTACCGGGTCGATCCCGGAGTGATCGATGTGGTATACAATGGCGTAAACGAGATTTTCCAAAAGGCTACTGTTGCCGATATTGGCCGGTTCAAAGAGTTATATACAGGTGGCGCTCCTTATTTTGTTACCGTTGGTTCAATCCATCCGCGTAAAAACGTGGTGCGGACCATCCAGGCCTTTACCTGGTTCAGGCAGAAATTCCCGGAGCAGACGGCCAAACTGGTACTTATCGGCGATACCTACTGGTGGAACCGGGAAATGAAAAGCGCACTCGAGAGCAGCGAGTTTAAACAAGACATCATTTTTGCCGGAAGGCTTGACGATGCCGCAATGAACATAGCCGTTTCCGGAGCGCTTGCGTTGCTGTACATCAGCTATTTCGAAGGTTTCGGCATCCCGATGATCGAAGCCATGCGCTGCGGAACGCCGGTACTCGGTGCCAATGCCACCGCTATTCCCGAAATTGCCGGGAAAGCCGCGTATTATGTCGACCCGTTTTCTGTTGCCGACATTTCGTACGGACTGCACCGGCTCGCTACCGATGAGGCAGAGCGCGAACGATTGATAGCCCTGGGTTACGAGCAGGCCAGGCTCTACAGCTGGGACCGATCTGCGGCATTGCTGTGGGAAAGCATAGAAAAAGCCTTAAATTGACCTCCGTATGCTGTTGCCTTACCATACCAAAGGAATACTCGAAGCCGGTTGCGATGAAGCCGGAAGAGGCTGCCTCGCCGGACCGGTGGTGGCCGCAGCAGTGATTCTTCCCAAAGGCTTTTCCAACGAGTTACTCAACGACAGCAAGCAACTTACCCACAACCAGCGTGAGCAATTGCGGCCGGTGATCGAGAAAGAAGCCCTTTGCTGGGCAGTTGGATTCGTTTCACCGACAGAGATCGACGAGATCAATATCCTGAATGCCTCGTTCCTGGCTATGCACCGCGCCCTCGACCAGCTGAAAAAACTGCCGAAGCACATTCTTGTAGACGGCAACCGTTTCAAGGCCTACAATACTATCAGGCATTCCTGCATCATTAAAGGCGACGGGATCTACCAGAGTATTGCCGCCGCTTCGGTCCTCGCCAAAACCCATCGCGACGAATACATGTCGGCAGCGCACCACGAAGTGCCGCACTACAACTGGAAAAGCAATAAAGGATATCCAACTGTGGCGCACCGCACAGCCATCTCACTTCACGGAACACATCCCGAGCACCGCATCTCCTTCCGATTGCTTCCCGAGCAACTGGAAATCAATTTTTCGCTCTCAACCGAAGACAGCGAAATCTAATGCCTGCTATCTGTTAAAATTTTTGATCTTTGATCTTAACTTTTAACCACCTTCCTCTCTCCACTCTACTCTTTTCACTCTCCTCTTTCACTCCTCCCATGGTCCGCAAACCCCACCTTTCCCTCATCGCGCTCCTGCTCCTGCTGTGCACGGCCTGCGATTACGGTTTCAACGAGATCAACCCGGTGTATGCCGTGCCGTTGATCAATTCTAACCTGGGCATTTACAACCTGTTGGCAAAGACCGACAGCAACCGGGTGACCACCGATCCCGATGGCGTGGTGACCGTAGTGTACAACAACAAGGTGCTGCAGCTCCCCGCCGGCCGTATTTTTACGCTATCTGACCAGAGTTATTCCACCAGCGTAATGTATTCCGGGCCGACACTCAATCCGTTTCCCGCCGGACAATCGGTGCAGCTGAACGGTGAGGCCGAGGTGAATTTCAGTGCAGCCGGCATACCGGAATTGTACCGGATATTGCTCGAGAAAGGCGGGCTTTCAGTGTCGCTAAACAGCAACGTGCGTCACACCATCACTTACATTCTCACTTTTCCAGACCTGGTGGTGAATGGAACTCCTGTTAATCTCAGCGGGACTTCCCAGTACAATGGTTCGGGGCACGCGATCAGTCGCTCGCAGTCGATAGACAACGCGGCGATAGACCTTTCCAAAGTTAACACCACTTTCAATACGTTCCGGGTACGCTACAACATCAGTATCATTTCATCCGGGAGTGCACCGATCTCTTCAAACGATGGAGTTACGATAGGAGTGGGACTCAATAACCTGAGCTATAATCAGGTAGACTGCTATCTGGGAAACAGCATAATTCCGCTTTCGCTTGATAGTGTGGAGATCGATCTGTTTCAGTTTACCAACGAGTCACAGACTCCGTCGGGAGCTTCGTTTGCCCTTACCGATCCGCGGGTGAACCTGAAGTTTACCAACAACATGACCATCCCGATGAACATCAACCTGAAACAGTTGTTGCTCAAAGAACCGGAAAGTGGGATCAGCACGAATTTACTCCTCAGTAATTTTCAGAATCCGTTTTCTATTCAATATCCGCTCGTTCCCGGGCAACCGGTAGAGACCAACGTCTCGATCAATAGATCAAACAGCAACCTCAGGGACCTCATTACTCCAAAGAAAAAAGTACTGATCTACCAAGTCGAAGCGATGCCAAATCCCGGGTCTAAAACCATCAACCGCATCACCAAAGAAGGAATGCTTGGGGTAGAAACTGCTGTAGAATTGCCGCTCACCGGTTTCGGTTACGACTGGGTGTTGCAGGATACCGTGCAATTGGGCCTTTCCCTCAGCGAACAGCAAAACCTGAAATCAGGTGTATTGCGCATCAACC
>JAZKEZ010000010.1:9436-15933 GCA_040386675.1 Bacteroidota bacterium | reverse complement strand
ATCGATGTGGACCTGCAGGTCTATTTCCTGGATGCGAATTATGTGCGGAAGGACTCGCTGTTCACAGGTTCTGATCAGTTCGTCAAATCCGGTCAGCTCGATGCGGCAGGAAAAGTCGTGGCCGCCGCCAAAACCGTAAAAGACATCGTGGCCAACAACGAAAAGATGAAGATCATCTCCTCGTCCAAATACATCGTGATCAGGGCGTCACTGCAAACCAAAGATGCCCGCGCCGGCAGAGAAGTGAAGATTTACAGCGATTACTACCTCAAAGTACAAATGGGAGTAAAAGCAGAACTGTCGTATAAACCCTGAAGCCGCGAAACCCCATGAAGAAAATCCTCTCTCTCTTTGTTCTGGCCGGCTGCGTGGTTACCGCCAGTGCGCAGCAAGACATCAGCCTGTATACCCTCAACAACGTGTTCCAGCAGTTATACGTAAATCCGGCCTATCTGCCCAAATCCAGGGTGCATATCGGCTTGCCGGTCATGTCTTCCGTTTATATCAACGCTTCCAATACCGGTTTTGCCTTCGGCCGTTTTATCGGCAACAAAGACGAGACCGTAGATATCGGGAAAGTGGTGGATGGATTAGGTAAGAAAAACGTCTTTTCCATGGATGTGAATACCGACTTGTTCAGCGCCGGTGTCCGGGTAAAGAATATGTATTTCAGTTTTTCGATGTCGGAAAGGGTGAACACCAATTATACCTATCCGAAAGATTTCTTTACGCTGATCTTCAAAGGAAACGCCAGCGAAGAATTGCTCGGGAATCGTGCAGATATGGATGGAATGGCCTACAACCTGAACATGTACCACGAATTTGCGCTCGGAGCATCGCTTCCGGTTGGAGAACGGATGAGGGTGGGAGTGAGAGCTAAGTACCTGATGGGATTGCTGAACATTACCACCACGCGTTCCAAACTCGGACTCACTACCGACGAGAATACATTTGCAGTAAGTCTTGACGGCGATCTGGCACTAAAAACCAGCGGACTTGGCATCCTGAAAAGCGAAGGCGATGATGTGGCCAAACTCCTTCAAAACCGGATCCTGAAACCAGGAGGAAACACCGGCCTTGCCCTCGATCTTGCTGCCGAATATTACCTCAACGACCGCATCAGTCTTTCGGGGTCATTGCTAAACCTGGGTTACATCCACTGGAAAAGCGACGTAAAAAACTACGAGAACCGCAACATCAATTATTCGTTCGAAGGAGTGGATGTGCAAAAACTGGACAGCGATCAGTTTTCGCGCGAACTTGCCGATAAGCTGGATACACTCAAGGAACGATTGAAGTTCAGTGAAAATTCGGAGGCGTATTCGGCACGGCTTAATCCGCAGCTTATCCTCGGCGGAAACCTGGCCCTGAACGATTACCATTCGATCGGGACATTGGTGCGTACCGAATTAATATCAAAAGTGCTGCGTCCCTCATTTACCTTCTATTACCAGGTAAAAGTGAACCACTGGCTGGGTGCTACGGTAAACTATTCTTACCTGAACAAAAGCCTGGTAAACCTCGGCGGAGGTTTCGTGGTGAAAGCCGGTCCGGTGCAACTGTATGCCACTTCAGATAATATACTGGCACCGCTGGCCCTGAAAACCACTAAAACGGTGCAGGCCCGCTTCGGGATCAACCTGGCGTTCGGAGGGAGAGAAGCGAAGCGGTTAAGGGTTCCGGAGTTTAGTGAAGAGGATTAACTGCAGTTGTATTTGGGTATGAAGTAAAAAGCGAAGCTTTTCCGTGTTCTCAATTAAATCTCTTTTTTAACCGCAGAGTCACAGAGGTTAACGCAGAGATCTCTGAGGAATTCTCTGAGTCCTCCGTGAAAATACTCTGTGCCTCTGTGGTTAAAATAACCATCCCGCATTTTTCTATGAACAGCTTATTTTTCACCTCAATTTAAGCACATACCCCTCTTTGATCTTCGAATTCTCCGCCAGGTCATTCATCTTATACAACCTGTTCAGCTTAATACCATAAAGCTGTGAGATCTGCATCAGCGTTTCGCCGCTTTTCACAGTATGTCTTTCCAGTTTGGCTTTTCTACGTTTCGGTTGCAGGTACACCACATCTCCTGGTTTCAATTTGGTAGACTTGTCAAAGTCGTTGTACTTCAAAATCTGCCAAAGTCCCATATCCAGTTCCTTCGATAGCTTCTGAGGCGTATCTCCCGCACGACTTTCTATGTATTTGATCTTGTTGTCGGATACCAGTACCTCGTGATCCAGGTAAATGGTCACTTCTTCCTTGCGGTTCTTGCCGGTTCGCTTTACCGGCTGGGCAGCAGCAACTGCAGGAGCAGGTTCTTCCTTCACAACCGGGGTTTCTTCAATGATCACTCCTTCATCATAAATGGCCAGTTTACTTTCCTCGATAATTTTGATGATCAGTTCCGGATAGGCAGGGTTGGTGGCATAACCGGCTTTCTTCAATCCGTAAGCCCAGCCTTTGTAATCCTTCGGATCGAGCTGGAACAACGAAGCGTAGCGGCTCCGTTTGGTCAGGAATTCGCCATGATCGGCATACGATTGTGCAGCACTTTCGTATTTCCGGAAGCATTCCTGCTTGGCGTCATCATCGTAAAAATACTTATTGCCAACCCAGTCGTGGCACTTGATACCGAAGTGGTTGTTGGCCTGTGTGGCCAGCTCGCTGTTTCCGCATGAGCTTTCCAGGATTCCCTGCGCCAGAATGATGCTGGCAGGAATGCGGAACTTCTTCATGTTGTCTACAGCCACACGCTTCCAGGAGTCGATGTATTCCTGTCTCGAAATTTTTTGTCCCGGATTTCCGGCATTGGCCTGGAACAGAAGAAGCGATAAAGCAAAAAGGGATAGGATTCTTTTCATGCGTACAACCAATAATTACGGATGTTACAAAAGTAGTCGCTGTAATTTCTGATGTAGCATGCTGATAGGCAGAGTAGTAAACGATTGAATGTTGAAAACAGTGAAAAAGAGTAACCGCAGAGGCGCGGAGATTGTCGCAGAGATTACAAACAATTCTCCGTGTGCTCCGCGTAATCCCTGTGCCTCTGTGGTTAAAAAACTCAACTAAACATCTTCACCACCAAATCCTTCAACCGATGCGAATACCCCATCTCATTGTCATACCAACCCACCACTTTAATGGTATTCCCGATAATCGAGGTCAACTGGCTGTCGAAGATGCACGAATGCGGATTTCCCACAATGTCAATCGATACAATAGGTTCGTCGGTATATTCAAGAATATTGAGGTAACGGCCGGTTGATGCTTTTTTGAAGGCAGCGTTAAGTTCATCCACAGTGATCGGGCGGTCTACCACGCAGGTAAGGTCGGTAAGTGAACCGTCCGGAACCGGTACCCTGATCCCACATCCGCCCAGGCGATCATTGAGGTTCGGGAAGATCTTGTTCATGGCCTTGGCAGCGCCGGTGGTGGTAGGAACGATAGATACTGCGGCAGCACGCGCCCTCCGGTAATCCTTGTTGGGCGTATCGTGCAGGCGCTGATCGCCCGTGTACGAATGGACCGTGGTAATATAGCCGCTTTGTATACCGCACAGGTCGTCGATCAGTTGGATCATCGGTGCGGCGGAATTGGTGGTGCACGAAGCATTCGACAGGATCACATCGCTGTCGGTCAGGATGTCATCGTTCACACCGATCACGATCGTTTTGATATCCGAATCGTCGGCAGGAGCAGAGATGATCACTTTTTTTGCCCCGGCAGTAATATGCTGCGACGCCGATTCCTGGTCCTTGTGGATCCCGGTACAATCGATCACTACATCCACATTCAGTTGCTTCCACGGAAGTTCCGAAAGGTTTTTGATGCTGGAATACGGGATCTTCGTTCCGTTAATGTCGATAGAGGCACCGTCGCTTCCGGGACTTACCGTTCCGTTGAACTTTCCGTGAACCGAATCGTATTTAAAAAGGTGCGACATAATGTCGGCATCAGCAAGGTCGTTGATGGCGACGAGTTCTGTTCCAGGTTCAGCAAGGAGTATCCTGGAAACTGTTCTTCCGATTCTTCCGAATCCATTGATAGCAACACGGATCATTGGGTGAGGTATTAAAAACCCCGCACGGGCGGGGTCAGGGTAAATTAAAATAAATGTTTTTCGGCGTGATAAGAGGAGCGGACCAACGGACCGCTTTCTACATAACGGAAACCTTTCTCAAGTCCGATGAGGCGGTATTCCTCAAATTTTTCGGGCGTGATGAAATTGGCTACCGGTAAATGCTTGGGGGTAGGCTGCAAATATTGTCCCAGTGTCAGGATGTCTACCTGCGCACTTCTCAAATCGTCCATGGTTTCCAGCACCTCGTCTTCGGTTTCGCCGAGACCAAGCATTACTCCGCTCTTGGTGCGCATTCCGCCCTGTTTCAGGCGGAGAAGCAACTCAAGGCTGCGGTCGTATTTGGCCTGGATACGCACCTGTTTGGTAAGCCTTCTAACGGTTTCCAGGTTGTGCGATACAATCTCCGGTGCCACGTCGATCAGGCGCTGCAGGTTGTCCCATCTTCCGGCAAAATCAGGGATCAGCGTTTCAAGGGTGGTTTGCGGACTTTTTCTGCGGATGGCTTTGATGGTAGCCGCCCAGATCTCACTTCCGCCGTCGGCCAGGTCGTCGCGGTCAACCGAGGTGATCACGGCGTGTTTTACCTTCATCAGCAATACCGACTGGGCCACCCGGGCCGGTTCAAATGGATCGGCTTCTTCGGGTCTTCCCGTGGCAACAGCGCAAAATCCGCAGGAGCGGGTGCAGATGTTGCCCAGGATCATGAAGGTTGCTGTGCCTTCGCCCCAGCATTCGCCCATGTTCGGACAGTTCCCGCTTTCGCAGATTGTGTGCAGCTTGTGTTCACTAACCAGGTTGCGCACCATTTTGTAATTCTCGCCGGTTGGCAATTTTACCCGAAGCCACTTCGGTTTACCAACTCTTACTTTCGCTTCTGCACTGATGATCTCTTCCACTATGATTGAATTCCTGTAGTTATTGAATGTATTTTTTGCCAAAGATCAACTGAAGGTAAAAATTGAAAAAGAGGCTGTGATTGGGCACAAAGGCCATGATCGGAACTTTTTTGATGTAGGCGTCAACCGTAGCTCCGACCTCAATTCCCTTGATCCGGTCGCGGGTATCGGCGTATTCAAACACCATCCCGAATTTCCCGTGTAAACCGGGGATCAGCTGCATTTTTTCTATGCCTTTCAGGTTGGATGATCTTCCGTAGATCCTGTCGATGGTGTGTTCCTCCGGGTTATAGCGCTCGGTTTCGAGGTAGGTGTAAGGGACTTCGGGGTAGCCGATCTCAAGATAGATCGGTTTCAGGAAGGCCAGTGAAGGACCGATGCCGTAGGAGTAACCTACCTCAACGCCCGATGGTCTGAGCTTGTCATACAACTGGCGTTTCACTCCCCAGGTTGGTCGTAATACGATCATCTGGTTGAGTTTTCCGAAAACGTAACCTTTGCTGTCGTCGTAATACGGGTTGAAGGAGCGGTATTCCTTTTCGTGCTTCATCGTAACCAGTTCGATCTGGATCATGCGCTGGTGAAATCCGTCAATGCGCTTTCCCCAGGCAAATGAAAGTCCGAATCCGCGGGTGTGAAGAACCGGTCCGCCAACAACCTGGCGTTTGAACTCGGTTGAATTTTCACCAAATATACCTTTCGGTTCCTGTGCACGAGTGTCCAGGAACATCAGCGAAAACGCGAGAAAGAGGAATATTTTGTAAGATTGTATCACTTAGTACAAAATTAGCATTTAACGCTACACTTCTACAAACATTATATGCCTACATCAACAGTAACGTATCTTGGTCAGCTTCGCACTGAAGCACAGCACATTCAGTCGGGAACGGTGATCAATACCGATGCGCCGGTCGACAACAAAGGGAAGGGAGAAAAATTCTCTCCGACCGACCTGGTGGCGACGGCACTTGCCAGCTGTGCAATGACCCTGATGGGGATTGCTGCCGATACCCATGCCATTCCGTACACCGACGTAAATGCCTCGGTAGAAAAGATCATGGCGGCCAACCCGAGAAGGATCGATGCGATAAAGATCGTATTCACCATCGGGGATAAGCTGGACGACAAGCAGAAAAAAATACTGGAGAATGCTGCAGAAACCTGCCCGGTGGCTAAAAGCCTGAGCCATGACCTGAAGCAGGAACTTAACTTTGTTTATACGGCAGACTGAGCGTCTTCGGCCGAGATATCCAGGTGTGAAGCGTGATACATCACCTTCCCCTGGTTTAACACGATAAGCTGCGGAGATTCATGCTGGATAGATAATTCACCCGCAATTCGGTCGGAAATGTCGCGGTGTTCCAGCAAATCAAGAAGATAAATGGGGAATTCATCCGAAAACGGCCATTTTCGTTCAAGACGTGACTTTACGGTTGCGCTGATGCTGCAACGTGTGCTGTGCTTGAAAATGGCGATCGGACTGCCTGATTGCTGGTTATCAGCAATCAGGGAAGTAAGCTGGTCGA
>JAZKEZ010000010.1:6215-9426 GCA_040386675.1 Bacteroidota bacterium | reverse complement strand
TGACTTCCAATTCATGATCAGATCCTTGTAGTGGTTTTCTTAACCTCAACTTTAGAATAGGCCTCACAGCCTTTGTGAACTCTGCATGAACTGAACATAAGAGCTGCCACGGCGCAAACTGCTAAACTTCCAATTAGTTTTTTCATAGGGTAGTGTGTTATTTTGAATGATAACCGGCACAAAGGTATTCCATTTGGGTTCATCTGTATCCCCCTTCGGGGAAAATAAATCTCAACGAACGGGTATTAATAACCTCCGGACCGGCTTTTTTAAACGATTATTGTTACAGATTATTGGGTGAGTTTCCGGTCAGAGTGTTTTCTGCTTGTCTTCTTCAATCGCACTACCTATTTTCGTTACATGAATTTTACCAGCAGTAGCATCAGGATAAAGCTTGTCGGGGCTGTCGCGCTGCTGTTTTTGCTGGCTTGCAGCACCTCATCTGTCAAGGTCAGCAACTACTCTTACCTCTACAGCAGAGACCTGTTACTGCATCCGGAGTTCAGGGTTTTCAACGCTTCCGAAGATTCCAGCTACCTGTATTTCAAGATCAATACCCTGAATTTGTTGTATACCCGTGAAGCAAAGAACAACGACTTCGCGGCAAGAATTAAGGTGGAGGTGGGTGCCTTCAATAATTTCAGCGACAAGTTTCCATTTTACCGAGACAGTTCTGAATACCTTGATATCGACAATGGCCAGTTGGCCAAAGACCTCATCGGCCGTTTTTCATTGCCGCTTCCCGCGGGTCGTAATTATGTGATCAAAGTAAACGTCACCGATCTGAACAGGAACACGTCAGATACCAAGATCATTCGTGTACTGAAGGAAGGACAGCTCATTGACCGCCAGGGTTTTCTCGCAGTTGATGCCTATACCAAAGTCCCGGTGATCTCTAAAATACTGAAGAATGAGAAACAGCTACTCATTTCACATCACCTCGAGGAACGCCAGGAAGTGAATGTTACTTTCTTTGATCCGTCTATTTACCTGGCGCGGCCGCCGTTCGACACGGAAGCCCCGCAACGTGAAATGGTGCGGCCCTATGCAACCTATACACTTTACGATAGTGCGGGATATTTCCCGCTAGAAGTGATTGACCGTACAGGGATCTATTTTATCCAGTCGGATACGAATTCATTCATGGGTACTACTTTTTTCAAATTTGCAGGTAATCACCCGATGGTGACCACCGGTGAACAGATGGTAGGGCCGCTGCAGTACATTGCCAGCAATGAGGAATTCAGGAAACTGATCCAGGCACCCAACAAGAAGATCGCAGCCGAGAATTTCTGGATCGAGCACTGCGGAAGCCGCGAACGTGCGCGCGAAGTGATCAGGGCTTTCTACAAAAGAGTAGAGGAGGCAAATGAATTCTTTACCAGCTATAAAGAAGGCTGGAAAACAGACCGCGGCATGATATACATTATCTTTGGCCCGCCGGATGGCCTGTACATGCGTGATGGCGGCGAGAGCTGGGTATACGGGCAGGAGTCGAATGTAAATTCGATCAACCTGGTATTTATAAAGAATGAAAACCCTTTTTCTGATAACGACCTGGTATTGCAACGCAGCCTGGCTTACCGGCCCAACTGGTACCTGGCAGTAGATTACTGGCGGACCGGGAGAATATTTACTCTGTAAAGAGAACCAGAAAGAATTAAAGCCGGGTTCCGGCACGCTTATTTATGAGAACAGCACCACGGGAGAAAAAATCCTCTGACAATTATATTTTCGGAACACGTCCGATCATCGAAGCGCTAAAACTGGGCAAGGAACTCGATAAAGTTTTCCTTCAGCAGGGAGCGATGGGTGAGCAGCTAATGGAACTGAGGATCATGTTGCGTGAAAACGGTATTCCGCACCAGTATGTCCCTCAACAGAAACTGGACTCGATCACCCGCCTGAACCACCAGGGAGCCATTGCATACATTTCGCCGATCCCTTACCAGCGTATCGACCAGGTGGTGCCTGCGTTATTTGACGAAGGAAAAGTTCCGCTGGTGATGATCCTGGATCGCGTTACCGACGTAAGGAACTTCGGAGCAATTTGTCGTACCGCCGAATGTGCCGGTGTACATGCTGTGGTAATTCCAACTGCAGGAGCCGCAAGGATCAATGAAGATGCGGTAAAAACTTCAGCGGGTGCACTGTTCAACGTTGCAGTCTGCCGCGAAGAAAACCTGAAATACACCCTGGCATTTTTACAGGCTTCGGGTTTGCAGGTGATTGCCTGTACCGAAAAGTCAAAAGAGGAGATCTATACCACCGATTTTAACCGTCCTACGGCGATCATCATGGGATCGGAAGAAGACGGTATTTCGCCGGCATTGTTGAAGGCAGCTGATAAACTGGCAGGTATTCCCCTGGCCGGAGCAACGGGTTCGCTGAACGTTTCGGTGGCCGCAGGAGTGATCCTTTACGAGGCTCTGCGCCAGCGGATCAAACAGAACTGACCCGATAAGTAAGAAATTCCTACTATTGTCTGACCTACAAACGCCAAGATGAAGGAACTCATTAGTCCGGAGGACGTGATGAACGCAACCAATCTTCATAAACTCAATATGAAGGTGGTGGCAAAGATCATCATGCAGATCACCGGGATCACTGCGATCAATAAACTGTATTCTGATCTTTCAGATCACCAGGGAATCGCTTTTGTCAATGAATTTTTTGAGAAAATGCACATCAACGTCAATTTCTTCGAGAAGGAATTGCGGAATATCCCGAAGACTGGTCCTTTTGTAGTGGTGGCCAACCACCCGCTTGGGGCGATAGACGGTCTGATGCTCATTAAACTGATCGCACTCAAACGTCCCGACTTCAAAGTCATGGCGAATTTCCTGCTGAAAAACATCGAACCGATCGGTGACTTTTTTATCCCCGTAAATCCGTTTGAAGATCAGCAGAAATCCAGTATTTCCGGGATGAAGGCAGCGCTCGAGCACCTGAAAAGCGGAAAAGGACTCGGGATTTTCCCGGCAGGAGAAGTGAGCAGCTACCAGACCCACAGCCGGAAGATCACCGACCGTGAATGGCAGAAGCCTGCGCTGAAGCTCATCCAGCATGCTAAAGTTCCGGTTGTCCCGGTGCATTTTAAAGGGAACAACAGCCTGCTGTTCCAATTGCTGGGACTGCTGCATCCGAAGTTGCGGACGGCTAAACTGGCCAGCGAGGTGTTCAAAAAGAAGGATAGTACTTTATCGGTCCG
>JAZKEZ010000010.1:0-6205 GCA_040386675.1 Bacteroidota bacterium | reverse complement strand
TCTCAACTGCAGACCAGGCAGAGTTTAAGGACCTCGACGCTTACGGCAGGTTTCTCCGGGCAAAAGTATATTGCCTTGGAAGCTCCGACCTTAAGGTGAAGCAATTTTATCTCCCGCGAAGAAGTGAAAAGGTGCAGCCCATCGTGCCTGCGGTAAGCACAGAAACGTTGGCCGCAGAGATTGAAAATCTCGATAAACTCGGACTGAAGGTATCGGCACAGCAGGAGTTCGACGTGTATATTGCCTATTCAACGGAAATCCCCAACCTGCTCACCGAGATCGGTCGCCTTCGCGAAGTTACTTTCCGGCAGGTAGGCGAGGGTACCAACAACGCGATCGACCTGGATGAATTTGATCTGTATTATCACCACCTGTTTTTATGGGACCGTGAGAAACAATGCGTGGTAGGTGCGTATCGTATCGGGAAAGGAAACGACATCCTGAATAAATTCGGGAGGAACGGTTTCTATACCAATACGCTGTTCCGTTACAAAAAAGGAATGGACCAGGTGCTTTCCCAAAGTCTTGAACTCGGACGCAGCTGGGTCAGGGAAGAATACCAGCTGAAGCGTTTGCCGCTGTTCCTGCTGTGGAAAGGAATCATGCATTTCCTGTTTGTAAACCGGGAGTACCGCTATCTTCTTGGCCCGGTAAGCATCAGCAACAGTTATTCAAAAACCTCGCAGACGCTGATCGTAGAGTTCATCAAACGATACTATTACAACCACGAGCTGGCTTCGATGGTGAAGCCGAAGAAACCGTTCAACGGGAAGATCAAGGACCAGGATATTATGAGCCTGCTCGATAATATGAGCAACGACCTGAAGCACCTCGACCGCATCATTGCGGATATCGAGCCGTTCCAGTTCAGTATCCCGGTATTGCTGAAGAAATACATTGACCAGAACGCCCGGATACTTGGGTTTAATGTTGATCCGGCGTTTAACAACTCACTTGATGGATTGATCATGCTGGATTTGATCAATTTGAAAGAAGAGAGTGTGCAGACGTTTGGGAGTGATATAGAGGGGTAGTTTTTATTTAACCACAGAGACACAGAGGTTGTCGCAGAGGGCACTGAGACTTTTATACTTTTCCCTGTGATCTCTGCGACAACCTCCTTACCTCTGCGGTTAAAGTGGAGACTTCAACTTCTACTAAATCTCCTGTCCCTGAAATTCTGGAAATGTTCTTCCCACAACATCACGAAGAACATACAGAATGTAAGCGATCCCCACTTCAGAATAAACCAGAACAGCGTTAGCGTGCTAAACCACGACCATACACCAATCCCTATAAACAGTACGGTATACATCACCAGTCCCGCAATAAATTGAACTGCACCCGTAAAATGGTCGTCTTTCAGTTTCTTCACCATCCCATAAATGATCAGTTGCGGAACAATGGTGAATACCTTGCCGATCAGCCAGAAAGGTAAAGTAACGATCAGGGCAATCAATGGGAAGGTTTTCCGGCTCACTGTTTTCAGCAATTCGCCTTCTTTTGCTTTGCCGCATGCGGGATCGTTCTGACACTCATCGATCCATTTTTTGAGCCTGGCAAAATCGTCGCGGAGTTTCTCCGCACCGGGCTCGTGTTGCTCCAGGTATTTTACCCGCTTGTAAATGTCTTCATAGTCGGCATCGCCAATGTGCAGCGTAATTTCTTCCAGGCGTTCGCCGATGAGCTTCATCAGTTCGTCCTGGCGGTGAACCGGGTGAGCCGGCTCACCGATCACCTCGCTTACTTTGATCGGGTCTCCGAATTGCACCAGAACATCAGAAAAAGCATAAGTAGGATCGAAATAGGTAATGCCTACGGGAATTACCACCAAGTCGGGATTGCGTTCTACCGTTTCGGTCGCGATCCTGGCCAGTCCCCGGCGCAGATCGCGTATTCTCCATTGTCGGTTGTGCGAACCTTCGGGAAACATGATCAGGCTTCCGCCACGCGCAAGTATACGAGCTGATTTACTGAATACCTCTGTATTTTCCTTTACCTGGGCCACACCGTCGCGTTCGCGATACACCGGCATCATTCGGAATGCCCTGAAGATGCGCGCCATGAAATCACGGCGGAACACGTCACCGCGGGCCAGGAACCACGGGTGCCGCGGACTGAAACAAGCCGTTAGCAGTGCGTCCAGTGCAGTATTCGGATGGTTGACCGCAAAAAGTACCGGTACGTTTTTAGGAACCTTTTCTTTACCCACCACTTCAATTTCTCTGAAGTAGATGTGCAGGCCAAGTTTTACCCACAAACGAAGCAAGGAATAACGGACTGATGTTTTTCTTTCGGCCATTTCCAAATATAGCCAAAAGGACTTGGGGGCAATGGACAATGGATAATTGAAAATGGAGAATTGAAAATGGAGAATTAGGGAACGGTGTAGAAGTTGGCCATTACCCACATCATGATTTCTTTTCGCTGTCGGATGGCTGGGGGAGTGATGTCACGGATCATGCGCTCGATCTTATGAAAACTGTATTCACTGTCGAGTTCCATGCGTTGCATAATCTCGCGGATCAGCAGGAGTACTTCGTGGCATTCGCTGCGGTTGATCAGTGTGTCGTCGGTGAGCTGGCTAACGCAGGGATCGTGCTCACCGTTGTGGATGACCAGGTAATCGTTAAACCTGAGGTGGTTGGTGTAAAAATTCATACTACGCTTTTTTTAATAGCTCCGGGAGGTGGGTTCAGGACCGCCCGGAGCGTATAGTGTTGAGATGTCTGAACATTCTGCGTTCTGCCTGTGCAGAAGTTCATGACAATGTTAGCGTAGCAAACCGACTTTTGTAAGCCCCCGAAATCGTCGTTTTTCACTTGGTCCTTTTCGGGGAGGGAAGTGCAGGCAGGTAACCCAAAAGGGTTGGTTTATCCCCTGAGCGAAGCGCCCAGTTCGCTTTCCAGCGCCTGTTGTATCTTGCTCATCACGCCCTCCACCAATTGGTCGGTCAGGGTCTTTTCCTCATCCTGCAAGATAAAACTCACTGCATACGATTTCTTGCCTTTTTCAAGGTTCTTGCCCTGGTACACATCAAACAGGTTGATGTCGCGCAGCAATTTTTTCTCCTGTTTCCGGGCAATGGTTTCGATCTGTCCGAAAGTGACCTGCTGATCGAGAAGCAGTGAAAGGTCCCTGCGTACAGACGGGAATTTCGGAAGTGAGCTATAACCGGTTTTGTTGAATGACAACAGTTGCAGTACGGTATCCCACTTAAAGTCGGCGTAGAAAACTTCCTGTTTCACATCAAACTTCTTCTGCCAGTCGCGGCTGATCTTTCCGAAGGTAACCACCGGTTTTCGGGCGATCTGCAGTTCTGCGGCGTATTCAAACCACGGATTGCTTACTTCTTCCAATGATGCACCTTTGTATATCCCGAGGCGGTTCAGCAGGGTGATGATGGTTTCTTTCAAGTCGTTGAACCCGGCTTTTTCAGAAGGGTTTCTCCAGCTTTCGCCATAACGGTTCCCGGTGAGGAACAGGGCCAGGTGGTATTCCTCGTAGTAACTTTTTTCTGCCTTTTTGTGATAGGTCTTCCCGTATTCGAAGAATTTCAGGTCGTCGTTCCTGCGGTTGAGGTTGAACGCAATGTTTTCCAATCCGTTGAACAACAGGGTTTGGCGCATCGCATCCAGTTCGGTACTCAAAGGGTTAAGGATCGATACGCTTTTCTCCGGGTTTACTTCGCTGTTTGAGGCCCATTCAGCATAAGCGGAGCGGGTAAGGCTGTTGCTCATGGTCTCGTTAAAACCGTTCGAGGCCAGGAAACCGGCTGCAATGTTATAGATCACCTCAGGTTCAGGCTTGCGTTGTACCGCGATCGAGTTGGCTACTTTCTCAGGAATATCCACGCTGTTGAAACTCACGATGCGGAGGATTTCTTCGATAATATCGCACTCTCTCCTCACATCTACGCGATAGGCTGGTACGTGAAGCTGGTACTGGTCCTCATTCTTGCGGACAATGCGGATCTGGAGCTGATCGAAGATCTTGCTTACTTTTTCAGCAGGGATCTTCTCGCCGATCAGGGTATGGCAGCGTTTCAGGTCGAATTCAACCAGGAAGCCAGATTCACCTGTATTGCTGTTGATGTCTACCGCATCTCCGGTAATTTCACCGCCGGCCAGCTCAAGGATCAGGTTGGCAGCAATGTTAAGTGCTTCCAGCGTGCTGTCCGGATCAACGCCGCGCTCAAAACGGAAGCTCGAATCGGTGCTCAGTCCGAAGCGTTTGGCTGTTTTTCTTACCGTTACGGGGTTGAAATACGCTGATTCCAGGAAGATAGAAGTGGTGCTGTCTTTTACTCCGCTTACTGCTCCGCCGAAAACCCCGGCGATACACATTCCGCCTTTTGAATTGCAGATCATCAGGTCGTTTTCAGACAGCTTGCGTTCAACACCATCCAGTGTTACAAAAGGAGTTTCATCGGCCAGGGTCTTTACGATCACCGCATTTCCTTCGATCTCTTCAGCATCGAATGCGTGCATTGGCTGACCAAGGCTGTGACAAATGTAGTTGGTCACATCCACCACATTATTTATAGGACGTAAACCAATGGTGCGCAGTCTGTTTTGCAGCCATTCGGGAGAGGGTTTTACCGTGATCCCGGAAATGTACACGCCGCAGTATCTTGGACATTTTTCAGTGTTTTCTACCGAAACCGCGATCGGTCCGGCGTGATTGGTAGCGGATACCGACAACATAGAAGCCGGTAACTGAACCTGTTTGTATTCGTGGCCTTCGCGAACGTTGACTACCGCAACCAGGTCGCGGGCAACACCGAAATGGCTCATCGCATCGGCACGGTTAGGAGTGAGCCCGATCTCGATCAGGTAATCGTCCTGGATGTTGAAGTATTCTTTGGCCGGCTGACCAACCACTGCGCTGTCGTCGAGGATCATGATCCCGTTGTGGTCGGTACCCAGCCCGATCTCATCTTCGGCACAGATCATCCCTACAGAGTCGGCTCCGCGGATCTTTGATTTTTTAATTACGAAAGGCTCACCGCCGGTCGGATAGAGTTTTGCGCCAACAGTGGCAACCACTACTTTTTGTCCGGCGGCTACATTCGGTGCACCGCAAACAATGTCCAGTATTTCTCCGGTTCCAACGTCTACTTTGGTCAGGCTCAGTTTGTCGGCATCGGGGTGTTTCTGCTTGTCAAGAACTTTCCCGATCACCAGTCCTTCCAATCCTCCTTTTACGCCTTCTATTTTTTCTACGCCTTCCACCTCAAGGCCACTGTCGGTAAGGTATTCGGAGATCTGTTCAGGAGAAATGGTCAATGCGGCCGGAAGGTATTCTTTGAGCCAGTTGTAAGATATTTTCATTCGGGTATGGAGTGGTAGTAATAACTTGGATTAAGCGCTCAGTTTGTGGTAAGCCTGTTTGATGTCTTCGAGAAGGTCGCCGGCATCTTCAATTCCGGTCGAAAAGCGAAGCAGGTTGTCATTGATGCCCATGGCCATGCGTCCTTCCTTGCCAATCTTGACGTGGGAAGTGTATACCGGCGAAGTGATCAGCGATTCAACTCCACCAAGGCTTACCGCCGGAAGGATGAGCTCAAGCCCTTCCATAAAACGGATGATCTGGTTTGCAGAAGCATCGATCTCGAACGACAGCATTCCACCGAAGCCTGACATCTGTCTTTTGGCCAGTTCGTGTCCTTCGTGGGAAGTCAGACCTGGATAATAGACTTTATTTATGAAGCTGAGGTTTTGCAGGTTTTCAGCCAGGAACTGCGCATTCCGATTGTGTTTTTCAATACGAACCGCAAGTGTTTTCATGCTTCGCTCAATCAGTGCGCAGGTCTCTCCGTTCAGGCACGGACCGAAATTCACAGCGTGTTCTTTGAGTTTGAGTACGTGTTCCTTACTGCCCACAACTGCTCCGAAGATCAGGTCGCTGTGACCGCCGAGGTATTTGGTCCCGCTGTGCATTACCAGGTCGATTCCCATCGGGATCGGGTTCTGGTTGAGCGGTGAAGCAAAGGTGTTGTCGATGATCGAGATCAGCCGATGCGTTTTTGCAAACGAAGCGATCTTGTCCAGGTCGATGATCTTAAGCAGTGGATTCGACGGGGTTTCTACATAGATACCCTTGGTATTCGGACGGAAACTGGCAGTAAGTGCATCGAGATTGTTAACATCGATGAAGGAAAATTCGATACCCAGTTTAGGCAGTTCTTTCTGGATGAAATAGT
>JAZKEZ010000009.1:6178-20151 GCA_040386675.1 Bacteroidota bacterium | reverse complement strand
GTTTTCCCCGACTTCAAGTAATGGAATGGTTACGGGGTCCTTGCATACCAGCAGGTTCCGGAAGTGTTCTCCCAGTCCCAACAGGAAATGCTGGCCATCAAAACCCTTTTCGATGATCTCACTGAAGATCACGAGCGCTTTGGGAATATCCTGCCCGATCAGCGCATCGGTTACCGAAAAGTAGTAATCGTAATCAAGTACGTTGAGGTTTTCTATTACCGATGCGTAGGTCAGGTTGCGGCCGGTAAAGGTCGCGAGCTGATCAAACATCGACAGGGCATCCCGGAGTCCGCCGTCTGCTTTCTGTGCAATGATGTGCAGCGCATCAGGTTCGGTGGCAATGCTTTCTTTCTGTGCAATAGACGCCAGGTGATCAACCATGTCCTGGATCTTTATCCGCTGGAAATCAAAGATCTGGCACCGCGAAAGGATCGTAGGCAGGATCTTGTGCTTTTCTGTGGTCGCAAGAATAAAGATCGCGTAAGATGGCGGCTCCTCAAGGGTTTTCAGGAAGGCGTTGAATGCCGCGGTAGACAACATGTGGACCTCATCAATGATATAGGTCTTGAATTTTTGTCCGGCTGCAGGCGGGATCCTTACCTGGTCGATCAGGTTACGGATGTCGTCGACGCTGTTGTTCGAAGCGGCATCGAGTTCTACCACATTAAACTCGTCGAGCGTTGTGGCATCCACGTTATCCGGATCGTCAGCATTTACTGCTTTGGCCAGGATACGTGCACAGGTGGTTTTACCTACTCCCCGCGGACCGCAAAACAGGAAAGCCTGTGCAAGCTGGTTGTTGCGGATAGCGTTTTTCAGGGTATTGGTCACAGCCTTTTGGCCAACGACACTATCGAAAGTGACGGGGCGATATTTCCGGGCTGATACAATATATTGTTCCATGAATTTGCTCCTGTGAATTGGAGTGCAAATATAGGGTGGGGAGCAGTTTTTAGTTCTAAAAAATAGGAGTAGTTTTTAACAGGGGAGGTCCCTCGCTGCGCTCGGGATGACATGATGAAAATTATGTGATGACGTGATAAATTAATAATACGCAGCCCGTCATCCCGAGCGCAGCGAGGGATCTCCTTATTGTAGCAAGGAACCTTCGTATTGCAGCGAAGCCCTCCTTATCGCAGCGAGGGCTCCCCCCCCCCTCACTTCTGTATCCTAACCGTCAGCACCGGCTTCCTAGAATGGTTCACCAGGTCGGCGGCGATGCTTCCTCCAAAAAAGTGGGCGATACCTGTCCGGCCGTGGGTGCCCATAGCAATGAGGTCGGCTCCTGTTTCATTGCTGAACGCCAGGATGCCTTCTTCGATATTGTGGGCGTTGTATACGTTATAGGTTGATTTGTTGAGGGAAAAATGACTGGAGAAAGCCTTCATCTTCTCAATGCTGGCTTCCTGCGGTTCGAAGCCGGATGTGGTGTTGACCTTAAGCAGGTGAACCGTTGCGTTGAACATGCAGGCAAACTGGTTTACTTCCTCAAACACATGATTGTCTTCGCCATCAAAATTGGAGGAGAAAACAATGTTTACCGGGTTAAAGTCAGGCATGTCCTGTTTAACAGTTATTACCGGACAATCCACCAGTCGTACGATCCGGTCAGTGTTGGAGCCCACGAAGAATTCGGTCCAGCCTTTGGCTCCGTGAGAACCCATTACAATCAGGTCGATCTCGTGTTTTTTGGCTTGTTCGGCAATGTTTTCATGTACTCCTGAAAAAGTTAGGACTTCAACCGCATTCACACCTTCGAGGAAAGGTTCTTCAAAAAGCTGGTTGAATCTTTTCTTCACCTGCTGCATGATCATCAGGCTCTCCATGATGTCCTGGTGCTCGGCGATCCCCATGTTGCTGTCGTATACAGGGATATCAATAACATGGAGAAAATAAATGCGGGCTCCGGTAAGAGCGGCAATGCGGGCAGCAACTTTTGATGCATACATTGCATGGTCGCTGAAATCGGTCGGAACCAGTATCTTTTTCATCAAGAGGGGATTAGGAGTAAAGCTTAAACTTACCCAAACCCCATGCCTTAACCTATACTTTCTTCCACTTTTGTGATTATTTTGCGGGTCGCACCACTGTTGTCACGTATGTATTTCCGCGACATTTCTTCTACCACTTTAAGGTACATCGGGTTGTTCAGCAGGTTTTTGGCCTGTTGGATAAAGTCTGCGGAATCTTTCACCGGGTAAGCGCATTTGATCCGGATCAATTGTTCGGCTTCGGGGAAATTCCTGTACTCCGGTCCGAAGAAAACAGGGATGCCGAAAGTCACCGCTTCGAGGATGTTGTGCAGTCCGGAGCCGAACCCGCCGCCGATGAAGGCTAGTTTAGCGTAAGCATACAGGTGTTTCAGTTGGCCGATAGTATCCACAATAAGGATTTGTGCAGGCAAACCGGCATCGAAAGAGCTGAAGCGCTGCACACTGAAATTCGCGAAATGAGCGGCAATACGATCGGTATTCTCTGATTTTACTTCGTGCGGGGCAATAATGATCTTGCCCTCGTAGCCGGTTTCCACCAGGAAGTCACGGATGATCTGGACTTCTTCCCACCAGGCACTTCCCACAATGATGGCTTTCTCGTCTTGAAGAAAAGCAAGCGCTTCAGGTACCGTTTTTTGCTCGGCAAGATTTTCCAGTACACGGTCGATACGGGTATCTCCGCTTACCGAACAACTGGTAATGCCAATGGTTTGAAGCAAGTCGATGTTGCTGCGCTGCTGGACAAAAATGTGGTTGAATTTTTTCAGTGTCTGCCTGAACCAGGAGCCGTAGCCCTTGAAATAAACCTGGTCCGGGCGGAAATTGGCCGAAACGAGGTAAACCGGGATGTGCTGCTGCGAAAGGCGGGAGATGAAATTGTGCCAGATCTCGTATTTCACAAAAAATGCCGCGGTAGGCTTTACCAGGTTAAGGAAGGCTTTTGCATTGGAAAGCGTATCGGCAGGAAGATAGGTAATGGCATTTACCTGTTCGTGTGCCTTGAAATTCTCGTAGCCGGAAGGCGAGAAAAAAGAAACCAGCACAAATGATTCCGGATAATCGGTCTTGAGTCCGTTGATCACGGGAAGTGCCTGTTCGTACTCGCCCAATGAAGCACAGTGAAACCAGAACGTATGTTTCAGGTTTCCTCTGGATGCAAGGGCTTTAGCGAGTTTTTCTTCCCAGTTTTTTCTTCCCGTTATCCACGATTTGGCCTTAGGATTGAAAAATGAAGCAAGGAATATCGCAAAGCGGTAGAGGTGAATGCCGAATGAATAAAGCGTACGCATTTAAAGATCAACGGATGTAATATTCAGTAGAGGTGCGTTTGTAGAACAGGATGCAGATACCGGCTTTTACGCCGTACATCAGGTCGAGCCTGTTGGCAGTATCGGGCATACGGGTATCGTAATTGTAACCTCTGCGGCTTTTGGTGAAGCCTTCGATCGCCTCTACGCCAAGGTAAAAATTGGCGAATTTGTTGTTGCTCATCAGCATGTATCCTACAAACTGGTTCAGCATCGGGCCGTTGGTCAGCCGGTCGTACCCTTTAATGTAGTCGTTCTCAAGCTGTGGAATGCGGTTGTTCTGGTGCTCGATCCGGATCTTGTGCTGCATGAAGCCTCCGCCCACACGAAGCAGGATCCCGCTGTTCGGGTTCGGACCGAATACCGGGAAGATCTTTCCAACTGAAGCCGATAAGGTGAAACCGCGTTCGAAGAAGATGATCGCCGACGGTTGGGAGCTTTTGTCAAACACTTCACCATCCGGAGAAGCGAGCTGGTCGAGCACGTGGTTTTCCTTTACATTCCTTCCGAAAAAGAACGTTCCTTCTGCACCGAAAACAAAGTTCGATTTGGTCTTGTACTGGAACAACGATCCGATAGCGGAGTTGTTCCCGAAGCGGTTCTTAAGATCGCCGCCCGGAGTGTAGAAACCGTAGTTGAAACTCAGCATCGGCATACTCTCCGAAGTGGTCTTCATGTTTTTTTGTCCGAGCATTTTTGTGGACGAAATCACAAGCAGCACCAACAGAAGCAGATGCATCGGTGATTTTAGTAAAGTAGTCATTTTGTTCATTATCCTTAAAGTATAACTGTCGGCTTGATGGCTCTAAAATGTCTATATTCGCGCCCAAAGTTAACAGAGTTTTCATGCAAAATCTCCAGATGGTTGACCTTAAAGGTCAATACCAGAAAATCCAGGAAGAAATCGATCAGGCGGTACTTGATGTAATTCGCTCGACAGCATATATCAACGGTCCTGAAGTAAAATCATTTCAATCTGAACTTGAAGAATACCTGGGTTCGAAGCACGTGATCCCGTGTGCCAACGGAACAGATGCGTTGCAGATTGCCATGATGGGTCTTGGACTTCAGCCGGGAGACGAAGTGATCACCGCCAACTTTACCTATGTAGCTACCGCCGAAGTGATTGCACTGCTTCAGCTTACGCCGGTGCTGGTTGATGTGAATCCCGAAACGTTCAACATCGATCCTGCTGCGATCCGCAAGGCCATCACCCCGAAAACCAAGGCAATCGTGCCGGTTCACCTGTACGGCCAGATGGCGGACATGGAAGCCATCATGAAAATTGCGGAAGAACACAATCTTTTCGTGATTGAAGATACTGCACAGGCCATTGGCGCAGACTACACATTTTCTGACGGAAGAAAGGCAAAGGCAGGAACCATCGGACACATCGGCTGCACCTCGTTCTTCCCTTCGAAAAACCTGGGTTGCTACGGCGACGGAGGTGCGATGTATACCAACGATGAAAAACTGGCTGCTTACGTAAGGCAGATCGCCAATCACGGTCAGCGCGTACAGTATTACCACGATACTATCGGCGTAAATTCGCGCCTGGACAGCATACAAGCCGCGATACTCCGCATCAAGCTGAGACACCTGGACACGTATTGCGATGCGCGCAGAAAAGCTGCGGACTATTACGATGCCGCTTTTGCTTCGGTTCCTCAACTGATCACGCCGGTAAGAGCACCGTATTCAACGCACGTGTTTCACCAGTATACCCTTATCCTGACCGAAGGTGACCGCAGCGAATTGAAAGAATTTCTCGCAGCGAAAGGCATTCCGGCAATGATCTATTATCCGGTTCCCCTTCACCTCCAGAAAGCGTATACCGACCCAAGGTATAATGCAGGCGATTTCCCGGTAACTGAAAAATTGTGTGAAGGCGTGATCTCGTTGCCGATGCACACCGAACTGAGTGAGGAAAACCTTGCATACATTACAAATGCAGTTAAAGAATTTTTTGTTAAATGATTAAGATAGCGGTAGTTGGTACTGGTTATGTAGGCCTGGTTACAGGAACCTGCTTTGCGGAAACCGGTAATGAAGTAATTTGTGTAGACATTGATAAGGGCAAGGTGGAGCGCATGCAGAACGGTGAGATCCCGATCTACGAACCACACCTGGATGTTCTTTTCGAGCGCAACATCAAACAAGGCAGGCTGAAATTTACAACCGACCTGAAATCGGCGGTAGATGAGAGCACCATTATATTCCTGGCTCTTCCTACACCTCCGGGTGAAGATGGTTCGGCAGACCTGAGCTATGTGCTTGGAGTGGCCGAACAACTGGGTTCGATCATGGACAGTTACAAAGTAATTGTTGATAAGAGCACGGTTCCGGTTGGAACGGCCGAACTGGTAAAACAGGCGGTTGCCAAAAAGGCCATTGTTGATTTCGACGTGGTAAGCAATCCTGAATTCCTTAGAGAAGGATATGCGGTTGATGATTTCATGAAACCCGACCGCGTGGTGGTGGGAACTTCATCAGCCAAGGCCTGCAAGATCATGGAAGACCTGTACAAGCCGTTTGTGCGCCAGGGAAACCCGATCATCTTTATGGATGAAAAATCTGCGGAGCTTACCAAATATGCGGCAAACGCATTCCTGGCAACCAAGATCACCTTCATGAACGAGATCGCAAATTTCTGCGAAAAAGTTGGGGCTGATGTAGATATGGTTCGCCGTGGTATGGGCACCGATTCAAGGATCGGTTCACGCTTCCTGTTCCCGGGGATCGGTTACGGCGGAAGCTGTTTTCCGAAAGATGTACAGGCGCTTCACAGATCCGGTAAACAATACGGTTACGATTTCCGTATCATCGACAGCGTAATGCAGGTGAACGAAGACCAGAAGATCACCCTGGTAAACAAGCTGAACGCCTATTACAAGAACGACCTGAAAGGGAAGGTCTTTGCACTCTGGGGACTGGCTTTCAAGCCGGATACCGACGATGTTCGCGAAGCTCCTTCTTTATATACCATCGAAGTATTGCTGGCCGCAGGTGCAAAAATCCGAGCTTTCGATCCTGAAGCAATGCCCAACGTGAAGAAAATACTTGGCGACAAGATCGAATACTGTGATACCGAATATGCTGCGCTTGAAGGAGCCGACGCATTGCTGATCGCTACCGAATGGGGTGAATTCAGGAATCCGAATTTCGAGCGTATCGCAGCGCACACCCGCCTGATCTTCGACGGAAGGAACCTGTATGACCTGCAGCAAATGCAGGAACTTGGTTTCTATTACGAAAGTATTGGCCGTCAAACCGTAGATGGAATATGAAAAGAGTACTGATAACTGGTGCCGCTGGATTCCTCGGCTCACACCTGTGCGATAAATTCATCAACAGTGGCTTTTACGTCATTGCGATGGACAACCTGATCACCGGTGATATGAAGAATATCGAGCACCTTTCAGGCCACAAGAACTTCGAATTCTATCACCAGGACGTGAGCAAGTACGTTCACATCCCGGGCGAACTCGATTATATCCTTCACTTTGCTTCACCGGCCAGCCCGATCGATTACCTGAAAATACCGATCCAGACACTCAAGGTGGGATCACTCGGAACGCATAACCTGCTTGGCCTGGCCAAAGCAAAGAATGCGCGCATCCTGGTGGCTTCTACCAGCGAGGTGTATGGCGACCCGATGGTACATCCGCAAACCGAAAGCTATTGGGGGAATGTGAACCCGATCGGTCCGCGTGGAGTGTACGATGAAGCCAAACGTTTTCAGGAAGCGATCACCATGGCGTATCACCGTTTTCACGGTGTGGAAACCCGTATCGTGAGGATCTTCAATACTTACGGACCACGTATGCGACTGAACGACGGACGTGTGCTTCCGGCATTTATCGGTCAGGCATTGCGCGGCGAAGACCTTACTGTTTTCGGCGACGGATCACAAACCCGTTCTTTCTGTTATGTAGACGACCTGGTTGAAGGCATCTACCGGTTACTGCACAGCGACTACGCGGAACCGGTGAACGTGGGTAACCCAAGCGAAATTACCATTGCACAGTTTGCCGAAGAGATCATTAAACTTACCGGTACGACCCAGAAAGTGATCTACAAACCACTTCCGGTAGATGATCCGATGCAGCGTCAGCCAGATATTACCCTTGCCCGCAAGATCCTGGAATGGGAACCAAAGGTAAGTCGTGAAGAAGGCCTGCGTATTACTTACGATTACTTCAGGAACCTGCCAAAAGAAGAGTGGCAGAAACAGGTAAACGACTTTAAGGATTTTAATAAGAGTTGATTCGAAGCGTTTCGACAGAACCTGGGGGTTCCTCGCTGCGCTCGGAATGACCCACATATCATTATTATTTTAGAAATGACACTTTTAAAAGGTGTCATTTCTAGTTAAAAGTTGTCATTTCTAGTTAAAAAGTGACATTTCTAATTATCCAGGTGTCATTTCGAGCGCAGCGAGAAACCTCATCTGAAATTACATTAAGATGGAACAAAACTTTTACGCCCACGAGACCGCCCTCATCGACGAAGGCTCTCAAATCGGCTCATGCACCAAGATCTGGCATTTTTCTCACGTTATGCCCGGCTGTGTGCTTGGCGAACGCTGCAACCTTGGACAAAATGTCGTGGTTTCGCCTGGGGTGACGCTCGGTAACAACGTTAAGGTTCAGAACAATGTATCGATCTATACCGGCGTGATCTGCGAGGACGATGTGTTCCTTGGTCCGTCGATGGTTTTTACCAACGTGATCAACCCGAGAAGCGCGATTGTGCGTAAAGACCAGTATGCCCCGACACACGTAAGAAAAGGTGCCAGCATTGGTGCAAATGCCACGGTGATCTGCGGCAACGAGATCGGCGAATATGCCTTGATCGGTGCCGGAGCTGTGATCACCAAACCGGTTGCGGCTTATGCGTTGGTGGTAGGAAATCCAGCAAAACAGATCGGGTGGGTAAGTGAATACGGACACCGGTTGAATTTTGTGGATGGGAAGGCCGTTTGCGAGGAAAGCGGGCAGGAGTATACTTTAAATGAAGGAGCGGTTAAGAGGGTGGTTTGACGTTTTTAACCGCAAAGGACGCTAAGATTTTGAGCAAAGAGCACAAAGCCTGATCCTTCGCGACCTTTGCGTATCCTTTGTGCTCTTTGCGGTTAAAAAGCTTAAAACTCCTTACTCACATCCCGGAGTAATATTCCTCGTCATCAGTGCTGCCTTCTGCAGCCCCAATGTTTGTCCGATAGTTATCGCAGAAGTACCTTCTTCCTCGCAGCTGCAACGAACCGCAACGCAAGGATCGACTGATAACACCTCATTTTTATAGATACATACCTCAGATTTCAATGCACGGCATTCGTGCGTGCAGCTGTTTGAGGTGATGTAAAGCTTTCCTTCGATCTCTTCAAGGTTAAGTACAACCGTTCCCAGTCCTTGGGGATAAATTACATCTGCCGTGATGATATAAGTTCCCGACGGATGACCACTGATCACCGAGTTTTTCACGCGTAAGGAATTACCGAGGTAGCTCGTCAGCAACCGGTCGATCACCGGTGCCGAGAAGGCAAAATTGCCCGAACCTCCGGAAATACAACCGATCTCAACTTTCATGTCCACAGGTTGGGTGTTTTGTACCTGGCCGAAACACAGTCCGGAAATCAGTAAAAGGGGGAGAAGGATGGCTTTCATAACAGGGGAATTTCCGGATCAGGAGCAAAGGCTATTCCTTTTCACATAAGTCTGAGTACCTTTGCCTCCTTAAGTACAACCTGATGAATATCCTGATCACCGGCGGTGCCGGATTTATTGGCTCGCATGTAGTCCGACTGTTTGTAAACAAATACCCGAACTACACCATCTTTAATCTCGACAAGTTGACCTACGCAGGTAATCTTGCCAACCTGGAAGATGTAAGCAGTAAACCAAATTATCGCTTTATAAAAGCCGATATCTGTGATCAGGAATCAATCCCCGCTATTCTGGCGGAACACAAGATCGACGCGGTGATACATCTCGCAGCCGAAAGTCATGTGGATCGCTCGATTTCCGACCCGCTGGCCTTTGTTCAGACCAATGTGATGGGTACCGGCAACCTCCTCAACTCAGCACGTAAATACTGGGGAGAAAATCTTGAAGGGAAGCGCTTCTATCACGTTTCTACGGATGAGGTGTACGGTTCATTAGGAGAAACCGGACTGTTTACCGAAGAAACATCGTACGATCCGAGAAGTCCGTATTCAGCATCGAAAGCAGCCAGTGATCACCTGGTGATGGCGTATTTCCATACCTACCATTTTCCTGTTGTGATCTCGAATTGCTCTAACAACTACGGCTCACACCATTTCCCGGAAAAACTCATTCCGCTGATGATCCACAACATCAAAAACAACCGACCGCTTCCGGTTTACGGAAAAGGCGAGAATGTTCGCGACTGGCTGTGGGTAGAAGATCACGCCCGGGCCATCGATACGATTTTCCACACGGGGAAAGACGGCGAAACCTACAATGTAGGCGGTCACAACGAATGGAAGAATATTGATCTCGTGCACCTGCTGTGCGACATCATGGATACCAAACTGAACAGGGCAGAAGGAGAATCACGCAAACTGATTACCTACGTGAAAGACCGCGCCGGCCATGATCTGCGTTACGCCATCGATGCCTCCAAGATCGAGCGTGAACTGAGCTGGACTCCGTCAATCACCTTTGAACAGGGACTCGACAAAACGGTTGACTGGTACCTGTCTAATTCAGAATGGCTGGACAATGTAACCAGCGGGAATTACCAGAAGTACTATGATGATCAGTACGTTAAAAGGTAATTAAGAACTAAGAATTAAGAGTTAAGAATTGCAGGTTTGTCGATTGCCTGCCTTACGGGTCTAACTGTTTGTGGTTAGTCAATGAGACTGAATGTAGCTTCAATTGCCTGTTTTACGTTGCTGTATACCTAGCTGATGGTGGCTTCCATCATGTAGCAAGGGGCGGTAACGATCTTGTTTTCGTGATCGATCGAAATCTCTTTTTTACCAGCCATTTCCGGTCTTGCGCCAATGCTTTGCATGCCTGCACTGATGGCGGCAATGTCGTAAGGAGAATTTTCAACGGTGGTGCCCACGGTTAGTATGGCGCTGGTGGTGGTTCCCTCGAATGCCTTGGCAATTACGGTTGGTCCCATGCACAATCCGCAGATTGGTTTTCCGGCATCCTTAAAGGCACGGATCGCGTTTCGAACCAGTTCATCGATCTCTCCGTCAGGTCCGCTGATGGCCCATTGGTTGAGGTTTTTCGCTGCTCCGAATCCTCCGGGAATTACCAGTGCATCAAAATCAGATACTTTCAGCTCTTCCAGCGAAAGCACAGCTCCACGGGCAATCCTGGCAGATTCTACCAATACATTCCTGCGTTCGGAAGTCGGTTCACCTGTAAGGTGATTCACCACGTGGAATTGCTCTTTATCGGGTGCAAAACACTGGTAGCTGCCGCCTTGTTGTTCAATGTGAAGAAGCGCAAAAGTAGCTTCGTGGATCTCTGAACCATCGTATACGCCGCTACCGGCAAGGAGGACTGCTGTTTTCAAGGTAAATGTGAGAATGTGAGAATGTGAGAATGGGTAAATGGGTAAATGTGGGGAATGGGTAAATGAGTTAATGTGGGAATGACATAATGTGTAATCTGCTAATGGGGGTGACTAATTAGCACATTTACCCATTAGCATATCCGCACATTAGCACATTATCCTTCGATCTCCCAGATTGCACCTTCTTTCGTATCCTTAATAACGATGTTCAGATGCTTCAATTCATCACGGATAAAATCGGAAGTACCGAAATCCTTGCGGTTGCGGGCTTCTCCGCGAAGTTTGAGGATCGTGTCCATCAATTGGTTGCTCAGGTCGCTTCCGGCAGAATCGTTTCCGGGAAGGATGCCGAGTACATCGCCGATCATGTCATCGAAAAACAATTGCAGGTCTTTCAGGTCATGCTCGCTGATGCTCGCCGAACCGGCCTTTACCGAATTGACAAACTTTACGGCTTCCGAAAAATGAGCGATCAGCATCGGCGTATTGAAGTCGTCATTCATCGCCGAATGGCAATCTTCCTTGAACTTCGTCAGGTCCAGCCCGTTGGTTACGGCTGATGGCTTAAGTGCCAGCAGGGTTTTCCATGCGTTTTGTATGCGGTTCAGTCCTTTCTCGGCGGCTTGCAGTGGCTCATTTCCAAAATCTAGCGTGCTGCGGTAATGTGCCTGCAGGATGAAAAAGCGGATGGTCATTGGGGCGTAAGCCTGCTCCAGTAACTGGTGTGACCCGGTGAAAAACTCATCAAGCGTAATGAAATTCCCAAGGGATTTTCCCATTTTCTTACCGTTGATGGTGATCATGTTGTTGTGCAGCCAGTACTTTGCCGGAGTATGGTGATTGCAGGCTTTCGACTGCGCAATTTCTGCTTCGTGGTGCGGAAACTGCAGATCCATACCGCCTCCGTGAATATCAAAATACTCACCAAGGTATTTGCTGCTCATCGCCGAGCATTCCAGGTGCCATCCCGGGAAACCCTCGCTCCATGGCGACGGCCAGCGCATAATGTGCTGCGGTCCGGCTTTCTTCCATAAGGCAAAATCAGCAGGATTCCTTTTTTCTTCGGTACCTTCAAGCTCGCGGCTTACCGACAGCATATCGTCAAGGTTACGCCCGGAAAGTTCGCCGTATTCGTTGTCTTTGGCATACGCCGGAACATCAAAATACACCGAACCGTTCACTTCATAAGCGTACCCGTTCTCAATGATCTGCTCCACCATCCTGATCTGCTCGATGATGTGGCCGCTGGCCGAAGGCTCGATACTTGGAGGAAGTGTGTTCAGTCGTTCCATAGCGCCATGGTAGCGCTTGGTGTAGTATTGTACCACTTCCATCGGCTCCAGCTGTTCAAGCCGTGCCTTTTTGGCAATTTTATCTTCTCCCTCGTCCGCATCGTTCTCCAGGTGACCCACGTCGGTGATGTTGCGCACATAACGAACCTTATACCCGAGGTAAGTGAGGTAACGGAAAACGGTATCAAAAGTAATTGCCGAACGTCCGTGTCCCAGGTGACCGTCGCCATAAACCGTTGGTCCACAGGCATACAATCCCACGAAGGGCGCATTTAAGGGAATGAAATTTTCCTTCTGGCGGCTTAGTGTGTTGTAAACGGTAAGTGGGTGGTTCATAGTAATGAGATGATTAGATGATTGAATGATTAACTAATGATCTGATTAGCTAATCATCTAATTCAATTTACTTGTAGACTGAGAAATGTTTTTCAAGGTGGGTAAGCATGTCTTCTACCATGTTATCCAGTCCAAAATCCGGTTTCCAGCCCCAGTCTTTGTTGGCCTGGCTGTCGTCGATGCTTTGCGGCCAGCTTTCCGCAATTCCCTGGCGGAAATCGGGTTCGTAGCTGATGGTGAATTTCGGGACGTGCTTTTTAATGGCTTCGTAGATCTCTGCTGGAGAAAAACTCACACCGGCAATGTTATAGCTGCTGTGAACCGTAAGTGCGTCGCGGTCGGCATCCATCAGGTTGATGGTCGCTTTGATCGCATCGGGCATATACATCATCGGAAGCGTGGCATCTTCTTTCAGGAAACAGGTGTGGTGACCGCTTTTCAGTGCATCGTGAAAGATCTGTACCGCGTAATCTGTGGTTCCGCCGCCTGGTGCTGCTTTCCAGCTGATAAGGCCCGGGTAACGGATGCTGCGGATGTCGGCATTGTAACGTTTTGCATAGTAATCCACCCAACGCTCACCGGCAAGTTTGGTGATCCCGTAAACCGTACTCGGTTCCATGATGGTGTACTGCGGGGTCATTACTTTCGGGGTATTCGGTCCGAATGCAGCGATCGAACTCGGGAAGAACAGCTTTTTGAAGAGTCCTTCGCGGCTCAGGTCGAGCACGTGGCTCAGGCTGGTCATATTTAAATCCCAGGCCAGTTGCGGGTTTTGTTCTCCGGTAGCCGACAGCAGTGCAGCAAGCAGGTAGATCTGGGTAATGTGGTTCTGTTCCACCACTTTGCGGATGCCCTCTTTATCCATGGCGTTCAGCCGCAGGTAAGGACCGCCGTCCATAACTTCTCTCGACGCATCCTTAATGTCGGAAGCGAAAACCATATCGTTCCCGAATTTTGCGCGAAGCGCCAGGACCAGGTCCGTTCCTATTTGTCCGGATGCTCCGATAACCAATACTCTCTCCATGCTGTTACTAGAATTTTCAGGTGGGAGACAAAAATACCAAAACACCACGGTTGACAATCATTTGTGGAATTTATTTCGGCAGGTTCCGGATCGTACTGAATCCGTACAAAACACATGGATATTTTTCGCTGCTGATCTCTGGTTTTGGTTGGAATCTCCTGTTTTTGCTGCTGTTTCAGGATGTTTTTTCTTAAATACCAAGATCGCTGTTTGAAATCGGGTTATACGGTCCATTTCAGCTAACTTTGGGTTTTCAATTCATTAAAAAAATACGGTATGCCATTTTACCATCAGTTGGGAAAATTTCCGCATAAGCGACATACCCAGTTCAGGAAAGCCGACGGTACGCTGCATTACGAGCAGTTGTTCGGAACTGAAGGGTTTCACGGAATGTCGTCGTTGCTGTATCATTTGCACCGGCCGACCATTGTTAAAGACATCCTGAGCTCAGTTGATGTCAACC
>JAZKEZ010000009.1:0-6168 GCA_040386675.1 Bacteroidota bacterium | reverse complement strand
GGTAGAGAAGGGAATGAAATCATACGCCCTGAAAGGCATGAGCGTAAAACCGGAAGACGATTACCTAGAAAGCCGCAAAGCGGTGCTGGTAAACAATGATCTTCACATTGTTCTTGCTGCTCCCAAAAAGTCGCTCACCGAATATTTCTATAAGAATGCCGATGCGGATGAAATGATCTTCATCCACAAAGGATCAGGGAAACTGCGTACTATGCTGGGCAATATCCCATTTGCATACGGTGATTACCTCATCGTTCCCCGGGGAATGATCTACCAGATCGAATTCGATACGGAGGATAACAGACTGTTTATTGTCGAGAGTTTCAGTCCGATCTATACTCCGAAACGCTACCGTAACCATTTCGGTCAGCTGCTCGAGCATTCTCCGTTCTGTGAGCGCGATCTTCGCCGCCCGACTGAACTGGAATCGCACGATGAAAAAGGTGAGTTCCACATGAAGATTAAGAAAGAAGGAATTCTTCATCATTATGTGTATGGTTCGCATCCGTTTGATGTGGTAGGATGGGACGGGTTCAATTATCCGTATGCCTTCTCGATCCACGATTTCGAACCGATAACCGGAAGGGTTCACCAGCCACCACCGGTGCACCAGACCTTCGAGGCGCACAATTTCGTGGTGTGCTCATTCTGTCCGAGGTTATACGATTATCACCCGCAAAGTATTCCTGCACCTTACAATCACAGCAATATCGATAGTGATGAAGTGCTGTACTATGTCGATGGCGACTTCATGAGCCGCAACAACATCGAGATGGGTATGATCACGCTTCATCCCGGTGGAATTCCGCACGGACCGCACCCTGGCGCCTACGAGCGCAGTATCGGCAAAACCGAAACCCAGGAACTCGCCGTTATGGTCGATACGTTCCGTCCGCTCAAGGTAACCGAAGAGGCGATCCGGATTGATGCCGGAGGGTATGAGAAGAGCTGGATGGAGGAAGGGTATTGATTTGTTGATTAGATGATTGGTTGATCAAATAATGAAAGTGACCGAATAATAAATGTTGGTTGAATAGGAAATGGGGATCATTTAAATTCCCGGAATAATCCAACCAATATGACTGAAAATCCTCGGCACAAAGAAAACCTGATCATGCAATTAACTTTCGGCTTCTCCCTGGAGATTATCAAATATACCGAAGGTTTACAACAGCTTAAGAAATTCAATTTAAGCAACCAGTTGTTCCAATCAGCCACCAGTATTGGTGCTAACATACGTGAAGCTCAGAATGCAGAGAGTAAGGCGGACTTCATTCATAAAATGAAAATAGCCCTGAAAGAAGTTGAAGAAACTGAATATTGGTTACAGTTGTGCAAGTACTCAGAAAGTTATCCGAATACCGAAGAACTGATCAATCAATTGACTGCCATATATAGGGTTTTAAACAAAATTGTAGGTTCTGCAAGATCAAACAGATCTCTACAATGAGTTTAGTCCTGCTTCGAATTATCTAATTATTCAATTATCTAATCATTAATTATGTCAGACATAAAAAACGTAGAGTATGGCCTCGAAAAGATCTTCGAAGGCGCACAGGATTTCCTCCCGCTTCTTGGGACCGATTATGTTGAGTTTTACGTGGGTAACGCCAAGCAGGCGGCTCACTTTTATAAGACCGCATTTGGATTTCAGTCGTATGCATACGCAGGATTGGAAACCGGTCTGAAAGACAGGGCATCCTACGTATTGAAGCAGGACAAGATCCGCATCGTACTGACAACTGCGCTGAACAGCAACTCACCAATCGGGGAGCATGTTAAAAAACACGGCGACGGAGTGAAGATCGTTGCGCTTTGGGTGGAAGATGCACGCAAAGCCTACGAAGAGACCATGAAACGCGGTGCGGTTTCTTACATGGAACCGACAGTAGAGAGTGATGAGCACGGAGAAGTGGTGCGTTCAGGGATCTATACCTACGGCGAAACCGTTCACCTGTTCGTAGAGCGCAAAAACTACAACGGATTGTTCCTTCCGGGTTACCAGGAATGGAAATCAGACTACAACCCGGAATCTACCGGACTTAAGTTTGTTGACCACATGGTTGGGAACGTAGGCTGGGGCGAAATGAACACCTGGGTGAAGTGGTACGAAGAAGTAATGGGCTTTGTGAACTTCCTTTCATTCGACGACAAGCAGATCAACACTGAATATTCTGCTCTGATGAGTAAGGTAATGAGCAACGGCAACGGCCGTATTAAATTCCCGATCAACGAGCCTGCAGAAGGCAAAAAACGCTCACAGATCGAAGAATACCTTGATTTCTACGAGGGCGCCGGTGTTCAGCACATGGCTATCGCAACCGACGACATCATTAAAACCGTAAGCGACCTGAAAAGCCGTGGCGTAGAGTTCCTTTCTGCACCGCCAAGATCTTACTACGATGCCATTCCGGAACGCCTGGGCTCACACATGAGCAAGATGAAGGAAGACATCAATGTGCTTGAAGGCCTTGGTATCATGATCGATGCCGACGAGGAAGGTTACCTGCTCCAGATCTTCACCAAACCGCTTGAAGACCGTCCAACTTTGTTTTTCGAGATCATCCAGCGTATGGGTGCCCGCGGATTCGGAGCCGGAAACTTCAAGGCGCTGTTTGAATCTATTGAGAGAGAGCAGGAGAAAAGAGGAACGCTTTAAGTTAAGAAGTAAGAGTTAAGAAGTAAGAACTAAAAGTTAAGAACTAAGAGTTAGTTCGTGATATATAAAAGCCGCATGATTACTGTCATGCGGCTTTTTGTTTTTAGTAGGTTAAAAGTAAAATGCTCACAAGCGATGTCATTGCAAGAAGGGTCATCTCGAGCGCAGCGAGAGACCTACCCATCAATCTCAAATCCAGCCTTCTCCAGCAACCCGATCAACCCTGCCTTTTCCACAAAATACCTATCCTCATTCAGCTTGGCCATTTCATCAACCAGCTCATCAAGGATATGTTCCGCACCGTTTTTAGAGCAAAAGCAGACCTTCATGATGTGTTTCAGCATCCGCTCATTTTCGCTGTTGATGAGTTCCAGCAGCTGCTGAATCTCCTCTTTAAGCTCTTCCGGGATTTCGGTTTCATTTTCGGTCAGAATCGTAATTACCGTATGTCTTCCAATATCCTTTTCACAGTCAGCAATAAAGGAAGGATCGTTTTTCAGCTTTTGAACGTGCTTGTTCATGTTTGGGATTTTGGCAAAGATAAGCGGAGATCATTCAACCCGGTGTAAAAACAAGAAACCCGTCAATCGACGGGTTTCTTGTTTGCTGATGGGGAAGGATTCGAACCTCCACAAGGTAGTTAGCCCTGTACCGCAAATGCGGTGACAGAATTTATCCTGGTTTCCTTACCCCCGAGACAGGAGGGCACGGCTGCCAATTTCGTCACCCATCAGTATTGCTTTTTTTGTTGAAACAAATGTAGATGCGGACCAGTTTACTTGCAAATAATTCATTATTTAGAGTATATTATTGATAATATTGCATTTCAGCGTTAGCCTCATTTTCAATTCTCCATTCTCAACTCTCCATTCGTCCCGTGTTTTATCAAATTGACAATCTCGACCGCGACATTTTGCGACTTTTAATGCAGGATGCAACTATTCCTTTCAGCGAAATCGCCAAAAAACTCATCGTATCGAATGGAACCATACATGTAAGGGTGGGTAAAATGCGTGCAGCGGGAGTGATCACCGGCAGCTCATTCATGGTCAACTCCCATAAAATGGGTTACGACATCTGTGCATTTATCGGGGTATTCCTTGAAAAAGGCTCGTTTTACCACGACGTAGCCGATGCTCTCGCTAAGATCGACGAGATCGTGGAACTGCATTACACCACGGGTATCTACAGTTTATTTATCAAGGTGCAGTGCAAAGACACCTCCGGATTGCGGGAGTTACTGAGCGAGAAGATCCAGAAGGTAAAGGGAATCCAGCGTACAGAGACGATTATCTCGCTGGAGGAGGGATTTAAACGAGAAGTGAAAATTTAACTAAGAACTAAGAGTTAAGAACTAAGAGTTAAGAACTGGGGGAGCAGGTAAGAAAAAGCCCGGATCATTGCCCGGGCTTTCGTTATAAGTTTTCTCATCGGCCAATTCCTCATCAGCCCATTTTCTCATTCTCTAATTAGCATCAGGCGCTCACCGCCTCAACATCCTTATTTACTTTTTTAACCAGTCCCTGTAGTACTTTACCCGGGCCAACCTCGATGAAGTTAGTCGCTCCGTCGGCGAGCATGGACTGAACGGTCTGAGTCCATTTTACGGCACCGGTAAGTTGGGCTACCAGGTTTTGCTTGATCTGCAACGGGTCGCTTACCGCACTGGCGGTAACGTTCTGGTATACCGGACAAACCGGGGCGTGGAACACTGTATTTTCTATCGCGGCAGCAAGTTCTTCACGAGCCGGTTCCATGAGCGGAGAGTGGAATGCACCTCCAACCGGAAGCAGCAGCGCACGTTTGGCACCGGCAGCCTTCATTTTCTCACACGCTTCTTCAACCGCAGGAATAGCTCCTGAGATCACCAGTTGTCCCGGACAGTTATAATTGGCCGCAACCACTACACCGTCAACTTCGCTGCAGATGCGTTCCACTACCTCGTCTTCAAGTCCGAGGATCGCAGCCATCGTTGATGGCTGTGCTTCGCAGGCTTTCTGCATGGCCATTGCACGGGCATACACCAGTCGCAATGCATCTTCAAAGCTCAGGGTTTTGTTGGCCACCAGCGCAGAGAATTCACCCAGCGAATGACCGGCAACCATGTCCGGGGTAAAATCGGCAAGTGTTGCCGCAAGAACAGTAGAATGCAGGAAGATCGCAGGTTGGGTAACCTTGGTCTGCTTCAGGTCTTCGTCTGTTCCGTTGAACATGATATCGGTAATGCGGAAGCCAAGAATATCGTTGGCCTGCTCGAGCATTTTTTTGGCTATCGATGAAGTTTCATAAAGGTCTTTTGCCATTCCCGGGAACTGGGAACCCTGGCCGGGAAAAATGTATGCTTTCATGAATCGTGAGTTTGGGCGGGCAAGATAAAAAAAGCCGGCTAATTAGCCGGCTTTGGAGAATAGAGTATGTGGAGCAAATTAGTCGTTGCTGCGGCCGCCGAATAAACGGAGCAGGAACAAAAACAGGTTGATGAAATCCAGGTAAAGAGACAGAGCTCCCCAGATAGCAGCCTTGGTTGCCATTTCGGTACCGGTTCCTACAGAAGCACCGATCTCCTTTAATTTCTGGGTATCGTAAGCAATAAGACCGGTAAAGATCAATACACCGATAATGCTGATGATGTAACCCAGTCCGGCACTACCGATGAACATATTCACCAGTGAAGCAATGATGATACCAACAAGGGCCATCAGTAATAATGATCCGAAACGGGTAAGATCGGTTTTAGTGGTATACCCTACAAAAGCCATCACCGCAAAGGTTCCCGCAGTTGCAAAGAAAGTTGCACTGATCGATTCCTGGGTGTACATATGGAAAATGTAGCTCAGGCTCATCCCCATCAAAATAGAATAGGCTGCAAACGCCACGGTCATCATTGCAGCAGAAAGTCTCTGCATCATTGCGCCCATCAGAAGAATAAAGGCAAGCGGAGAAAACATAACCACCCATCCGAGAATGGTTGGGCGAAGTGTTTCCGGATTATTTAGCAGGCTGAACAATTCGGCATTGGTACCGAAAAGGTAAGAGGTAACTCCCGTTACTACAAGAGCGGCGGCCATGTAACTGAACACCTGTGCGATAAAAGCCGATGATGCGCTGCGGGCAGATGACCCGGCTGCAGATTGATACTGATCGAAATTGTGATCCATGATTAACTGAGTTTTGCTGAAATCAACGTTAAAAATTCGTTCCTCGTATTGTCTTTTAAGAACTCGCCGGTAAATGCCGAGGTCGTAGTTACCGAGTTCTGTTTCTGCACACCGCGCATCTGCATGCACATGTGTTTGGCTTCCATTACTACCGCTACTCCAAGTGGGTTCAAAGTCTCCTGGATACAGTTGCGGATGTCGGTGGTAAGTCGTTCCTGCACCTGCAATCTTCGTGCAAAGGCATCAACCACCCGTGGGATCTTGCTTAAGCCGACAATATGTCCGTTCGGGATGTAGGCAACGTGTGCTTTTCCGAAGAAAGGCAGCATGTGGTGCTCACAAAGACTGTAT
>JAZKEZ010000008.1:33934-37373 GCA_040386675.1 Bacteroidota bacterium | reverse complement strand
CAAACCAGCGAAGACCACGCCATCCGTATTTTCAACCACAAGTATCTACCCAATTTTGCGAAAAGTGAGATGATAACGAGGTACGATCGCCTCAGGGTGAGCTACGATCAGCTCGTGCTGCAACTCATTAGCGACATGCACAGCAAGAAAAGACTGGGTTACTTTAAGAAACTCGACAAGCACTTTTACAAGGGGAAAAATTACCGCAGTCACAAGTTCAAAAACTTTATTGCCAACTGGGAAACCGTAATGCACAATTACGATCAGATGATCTCCTACCCTACTACCTCATACACCGATAGCCTCATCGCCGAATACAAAGACCTGAAAAATCCGGAGCTCAAACTTACCGAAGAGCAGGCCAAAACATCAACGGCCGGTCTCAAACTCAACCCGCTCGATCCGTTGGGCAGCGTTGGTTCACTGTTTACCGTGTACAAGAAGTTTGCAATGACCAATGCCTTCCGGGTTACCAATATCACTGAAATGCTTGGCAACATGAGGTTGCGTCACCCTTCGGAGCTGATTGCCGATGAGGAGGCGTTGCTGAAGGCGAAGATCGAGCATTGAGGTTTTTTTAACCGCAAAGTGCGCCAAGAAAAAGCTCGAAGGGCGCAAAGGAGAATCAATCCCTTTGCGCCCTTTGCGTATTCTTTGTGCTCTTTGCGGTTAAAAAAACCACCTTATCCGACTGCCAGCACCTGCAACCCATTATAAGCCCCGTTACTCAGGTTATAATCGCTTCCATTCACCTGCTGCCTGAAATCCACCCGGATGAGGAACATTCTCAGTACCGTTGCTGCAGGCAGGTTACCTATACTAAGCGCGATGTTTACCGGATCGCTTGTCAGCGGCAGTACCTGCACGTTGCTGTAGTACGTGGTACCGGTTAAGGTTGAGAAATCCATATCTACTACTGCACCTTGCAGTTTAACGTGCGTGGCTCCCGGAGGCGCAACCACATCGTTCGTCGGTACCAGCGGTTCCAGGTATTCAATTTCGCCGGTGGTGGTATCCAGTTGCAGCGGCTGGGTAATTACCGAGCGGATATCCACATTCTGGTTGAACCTGAAACCCTGAAGCAAGGCATTGGCCGTTGGGTCTTGTAATGCCGTATACACATTACGTTGTCCACGGTCGCTCACCGCATCGAGTTTCTGGATCGCAGACATGATTCGTGTTAGCCGGTTAGACACTGTACCGTCAGCAATTCCGCTGGATAGCGGCCGCAGCAGATCCCTGATAAACTTCCCGGCTTTTACTGCCGATGTAAACTCAGCAAGGTTTTCACGAGTGCGGGCAAATGCCGGATCGTTTTTGATCCTGTCTTTACTAATACCGCCTTTTTCGCGCGCCATAAATCCCTGTGCGCCTTTGTAGAAGGTAATTCCTCCTACGGTGCCTTCTAGTCGAAGCACCCCTTTTTGAAATCCCATAATCGTTAGATTTTTTGTTTATACTATTGTATGTGTTTTCAAAATCTAACCCTATATTAACCGTTAGAGCTCATAGTGATTAAAGTGAAGTCAGACTTTACATTAAGAACACCTTCCCCCATCAAAACAGTATACAATTGCATTCGTTATGACCGGAAACGACCGTTTTGTACCGAAAAGGGCCGTAATGTGCCTTAAAGATTTTGAGATTATCTTCGGAAAGGGCGAGAAAGCTGCAAGAAAGAAACTGCGCAGCATTCTGTAGGCCCTTGGCAAAAAGCCAAAAGACGACTTGTACGTGTATGAATTCTGCCAGGTTACCGGGATGCCAGAGGATCAGGTGTATTTGAGGATGTTATAAGGAACAAGTTACTCTTTGTGGTTGGCGCAATTGAGATAAAGGGATGATCGGGGATTGTCCCTTTTTTGTTAATGGAAGACAACTAATAAGTCAGTTCTCTTTTAGAGGTTCATTACAGACCACACCAACCGCGGTTTCACTATCACCTTTCACGGATAGTGACATTTTTTCCAAAAACATTTCGAATAAATCATATATGCGGGCTGTAGTAACCTGAGACTGTTGGAAAATTCCCAGACCCTCAGATTTAGATTTAGTTCCTTCACTATTCGGATAAAAAATCTCTGCAGAAACCCATCCATTGGTGAGGAGTAAAAACACTAATCTGCCGTTAAACCAACGATTCGTTTCACCATTAATAATGTTGACACTGTCAGGTAGATGGATGTTGATATTGTTTGCTACTGGCATAAAATCCATAACCTGAAGTTTTAAATCAGGAAAGTCTATAACAAGTTGGTCTAGCACAGCCTTTAAAGATGATACAGTTTGTGGCCATTGATTTCTTAATTTTCCATTATAACCAAGAGCAGCCAAATAGCCCTCAGCCTTACTTTTTATTGTGTCCATGAAAGGGTAATATTAATTTCCAGCCTAAAATAATATCAATTAGGAATGCTCGCAAACTATTTATTATTCCTTCGATCCACCCTCCAACTTCAAATGCCCACACACCTCTTTGAACACCTCTCCCGGATCAACGCCTATTGCAAGTGAGATCAAGTACAGTTCATCCGCTCTTAGCTTCGTGCTGGCATTCAAGGTGAGCTCACTTAAACGTGGCGTGCTTATACCGGTTTTACGAGATACTTCTGCTTTACTGATGGATCGTTTTGCGAGATAAAGGCCTAATGGAGTCATAGCTTATATTGATTCTCAAATTTCAGATTTTTCGATCAATCATTAATATTTTCTAAATAAGATCACTTATTTGTTAAGTTTTTTACTTTCTTTGTTAAGATAATCGAAGAAAAAAGAGAAACATTCTTAATGATCAAATTATGGAAAATCAATCTAATGAACAATTGCTACTGTCAATGATAGTAGCAGAACTCACCCACGCCAAAATGATCAATGGACTAATTAGTATGCATATTGATCCCTGCACCTATTGCATTGATCTGGGATACACCATTATCTCGCTTATCGGCTTTGACAAGGAAGAAAAGTGTAAGTACCCCGTTTTTGCATTTAGTAGTAGACCAGAAAAGAGCAAGAATAGAATGAGTTTCATATGAGTTTTTTTTAGAGATGCAGGTAGTTCAGGTGATTAATGTTATTTCTGATGTTACCGATGAACAGCTATTTCTTAATGTATTCTTTCAGATCTAACCCTTCAAGATACATTATCTTCCAATGTCCGTTTTCCCTTTTTGTCTTTACGAAATACCTTAGATCCTCCCCTGATTCCCAGTAATATGATGCCACGTCTTTTTCCTTCTTGATGCTCTTTAACGCCAGTCGCTCAAATATATCTGAGGGATAATCCTGACAATTACACCACACATTGGCATCTCTCCCATAGTAAGGCAACTCCTCATTAAGATATTTAGAGGGGTTTTGTTTCAATTCTTTATCTAACTGCAATGCAATGTCCTGATAGTTCTCCATGAATTCTCTGGAGAAGAGGTTGGTTTTAAAT
>JAZKEZ010000008.1:19768-33924 GCA_040386675.1 Bacteroidota bacterium | reverse complement strand
GTCCTTCTACTCTCGCTTTATGTAAAGGCCAGTCAATTCCGATAGACAGGCTGTCTTCACCCGAAATGGAAAAGTCTCCCTTTAGGTCACTTTCCTGCCATTTCAATAAACTTCTGGTTAACGATAAAAGTTCAATGCTATCATTACTAACTGAAGCATTAGCATTTACTATATTAGGTAGTTGAGAATCCTTTTTAGGATTATCGTCAACGCATCCTAACAGAAGCACGGTAAACAGAATAGTAGTTTGTCTTATCATAAAAGCTTCCTGGCAATTATTTGAATACCCTTTTAAAAACGGCCGTATCCAGATTACTAATCATACACAAAGAATTCTCTGAAGCTATCACAGCCCCGGTATAGGAGTAGTCGAGATATGATATAACGATAGTGTCATTGTGATATCGGTAGTGATAAGTTAGACCATCTTCCAGGTAATGGATCGAATCCTTTTTAAATTCAAAAGTAGGATTCGGATCGTCCATAGCCTGCCAAACCCCACTTAACACAGGTTCTGACTTGACACCTAGCTCATCATTGGGATTTTTAGAGTCAGACAGGCAACTGGAAATTAAAAAGAGAATGGGTAGAAGGCGGACTGCACTCTTAATTCTTGATATCATGATCTTATGTTTCGTACTACATTTCAATTTGAATAATCTATATTTTCATCTTGATAACAAGAAATACACAATGTTATTCCCGCATCCCCAAGTCGCTTCATTCGTTGCGGATCAAACTCAAGATTACATTGCCCATCATGGATATAAATGTGCCAAATGGCTATATCATCCTTGGTTATTTTAAGATCAAGCAATTGTTCATACTTCCCATCAAGCAAATCCAGAAAATTATTTATGAAATCGTAATAAGGTTCTCCTTTCTCTTGTGTTATGGTATAACACCAGCGTCCATCAGATCTCTTATCAGTATTTACATTTAGTATACGGTCTATAGGATCACTACTGGAAAGCTGACTATCTATGTGAAGTTCATAGAAATTTTTCATGAGGTAACGCTTTAAGGTGAATACGCCAGCTGGCGCTTTTTCTCAATTGATCCATAACTAACAACCACAGGTTCCAACAATTTTTTTTTGATTTTCATGTTTAGCATCCGACACCCTAATTGTCCCTTCCACTATTGAAACTTCTTCACCTCCTTCAACCCGTTTTTGAATTTCAAGCTTAACAGTGTAATCTTCCGATTTATACGAATAAACATCACTGCTTTCGACGTGAGCCTCAAGTTGAAGCCTGACTAATTTTTGATTGATCGAAATAAAAGCAACATCTGCAAAATCATTGATGAATAGGTAGTTCGATTTTAGTTCATCTTCTTTGGACAGGTAGAAATAACACCCACACCCATCTATATCATCCGGAATTTTATTGAAGGTGCCTATGGTCAAAGAAGGACTGTCAACGGTGAGTTTTTTATTAATTGATAGCTTGCTCAGTTCCTTTTGTTCTGATTGCGACTGACGTGTACAAGACAGATAAGTGAATGTCAAAATGAAAGGGATAAAGTGCTTTATAATCATGGTTAGTCTTTCTAAACTCTAGACGTTAGTATCATTCTATTAACCTTGTATGAGAATATTTTCATTGAGCGAACTCAACTACTTTATTGAGTTGAGGGACATAAACAATTTGAAACACCAGTTCATCCATAACATTGAAGGAAAAAGATGGATAGCGATTTTGTTTAATCATTTCCCATATTGGTTCTTCTGGAAAACAACTATCTGAATAGTACTGGACATCATCTTCTATGGCATCCTTATGAAAATTCTGATCATTAAAGAAGATGTTGAATTTATTCCGAACCAGTTTTTCAAGCCAGTCTTTCTCAGAAATCTGATCTCCTCGAACTTCTCCATCAATAGAATTATCATAGCCCAACAATTCATCAGGTGAAAATGTTTTTTTATAAATAACCGTGCCCCTGTAAGAAACCACACTAAACACGACTTGAGAATTGGCTAATTCTTTTCCAAGAGCTTCCAAGCGAAAAATGTCTGCCTGTATACTATCGGAAAACCGAACCATTTTGGTCTTTCTAAGACCTGATTCAGGTTTTAAGCCAATAACCTCTCGGTTTAGTTGGGCATCTTTTTCCTGGGTATTTGTAGCGCATCCCATTAAAAGGTAAACAAGAAAAAGGAAAATTGTTTTTTTCATAATTATTTAAATGAAGTATGTACCCATGTGTAATGTGCTTGATTACCCACTTTTCTATCCCTTCTCCAATTATAATCCGGACCGTATATTTCATAGATATTAGGAGTTTGACGCATTGCGTTCAAATAGACCCCAATATTTGGCCAAACATTTGGATTTATACCATTGAAGTCATCTACATCAATAGCACCAGCACCGGCCCGAATATAATGCATGCTATTTGATCTGGACCAATTAGGATAAGGCTTGTTCTTAAGGTCATGCAATCCGTTAGAGGTAGCGCTTATTGTCAGTCTTTTAATTTTAGCTCCGTTATCGTTTGCACGCTGAACACCTTCTATAAAACCTCTAACTGCGGTCGATGATATTCTATTTAATGATGAATGCTTATCAGAGGATGTAGAAGTGAAGGTCAATTTTACATTTCCTGACGAAGTTTGAATTTCAGAAGGTAAATACTCACCCCCAGGCAAGTTATATGGCCTCTTATTTGATTTTGTGGAGCTTTCCGAAGCTGCTCCAACCCCCGCCGCCGGAGATCCCGGGCTTCTCGCTGCCACGATTTCCACGTCTTTGAGTGTCTCAAAATGAATCTTGTTTCCATTCTCAAACAAATACAGATCATGTCCATCAGGATTCTGTTTTAATCCTGCGTCTGTCCGCTCCCAGGTATCGGCACCTACCATATGGGTAGCATCGTGCTTATCCGCAAAAAACTGGTAACTGTTGCCGAACTTATACCAGTCCCAACCAGTCGGATCGGTATACTTCAGCGGGTTGTTCAGCGCATAGGCGTAAGAGTTGTGGTTATCGGTGGTAAGCGGGTCTTTCAGCGAGCGGTCGGGGCTCAGCATCTTGCCCAGCACCGGGTCGTACATCCGGCCGTTCATGTTTATGAGGCCGAAGGCATCGAGGTGCTCGTGGCCGGTAAAGCCGCGGTCGCAGAAGAGCGGCCTCAGGGTATCTACCGTTCCGGCGGCATTGGTGTGCAAGCCCCAGGGCTGGTAGTATTGCTCCTGCACTACCGCGCCGTCTTCGCGGGCTACGGTGTTCCACGAGCCGAGGTGGTCGGTAAACACGTAGTACATCGTGTCGCGGCCCTGGCTGCGCACATACACCCCGATGATCCCCGACGGACCGCTGATGTAATGCAGTTCGCGTTTTCTCCCCTGGCCATCGGTCTCTATCTCGTAATCGCCCAGGTAGAGCTTGTGCTTGTACTGGTTAGTGCTGCGGTTCCGGTAGGTAGAACTGATCCGCTCCTGGGGGTTGCCGTAGGTGTACACCAGGGTATCGCCATCCTCCTCCATCACCGAATCGGGCTTGAAGAAGATGTTGTAGGTGATTCGCTGTCGGTGGGCGGCAAACTCCGGCGGGTAGTCGCTGATTGCGCTCACCGCGTTTACCCGCTGGGCATCGTACTCGTAAGTCCCGGTGTGAGTCTTGGCGGTCATTTGTCCGCCGCTATAGCTTACCGTTTCTGTTACGGCATTAGAACCGTCTCCCGGATTGGTCACTGCTTTGCGCAACCGGTCGTTGGGGTCGTACTCAAAATCCTCTTTAAAAACGTTCCCCTGGGTTTTCCGCTTGCGCTGCATCAGGTTATCGGTACTTTCCTCGAAGTCATATTCGGCATCCTGTATGATTTTCCCGCTGGCAGTATGCCGGGTAAGCACCGTTTGCAGGTGCCCGTTGCTCGCGTTGTACACCTTTTCGGTGCTGAAGGCATTGCCGGTAACCCATTTGGTAAGGTTGCCGAACTTGTCCATGCCCGTGAGCTGGTACACCTGGTTGCTGCCCACAAAAACCCCGTCCATCGTACCCTGCGCATTGTAGCTGTAGCGCACTTCTATTCCCGAAGGGTAGGTTCGCGAAGTCACCTGGTTACGGGCATTGTAAGTATACGCCGAAGTATAGGCCTTGTCGTTGATGGTCTCGGTGTAACCGGTCATGCGTTGCAGCTCGTCGTAGGTGTACTCCTGGCGGTGTCCGGTCGGACCTTCAATATTGGTAAGCAGTCCTTTGGTCTTGTTCAAACTGCCGTCGTATTTGTACCGGGTCTTTCCAATGGGCGATTGGGTAGAATCCAGTCGTCCCAACGCATCGAAACCGGCAAACAGGAAATTGCCCTGCTTGTTGTCCCAGTACCGCGGCTGTCCTTTCAGGTTCATTAGTACCGAATCCACTCCGATGTCAGGGTTGTTGGTCGATAGTAGCAGTCCCTGCTCGTCGTAGCGGTTGGTTACCGATTTACTCTGCGACACAGTCTCAATCACATCGCCTTTAGAGTTGCGGATAAACTGGATCAGCGTCCCGTCAGCATTCTCGGTCTGCTCCACTTCGTTCAGGGGTGAGAAATCGGTAACGATCATCTGCCCGGTAGGCGAACTTACATTGGTAACAATGGTCTTTAGCTTGTTGTAGTTGTGCTGTACTTCCTTGCCGCTTCCGCTGAAGGTCTCGTAATACAGCCTGCCCAGTTCGTCGTATTCGTAGAACGTACCGGTTTTATCGGCATTAGAGGTAAAATGGTAGCGGTGTTCGAGTTCATTTTTCCCGTTGTACCCGTATTGCTGCTTCACCGTCTGGTTGCCAAAGAGGTCAATTTCTTCCAGTACCATTCGTCCCTTGCTGTCCAGGCAGCGTACTGTATCTGCGGCTCCCGGGGTAAATTGCGATTCGGCGTAAATGTGCTGATCCGGGAAACCGTCGTGGTAGTACGACCATTTTCGGGAATACTCGGTGGTAACCCCGTTTCGGTCGCTCACCGTTTTAGGTCTCCCGAAGGTATCATAGCTAAAGCGGCTCACATTCCCGTTGATGTCTTTCACCAATACCGGCAGATTGAGCGCGGCAGAATACTCAAATTCACTCGTCTGGTTGTGCTGGTTCCAGGTGCGGATCACGTTGCGGCCCTTGGCATCGTAAACCGTGCTGTCTTTTTCCATCGGCTCATCATTCCGGTAATCTCCGGTGGTATATACCGGCAGTCCGTATTTTCCTTTGGTGAGGGTGAGCCTTATGGTTCTCGCCTTGTCCGGATCAACATCAGTCTGGTAGCGGAACCCCTGCAGATCGCACAGGTGGGTGCTTTTGGTGGTATACGGCGGCTTATCCCTTCGCTGGGTATGTACCGTTTCGCTGCTCACATCGCAGGCGCACCAGTTGTTTGCCGTGGTGTAGGTCTTGCTTTCAACGGTGGTCACAAATTCACTCGGACCGGCATACACCGTGGTCGACGAGGAATCCATCAGTCCGAACGCATTCAGGTAAGTATTGTTGATGGTGGTCATATCGCTCACGAAGTTCTCCGAATACGTGCGGTCATTCACCAGTAAAAGTCCTGATGGATAAGGCGAAGTGATGCGGTAATTAAAGTCGGTGCTGTCTATACGCGGAAAGTTGCTGGAGAACATCCGGGTATACTCATACTCGGGGAGTTTGGTCTCGGTGTCGTGGTCGAAACTGAATCCCCGGGTCTTACTCATTCCGGTGGTGATGTTGTAACTGCCGATGGTCGAAAAGCCCAGGAACTGTTTACGTTTGTTTCCAAACTGTCCGCCGGAATAATTCATGGTCATGCGCTCCGAGAATCCCTGGTCGCTGGTTTCGCTCACCGAAGAAACCACCCGGATCGATTTGTTCAGTGGCCGTATGGTCCGGAACAGGTTGATGGCGAAGATCATCGGGTAGCTTTTGTCGGCTGCATACCTGCCTGCATCTTCCATCTGGTTGAGATAGGCGTAGCCCACCTTCCAGTGCTGACCAAATCCGTTGGAAATATCGGTCAGGGTATTGCTCCACGGGGTCGATACGATACTCACCTGGCTGATCATGCCCCCGCCGCCCTTAAAACAGGCCTCGATCACCCCGTCGCCGTCCACATCGGCAAAGGCCAGAGGTATAGGCGTACCAGAGTAATACGATCCGGAATTCATCTCCCTGAGTTCATACCGGTTCTCGCCCGACATCCCTCGGGTGGTAAACAATTTAGTGGTCGATCCGCCGGTAGCCCAGCTCACCTCCATAATGTCGGTCTTCCCGTCGCGGTTAAAGTCTCTGAAGTAATACGTACTGTTGGGAGTAAGTCCCGAAGGCGTCGGATTGGTATTGATCCCTTGGGGCAACCAGTTAAAGGCGGTCAGCAGCGTATACCCGTCTGAATACAGGAATTTCCACCCGGTGGTGTTGCCGTAGTACAGCAGGTCAGAATTTCCGTCACCGTTAAAATCGGCTACGCTTAATATGGTAGGATCGAGTACTACCGACGGCAGATCAAACTCCCTGACCTTTTGAAGATCAGGCATACCGGTTAGCTCACTCACCGCCAATTTTAAAAGGGCCACTTTATTCCGGCGGATGGCCCAGATCTCATCTACCCCGTCTCCGTCAATGTCGCCGGTTTCCATACGGACCACATCGGTAAAGCTGAACGGCCCGATAACCGACATGCGGGAGGCCAGTTTAAGCACCACTTTTGCCGTGTGCGCGTTCTCACCTGTGGGTATCAGGGTAAATCCGCAGAGGTCCTGGTAACCGTCGCCATCAATATCGGCCACACCAAAATCATTTCTGTTGGTACCAATAAAACCGGGACGAAACGGAAACTGGTTCACAATCTGGAGGCTGTCCAGCTGCTCATCGTAATACAGCTGTACCACCCCGGAGGAGAGTTCTTCGGTCAAGCCGGTCGCATTGGTCACCTCCAAAAAGAGTTCATCTTTCCCGTCGCCATTGGTATCAAACGCCCCGAGGGCCCTTTTGAACGGCCGCAGCAGCTGGCGTTCGCCGGATTGGGAATAGTAGTTCTTCACCCTTCCTACTATGGTATCTTTTCGGAGCAGCGTATCGCCGCGGGTTAAGTAAAAGTTGGCGTTAAACTGTTCGTCCTGCGCAGGATTTTTAAAACTGATCGGCTCGCTGCGGCCGTCGCCGTCAAAGTCGCCGTACACCAGGTTCGGGTTGTTATCGGTGGCCTGGCTCTCTGAGGCTGCATCAGGGAAATAAGGCCTGAAGCTCTTGGGCGCTTCCAGCAGGTTGCGCGCTGCGCTGCGCTCAGCCTCCCAGCCAAACACCGTCGGACTCATTTGCCTGCCGGTACTATCATTCAGCGTAACGCGTTCCAGCCTGGAATACAAGTCGTTGGAGAGGTAATCGAGTTTCAGGGTATTTATCGGGTGTCCGTCGCTGATAATATCCACAGAAGATAAGAGCGCCGAAAGCACCGACTCTTTGGTCATACGGTAACTCACGTTCTGGTCAAAGCGCCCGGTGTAGTTAAACCGGATACGGTTATAAGGCAGAAGCGATTCGCTGGCGTTGCCGGTATAGGCCACATAATCCAGGCAGCCTTCCGTACCGAATTTGGTGGCATAATGGTACTCCATGTAGTTGCCGAACTTATCGGTCACCCGGCTCAGCTTCCACTGGTAGATCTTGCCATTCGGCCCAAACAGTTTTGAATCCTCAGAGTTGCCGTATTCCCAACTGCTGCCATCGGTAGCCTTTACAATAAAGTACGAACCCGCATCGGTAGCTCCATAATAGGTGATGTCACGGTAACTTTCGTATTCGGTGCGGTAGTACGTAACGCCGGTCTGAACCGTGGTGTTCTTCACTACCAGGTTACTTCCGTCCAGGGCATACGCATCGGTATTGTCAAAATTGATCCCGCTTATTTTCCCGTGCGGGATACGGGTCTGGAAGGTGCGCTGGATGGCAGACAGCCCCGAAATGCCCCAGCCCACACCCACTACCCCGTTGGTAGTCGAGCTTTGGTAACTTAAGGCCAGCGAGGGTTGCATCCCGGCAGTTCCTCCGGGTGTTGGGATCGGTACCGAGTAGTTAAATGCGCCGTTTTCAGCGATTTCCCAAGATCCGGGTAGGCTGCCAACCACGGTGTTGTAATCCAACTGCCGGCTGAAGGTGCTGGTTGGGGAATTGGCCGTGGTAGTATTTCCGGAGTTTCCCGGAACCACCTGTAGCCCAAGTTTGCCCTGGCTTCCGGGCGTATACCTCACTCCGGGTTGCAGGTGGATAAAGTTCTTCGCCTTGTACCGCTTGTTGCCGGTAAGGGTGCTGTTCAGCTTAAAGAAGTTCTCATTAAGTTCCTGTACCGGTTGAGCGCTCACTAAACCTACGGCAAGGCAATAACCCGTGAGCAGCACCAGCTGTCTAAGTATCGTTTTCATCTGAAAGGAAAGAAGTGGGGGTTATTTCTTAGCCGATTTCAGTTCCTCGATCTGCTTTTGCAGTGCAATCACATACAGGGTGAGTTCCTCCACTTTTTCGGTGAGCAGTCGTGCTACTTCGCCAATGTTTTCGCCTTCTTTCTTTACTTCAGCTGCCGATGGCATCTTTGGCAACCTGCCGTTTTCTGCAATAAATTGCTCCACCTCAGAAAGGCTCATGAGCTTATACTCCGGTTTAAACACATAATCGGGAAACTCGCCGGTAAGTTCCACGAACATTTCCTTGGCGTGAGATACGCCGTTCCGGTCTACCATAAAGGTTTTCTCCCCGCCGTTGGAACGAACAATGAAGGAGTGCTCGCCGGGATTTGAGGCCACCTCGAGTTTTGCTCCGGGGTTGCCCTGTCCCATGCCCACCTTACCGCCTTCGGCCACCACAATGGCATCAGGCCCCTGGTAAGCGCCGATACTCACACCTTTGCCGCGGGTGGCTTTGATGTAGTGGTTCCTGTCACCCAAAAATACCGGGGCTTCCTGGTTGATGTTGGTAAAACCCTGCGGCCCGGTTACGATTAACTCCCCGTTACCAATATTCTGTTCGCTGTACCGGTAGGCTCCCGAACGAATGCCACCGTTAGAACTCAGTAGGCCGTTGGAAGTAATGGTGGTGTTGGAGGTAATTCCTCCGATGGTAGTCAAGAGGCTCTATTTTTAGGTAACACTTTATGGGGATGAATATTATTTAACCGCAGAGGCACGGAGGTTAACGCGGAGTACTCAGAGCTCTCTGCGCCAACCTCCGTGCCTCTGTGGTTAAAAAAACCATCCCTCTCCTACCCCAAACCTATACCAAAGCTACCCATACCATACTCTTAGTATACCATCAATTATGTTAACCAATACCTCTCTAACCACGAAGGGCGCAAAGAATAACTCCTTTGCGCCCTTTGCATATTCTTTGTGCTCTTTGCGGTTAAATCTACCCGCGCAGCTTAATTCTTCTCTGCTTCTTTAGCTACTATAGCCTTCAACTCATTTACCACCTTCACCACTTGCGGGATCAATTCCTGGTTCCCGTCGTTTACAATGGTAAAGTTGGCAAGCTCGGCTTTCTGCTCGTCGTTCCACTGGTTCGCGATGCGGCCTTTTACCGCCTCTTCGCTCCAGCCGTTGCGTTTCTGAACACGCTCGATCTTCAGTGCTTCGGGTGCGGTAACCAGTACGGTTTGTGCAAAATCCCTGAAACGACCGATTTCGAAAAGAATGGCGATCTCACTGAACACCAGGTCGCTTTTCTGCTCCAGCAACCAGGCGCTGTAATCCTGGCGCACGGCCGGATGGATCAGCTTATTCAGTATCTCCAGTTTCTTTTTGTCTTTGAACACGATCTCCCCGAGTGCACTGCGGTTAAGCACATTGCCTTCAAATACACCCGGTCCGAAATTGTCTTTGATGCCTTGCAGCACCAACGGATCGTGACTGGTGATGTACCTGCCGCGTTCGTCGGCGTAATATACAGGAAAGCCAAGGCCTTCAATGATCTTTGCTACGGTTGATTTTCCGGCTCCTATTCCGCCGGTAAGTCCTACTTCTAACACAGTATGGGGGATTATGCGTTTTGTTGACCCAGTTCTACTTTCGACTCTGATGAGATAGCACTTTTCTCAATTCTCAGACGTCCGCCTTCAGTTTCAATAACTGCAGTCGTTTCGTTCATTTCCTTGATCTTTCCGTGGATACCGCCGATCGTAACGATCTTTGATCCTACTTCCAGGCTTTCGCGGAATTTTTTAACCTCTTTCTGCTTTTTCATCTGCGGACGGATCATAAAGAAATAGAACACAACCGCGATCAAAACAAAAGGAAGGAACTGTTGGATCGGAGAGCCTTTTGGGTCTGCCATTAGCAGGAAACTGTGGAAATTCATGTGTGTATGTGGTTTTAGGGGAATTCTGTTTTGCTTAGTTCTCGTTAACACCCGGGCGGATCACTTCGCCGGCCAGCGCCACGATAGTAGATGCCGGGCTGGTATTGGCCAGTACGGTGATCTTCTTCACCTGCTGCCCCGGTTTGCCTTCGCTGTTGAACTGGATCTCGATCTTGCCCGACTCTCCCGGAGGAACCGGCTGCTTCGGCCAGTTGCTCGGTACAGTACAGCCACAAGCCGCACTTACGTCGCTGATCACCAGGTCCGACTTACCGGTATTGGTGAACTCGAATACGCGGATCACTTTGTCTCCTTCGGTGATCTTACCGAAATCGATTCTTTCTTCCTTAAAAGTGATCACCGGCATATCCATGTCTTCTCCTGTTCCCACAGGATTTTTGATGATGTCGGTGGTAATGCCCTGCGGTTCGTTTTTACATGCACTTAGCAGTGAAACCGAGAGTAATAGTAATACGAATTTCTTCATAGGTATTAGATTATTCAATAAGTCCGCGGCCGGTTTTACTGATCGCACCCGACCGTTTCATTTCGGTAAACAATTTATCAAGAATCCCGTTAATGAAGCTGTTACTTTTCGGGGTGCTGTAAAACTTCGAGATCTCAATGTACTCGTTCAGGGTAACCTTTAACGGGATATTGTTGAAATTAGTAGACTCTGTAAGTGCCAGGTTCATGATCAGCCTGTCCATTACCGCTATACGTTCCAGTTCCCAGTTACCTGCCTTCGAATCGATCTGCGCAAAATGCTCTTCCTGGTGACGAACCGCCTGCGAGAACAGTGTTTTCACAAACTCAGTGTCGTCTTCCTCGTCCTTGTAAAGCGGCATTACATCGAAGTGCTCGGTGGCAGTGGCTTTTAGATCCTTTATGGTTCTCAGCACCATTACACACACCAGGTCGAGGTCGTCGCTCCAGTAAATACTCAGTTCATCCAGGTACTCGTGCAGCGGAGCGTAGTTGGCAATGTACTTTTTGAACAATTCAGCCAGGATGGCCTTGTCGTCATCAAAAGTAGCCTCCGGCTTGCTCATGTAGTTTTCGTACTCCTCGCTTTGGGTAAGCATGGTGAACAGCTTGCGGAGCATTACCCCTTCAAGCGACCAGTTTACCTTGTAAAGCTTGGCGTAAGCGCTGATGTTCCTGCTGTCAGACAGCAGGTTCAGCACCTTGTTGTCTATAAACCGGGTATTGGGTTTAAGATCGTCGGCTGAGGGACGGAGCTTGGCCTTATTTTCCTCTACCCGCAGTTCAGCTTCCCGCTTCAGTTCACCAAAGATGGTAAGCAGGCGGAAATAGAGCTCATAGATCTTATCGATACTGGTAAAGAGCTCTTTTTCCCCTTTTTGTACGGTAGTATTTTCTGACTGCTGATAAGCGTATAGTGCCTGCAATACTTTAATGCGCAGATGCCTGCGATTTAACAATCCCATCCCTTCGAGTCAGTAATTAAGTAAAAGTTAGAACGTCTGTTTGATCCTGCCGATGGCTTCAATACGCTGCTCGGCAAGTTTGTTTGCTGCCAGGTAAGTTGGAATGTTTTCCAGGGCAGACTTCTCATAAATATTGAGGGTGGTATTGTAGATGTTCTCAGTGTGCTTCAGTGCAGCTTTGCGGTCGGTCCCCACTACTTCTGTGTAGCAGTTGATCACCCCACCTGCGTTGATCAGAAAGTCTGGCGCGTAAAGCAGTCCTTTTTCAAGAACCTCAAGTCCGTGCTTCTTCTCTTCTTTCAGCTGGTTGTTTGCCGCACCGGCAATGATCTGGCACTTCAAAGTGCGAAGGGTCTCGTCGTTGATGGTTGCACCCAGTGCGCATGGAGCGTAAATGTCCATTTCAGTAGTATACACCTCATCGGCACTGATCGGGATCACACTGCTGTGCTTGGCTGTAATCGCCTTCACTTTGTCTTCGTGAAGATCGTAAAGTTTCACTTTTGCGCCTTCCTTCACCAGGTAATCGATCAGGTGGGCACCTACGTTACCGGCACCTTGTACCACAACGGTTTTACCGGTCAGGCTGTCGTTACCGTAAGCTTTCTTTGCAGAAGCCTTCATTCCCATGTAAACGCCGTAAGCTGTTACCGGAGAAGGGTCTCCGCTACCGCCCATGTGCTCAGGTTTCCCTGCTACGTGGTTGGTTTCCATGGCCATATATTCAATGTCGCGGGTAGTGATACCCACATCTTCAGCAGTAATGTATTTTCCGGCCAGGCTGTTCACGAATTTCCCGAAACGACGGAAAAGTGCTTCGTTCTTCTGGGTACGGCTGTCGCCAATAATAACTGCCTTACCACCACCAAGATTCAATCCTGAAATGGCCGACTTGTAGGTCATACCTCTCGACAAGCGAAGTACATCGGTAAGTGCCTCTGCCTCGCTGGCGTATGGCCACATACGGGTTCCGCCAAGCGACGGTCCGCACACTGTATTGTGAATTCCAATGATCGCACGAAGCCCGGTTGCCTGGTCATTGCAGAAAACCACCTGTTCGTGACCCATTGCAGAAAGTTGGCCAAGGACTGAGGCATCTGCGAATGAAGTCTCCGTTATGTCTTTAACTTCTATCATTTGCTTGTTTTTGGTTACAGTAATTAAGGTTAATTTTGTACCCTGTTTATTTCAGAGGTGGCAAAACTACTTAAATTTTGTTCTGCATCAAGGCCACCGCAACCACAGTACATGAAAAATCTTTCGTCGCTCAATAAATACTTCTGGCGTTATAAAACGCTTTTCGGACTTGGTGTCCTGTTCATCATCCTGACGAACCTGTTTGCGGTGTACACGCCGAAAATAGTGAAGCTGGCTATGGACCTGATCGTAAACATGGCCTCATCAGCCAACGGGAAACAGGGGGCTTCTGCCATCTTCAAAGAACTCCAGGCCGATTTTGGATACGATTTCTCTACCTGGTTCGACTTTTCAAGTCCGCAGGCCATTAACGATTCGCTGGTAAAAATGTCGCTGTGCCTCGGTGCGCTTTACCTCGTCATCTACATCATTAAAGGCGTATTCCTGTTCTATACCCGGCAAACGCTTATCGTGATGTCGCGCTACATCGAATACGACCTGAAGAACGAGATCTTCGACCAGTACCAGAAACTGGATACGGCCTTTTACAAGCGGAACAACACCGGCGACCTTATGAACCGCATCAGCGAAGATGTGAGTAAAGTACGGATGTACCTCGGGCCTGGCGTAATGTATACCATCAACCTCGTGTTCCTGTTCGTACTTACCGTCTGGTTCATGTGGCGCGAAAGCTGGCAGCTTACCCTTTGGGTGCTGGCCCCGATGCCGGTCATGTCGATCATCATTTATTACGTGAGCGACCTCATCAACCGCAAAAGCGATACGGTACAGAAACAGCAGTCGCACCTCTCTACCCTTGCACAGGAAGCCTTTTCCGGGATCCGCGTACTGAAGGCCTATTCAAGAGAAGAATCGTTCCGCGAGAACTTCATCAACCAAAGCGAAGAATACAAAAACCGCCAGCTTTCCAGGGTAAAAGTCGATGCGCTTTTTATGCCGGTAATGACCCTGCTGGTTGGATTGAGTACCGTGATCGCCGTTTACGTTGGTGGTATCATGACCATGAACCGGGAGATCAGCGTGGGCCAGATCGCTGAGTTTGTGATGTATGTGAACATGCTTACCTGGCCGTTTGCCGCCGTGGGCTGGGTCACTTCCATCAACCAGCAGGCTTCGGCAAGTATGCAGCGTATCAACGAATTCCTGCACATTACACCGGATATCAGCAACCGTGCAACCGTATCTACCCCATTAAAAGGTGCCATCCGTTTTGATGACGTTACGTTTGTATATCCCGATAGCGGCG
>JAZKEZ010000008.1:4419-19758 GCA_040386675.1 Bacteroidota bacterium | reverse complement strand
TCGATGTGGCCGAGGGCGATATCGTCGAGGATGGTCAGACCCTCGCCATTGTCGGTCATACCGGTTCAGGAAAATCTACCATTGCCGCGCTTACCGGTCGACTGTACGACCCGGTGAACGGACGCATCTCTATTGACGGTGTGGATGTGAGCGAGCACAACCTGAGCGAGTTACGTACCAGCATTGGCTACGTTCCGCAGGAAGTATTCCTGTTTTCCGATACCATTGCCAACAACATCAGCTTCGGGATCAAGGGCATTGCCAACCGCGAACAGGTAGAGCAGGCGGCCAAAGACGCCTGCATCCACGAGAACATCATAGAATTCAAGGAAGGATACGAAACCCTGCTTGGCGAACGCGGGATCACGCTTTCCGGCGGACAAAAGCAACGGGTATCCATTGCCCGTGCGATCATCAAAGAACCGAAGATCCTGATCTTCGACGATTGTCTTTCTGCTGTAGATACAGAAACCGAAGACCGCATACTCAACAACCTGCAGCGCATCATGCGCAACAAGACAACGATCCTTATTTCGCACCGTGTATCTACAGTAAAACAGGCGAATACTATTATTGTATTGAATGAGGGCGAGATCGTAGAGACCGGAACCCACCGCGAACTGTTGGAAAACCGGGGACGTTATTATGAATTGTATCAGAAGCAGTTACTCGAAGAATCAAATTTAACTGCCTCCTGAAAGAGCGCGAAACGAAAAAATTTTATTTTTGTTACGCACGTAAACGCATTTTTTAGATGTCAGAAGGAAAAGAAAGCAGAGATGATGTGTACTCAAAATCGGTGAAAGCCGGCAAGCGTACTTATTTCTTTGATGTAAAAACAACGAAAGGAAGCGACCTTTATCTTACCATAACCGAGAGTAAGAAACGTTATACCGACGACGGAAAATTCACTTACGAAAAGCATAAACTCTTCTTATATAAGGAAGATTTCGAAAAATTTGTAGAAGGACTTAACGATACCATCGCCCGTATTGACGAAATGAGAGCCACCGGCATCATCCCCTCAGAATCCTCCTACCGCAACGAAGAATCAGAATACCCAGAAGACCTTGCCCCGGTAAACCAGGGGTTCACAGATGTGAGTTTTGAGGATTTGGGGAAGTGAGAATGTATAAAATTGAGAATCCTGTCTAATGGCAGGATTTTTTGTTTTTGGGGGTCTCTAGCTGCGCTCGAGATGACGTGCCTTCGACCAAGCATCTGACCGTTTACCTATTAACTGTTAGTTCTCGCTGCGCTCGTTGAGGGGCTCTCTCGCTGCGCTCGAGATGACGAACTCCGACCAAGCATACACCAAACCCCTTACCACTTACCACTTACCCCTCGCTACGCCCGAGATGACAACCTCCGACTAAGCACACACCAAACCTCTTACTTCTTAACTCTTACTTCTTACTTCCCATGGGGGTTAACCCTATTTTTCTCCCTTCCTGCGCGTTGTATCCTTTTTGACAGGACATTTGCAACATCAGAATGATCACACTACCACACAGTATACTTAAAAAGACCACACTGACCCTATTCACGGTGTGGTGCTGTGTTGCGGTAATGGCCCAGAAACCGTGGCTCGATACCCTGAGCGACCGGGCGTATGAGTATAATAAGGATGGGAAATTCAACAAGTCGATCGCCATGTACAACCAGGCGCTGGCTTCCGATACCGTTACTGCCGAGGATCGCGTTTACTTATACATTTTTAAAGCAAACGTGTACAAATGGCTGGTAGATTACGTATCGGTTGAGCGCAACCTGAAACTGGCCCTCGAAGCCTCCGATAAAACCTCCAATAAAGCAAAGTTCCTGGCTGATATCCACCTGAACCTGGCGCTGATGTACTTCGACATTCACCGGTACGCACAGGCAGATTCGGTAATGCGGGTGATCCGGAAGAACAACTTCATACACCTGAGCAACTATTCCAAGGCACTCATTTATCAGCAGGAAGCCTACCTGCTGTTCCTGAACAAAGACTACAACACCGCCGATTCGCTGTACACTGAAGCCCTGGCGCTGATGGAAAGCGGCAACCATTGCGATACCCCGATCATTTACTGGAAAAAACTCGCCCTTTACCTCGCCATGGGCAAGGTGAAGCAAGCGGAAGAAAGCATTCGCAAAGGACTCGACATCTCTAAAAAATGCGGGGTAGAAAAATACATCATGTATATCCTGGACGAGGCCGCTATACATTATGCAAAGAACGGTTACTATGAAAAGGCCTACGAATACAGTCACAAACACGATTCCGTAAAAGACGCGATCGACCAGGCTGCACACCTTTCAGCGCTTACCGACCTTGAGAAAGAATACCAGACCGAACGCGAGATCGAGAAACAGCAGCTGGCCCGCAAAACCCTGGAGGCACAATCGAACCTCAATTACCTGATCAGTGCACTGGTGGTCTGCGTGGTGTTCCTCATCGGACTCGCCTACTCCTGGATAAGATACCGGAAATCAAAGCGATACAGGAGACTGAAAGACCGCTTTACCGGCGAACTGCTCAACAACATCGAGATTGAGCGCAAACGCATTGCCTCCGACCTGCACGACGGGGTGAGCCACGAACTGCTTGCCGTAAAAATGAAGGTGAAAGAACCCGAAGTGCAGCAGGTGGTGAACAACATCATCCAGGAGATCCGTCTCATCAGCCGGAACCTGCACCCCGTTATGTTCGATAAACTCGGACTAAAAACCAGTCTGGAACAACTCGCCTGGCGAATGCAGGAAAATACCGGCATTGTGATCACCACCGAGATGAATTACAATGCTTCCACGCATTCCGACCGGGAACTGCAGCTGTACCGCATTGCCCAGGAAGCCCTCGGGAACTCTGTGAAATATTCTGATGCCATTGCCATCCGCGTAGGCTTGCACCAGGACGGAGAAAACCTCGTGCTCGAAGTACAGGACAACGGCAAAGGATTCGATATCCAGTCCAAACTTTCCGAAGGCCGCTCGTTCGGACTGCAAAGCATTTACCAGCGTGGCGAATCGTTAAGCGGCACCGTACAGTTCAAATCAGCCGATTCAGGAACACACCTTATTGTTACCATCCCTATAAAATAGCGCATTTCATATGATTTCTGTTGTCGTTGCCGATGACCATCCGCTCACCCTGGGCGGCACGGTACAATTTGTCCAGAGCATGGGTTACGAGGTGAAAGCCTCGTGCAGCCATGGCATTTCGGCACTCAATGCCATCCAGCTGCACCATCCTGATGTAGCACTGATCGACATCAACATGCCCGGCATGGACGGTCTCGACCTGCTGGAAACCCTTCACCAGAAGAAATCGCGCACACGCGTCATCCTGCTCACCATGCACAACGAATTCGACATTTACGTGAAGGCCAAAGAACTCGGCGTTTGCGGGTATGTATTGAAGGAAGAAGCCAACATTGAGCTACAGCCCTGCATCGAGGCCGTACTAAGAAACGAGCACTGGGTAACCAGCAACCTGGTGAACCAGCATACCGGTTATCACCAAAGCAAAACCACCGGCCTCACCATCGTAGAAAACAAGATCGTTGAACTGATCCGCGACCAGAAATCGAGCAAACAGATTGCCCATTTGCTTTTTATCTCAGAAAAAACGGTAGAAAAACACCGCAGCAGGATCATTGAAAAACTGAATCTCCCGAAGGAAAAGAACGCATTGCTGAGGTGGGCGATGCAAAATTCGGAAGCCAAGTAATTTAACCTATTGACCATCTTACAAATGATCATCTTACAAAAACCGTCATCTCGAGCGCAGCGAGAGACCTACTACTGCACCCTCGCCAACCCCTCCTGCGCCAACTCGAACTTCGAATTGAAGCTCAAACTCAACTTATAATCATTCGCCGCCTGCGACTTTTTACCCGTCAGTTCGTAAGCATAACCACGGTTGTAATACGCCTCGGCATACCTACTGTTCTTGCTGATCGCCTTGGTAAACGAGAGTATTGCGCTATCGGGCTTGTTCTCATCCAACTGGATGTATCCTAAGTTGTAATAAGCATTTGCGTTGTTGCTATCCACCACCAGCATATCTGCATACACCTGGCGGGCTTCGTCGTAGCGTTTGCGGTTCTGAAGGAACATGGCCTTAAAATATAGGGCCTCCATACTCTGTGGACGGATATCAATCGCTGAGTTGAAATAATCCAGCGCCACGTCTTTCGATGAGCGGCTGGCCAGGCTTCCCAGCTGGATGTATGCATCGTAGAAGTTAGGATCCAGCTCTACCGCAGTCTGGTACGAGGTCGATGATTTGGCCGTGTCGCCGGTTTCCATGTAGATCCATCCTTTTACAAAATACGGACGGGCAAGATCGGGCTTTACTTCCAGGCTTTTATTCGCAAAATCCATCGCTTCCTGGTATTTTCTGCGGATGAGATAGAACTCCGACAGTTTTACCATGCAATCGGTATTTTTCGCGTCGATGGCGATACAGGTGAGGTAAGCGCCCTCACTTCTCAGGTAATGCTCAACCGCGAATGCAGTTTTACCCACCTCGAGCCAGTATGCCGGCTGCAGACTGTCTATACTTACTGCTTTTTCTGCATCGGCGTAGGCATCTGCAAAGAAGCCTCCGGTTTGCAGCAGTTTGGAACGCTCGATGCGCAGGGCAGCATCATTGGGTGCTGCTTCGATCTTTCCATTCAGTTCGTTCAATGCGATCTGAACGCTGTCGGCCAGCTTATCCTCGTCAGAAAGGGCCGATTGTTTTCCGCCATCTCCGCAGGCCGCGGCAATCATAAGGGTTGCGGTGATCCCGGTGATCAGTAGTGTGTTGAATTTCATCTTAATTCCAATAATACAACGTTTTCGACATGATGGGTATGCGGGAACATATCAACGGGACGAACCCTGGTGATCTTGTACTGGTGGTCCATTAACTGTAAGTCCCTCGCCTGTGTAGCCGGATTACAGCTAACGTACACCACTTTCTGAGGCCTGGCCCGTAATATGGTGGCTACCACATCGGCGTGCATACCCATTCTCGGTGGATCGGTAATGATCACATCCGGACGGCCGTGCGTTTCGATAAATGCATCGTTCAACACATCCTTCATATCGCCGGCAAAGAAAACCGTATTTTCTATTGCGTTGATACTTGAGTTCACGTGGGCATCTTCGATCGCTTCGGGAACATACTCCACTCCTACTACTTTCTTCGCTTGCTTAGCTACGAAATTGGCGATAGTTCCGGTACCCGTATACAAGTCATACACCACCTCATCGCCGGTAAGTCCGGCATAATCCCGGGTGATTTTGTAGAGGTTGTAGGCCTGCTCGCTGTTGGTCTGGTAAAATGATTTCGGACCGATCTTAAACTTCAGTCCTTCCATTTCTTCGAAGATATGGTCGCGGCCTGAGTACAGGATCACGTCCTGGTCGGCCATGCTGTCGTTCAGTTTTTCATTGACCACATACATCAGTGATGTTATCTGCGGGAATTCATTCTTCAGGAATTCAAGGAGTTCGGTACGGGGTTCTTCCTCGTTCCGTCCAAATATCACCACTACCATCACCTCGCCGGTTGATGAGGTCCGGATGAGCAAATTGCGCATCAGTCCCTTGTGGAACTTCAGGTTCTGGAAGTCGTACCCTTTTTCTATGGTAAATGCTTTTACAGCATTGCGGATGCTGTTGCTCGGCTCGGCCTGTAAGTAACAATGATCTATATCAATGATCTTATCGAACCTGCCGGGAATGTGGAACCCGATGCCGCGCATGTCGAGTTCGCCGTCATTACCAACCTGTAACTCAGTGAGCCATTTGCGGTCGCTGAAGGTAAATTCGAGTTTGTTCCGGTAATAGGTGGTTTCAGGTGCGCCCAGTATGCTTTCCATTTCCGGGAATTCCAGGTGACCGATACGCTCCAGGTTGTCTTTTACCTGCTTTTGCTTGTAGAACAGCTGATGTTCATATCCCACATTCTGCCACTTGCAGCCGCCGCATACACCGAAATACGGACAAAACGGTTCTGCTCTTTTCTCTGAAGCCTTGTGCAGTTTTACCGGGAAACCTTCCATAAAGGTAGATTTCTTGCGGGTAAGCTGGATGTCGGCAATGTCTCCCGGAACCGCATTGGTCACAAACAATACCATGTCGTTTACCCGGGCAATGGTTTTTCCTTCAGCTCCTGCATCGATGATCTCCACGTTCTCGAGTACAGGCAATGATTTCTTTTTTCTACTCATCAGGCCGCAAAGATAACAGTATGCGGCCAATCACACGCATCAATGAAAATACCCTATTCATGGTATTCCCCGCTAAGCGGATATAGGTTTCTTTTGCTGAAAATTTAGAATCAATCTAAATATCGATGACGCGCCTCTTCACTTTACTCCTTCTATTTTCTGTCCGGCAACTCGCCGCACAATCAGACACTTCGTCGCTGAAAACGAAAGAGGTTGAAGAAGTGGTGGTTACTGCTACCCGTACCGCCAAAAGCGAGAAAGACATTGCGGTTCCGATGGCACTCATAGACGGCAAGCAGATCCAGCTTTCGGGACTTACCCGCCTGAATGAGATCCTTGCCGAGCAAACCGGACTGACCCTGGTGAGCAATCACGGTACAGGCGTTCAGATCCAGGGATTCGATCCGGCTTACACCATGGTACTCATCGACGGAGAACCATTGCTGGGCCGCAACGCAGGAACCCTCGACCTTAGCCGGATCAGTCTGCGCAACGTAAAACGGATTGAGATCTTAAAAGGCGGAAGTTCATGCCTGTACGGAAGCGAAGCCATGGGCGGCGTACTGAATATCATCACCTATCCGCCGTCAGAACAACTTACCGCCGGTGCCAATTTCCGCTACGGCAGTTTCAACACGATGGATTTGGGCGGAGATGCTTCTGCAAAGATCGGTAAGGTAAGCTGGTACGGCTTTGTAAACCGCTACTCCACCAGCGGTTACGATCTGTCACCAAACACGCCGGGAGTAACCATAGCGCCCTATACCAACTATACCGGCAATCTGCGCCTGTTCTTCCCGGTAGCCGCGGGTTGGGAAGGCCGCGTAAGTCTGCGGGTGTTCTCAGAAGACCAGAAACCATCCTATTTATACAGTTCTACCGGCACTTACAACCAGAGCGGGACCATTCTCGACGGGAACTTTACCGCCACTGCTGAGAAAACCACCATCAACGGCTGGAACCTGAAGAACAAGTATTACAATTCGATGTACAAGGCGGTTACGCACACCGTAAGTGAAGGCGGCACCGACGACGGAAACAATTTCCTGCAGGGTTTTCACCGCGTGGAAAGTACCGCCGAAAAAGCACTCAACACCAAACACCTGCTGATCTCTGGTGTTGGTGTAACCTACGAAAACCTGAACTCCGATCGCTATTCAGGCAAACCGTACTTTAATACAGCCTACGCTTTTGTTCAGGACGACTGGCGTCCGGCACAAAAGCTGAACATCGTAGCCGGACTGCGTTACGACAATCACAGTGCATTCGGTGACCAGTTTTCCCCGAAGCTCTCGGTACTGCACAAAACCACCAAATGGTTACGCCTGAAAGCCTCATTCGGAAGCGGTTTCAAGGCACCCGATTTCAGGCAGCTGTACCTCGATTTCAGTAATCCGTCCGTAGGTTACAGCGTATTTGGCACCCGCAACGTGATCGCCAATGTTCAGGATCTCCTTAACCGCGGAATAATAGAAAATTCCAGCGCTTTGCTGAATGGCTATTACCAGATCAACGAGCTACACGCCGAGGTCTCGCGTTCCATAAACATAGGGTTCACTGCCGACCTCACTAAAAAAGTGGAACTGTCGGTAAACGTTTTCAAGAACCTGATCCACAACCTGATCGAAACCATGCCCATAGCGGTAAAGGTGAACCAGCAGTTTGTATACAGCTACGTAAACCTTAACCGCGTTACCACCCAGGGTGTTGAAGTGAACCTCAAATCGAAGATCAGCGAAAACCTGCAGGTAAACGCCGGTTACCAGTACCTGGAAGGTTACGACCTTGGTGTACTTGAAAGCATCCGCAAAGGAGAAATATTCCTGAAAGACCCGAACAGCAACAGCGTTGTGGTGATGAAACGCGCCCACTACAAGGGGCTGTACAACCGCTCTCCGCACTCCGGGAACATCAAACTTACCCACAACTGGAAGAAACTGAAGCTCGAGACCTCACTCCGCTGGATCTACCGGAGTAAGTTCGGTTTCTCTGACGCAAACGGTAACCTGATACTCGACATCACCGATAATTATGTGAGTGGGTATTCCATGTGGAACCTCACGTTCAACAAAGCCATCAGGAACTTTTCTGTGCAGTACGGCATAGAAAACCTTACCAACTACAAAGACCCGGCGTACCTGCCCGCACTACCCGGCCGTCTGATGCACCTTGCGGTATTCTGGAAATTTAATTAACCACAGATATGAGATCACTTTTAATGGTTGCAGCCTCTCTGCTGATCCTTGCTTCGTGTAAAAAAGAAGAAAACCCTTTCGACCAGCCGGCGCAGGTCTCAGCACTCGAGAAGAAGATCAGCGATCTTTCCATCGACAGTGCCAACGGCAGGTATACCCTGTTTAATCTGGAAACCGGGAAAGTAGTCCCGAATTCAGATTCAGCCAGCGATAACTGGCACATCGGCTTTTTGAGCACTACCATCATTGTGAACAGCGGAGTAAGCGGTCCGGGAAATACTCAGGGCCAGGTAATTACCGGTATTTACGACAACTACAACGAGGCTACCACAACTGGCTTTAAGGCGGATGGAACCGGAATCTCCAGGGCCGTTCCTACAGGTTCCGGAAACGGGTGGTACAGCTACAACAGCGATACACACGTGATTAGTCCAACGCCGGGCAGACTGCTTCTCTTCAAAACTTCCGACAACAAGTACTGCAAAATGGAAATCCTCAGCTACTACAAAGGAGCGCCGGCACAACCAACCGCAGAAATGGAGTCACGCACCTACACCTTCCGTTACGTATACCAGGGCAACGGAACTACGAGCTTTAAATAATACCTTACACCTACCTCTAAATGAGAAAATTATACTTTATCGCCGCACTGGGAATGATCCAGTTTTTTGCGCAGGCTCAGACGCACACCGTAAGCGGTCCGAAAACCATTTACAACATTCCTGCAGGTACAGCGAACTACGCGTTCCTGAACCTTGAAACCGGCAAACAGGTAGCCGTTGCCGATTCAGCAACCGAAAAATGGCACATGGCCTTCAACAAGACCAAGGTGATCTTTAACAGTGGGAATGCGGGTCCGGGAACAGTAACCGGGCAAATGCTTCCGACCGATTTCATGTCGACCAAAAGCTTGCCTGCCACCGGGTACAAGACCGAAAACACTGCTGCCACCATTATCCCGACCGGGAGCGGAAACGGCTGGTACAACTACAACCCTGCAACGCACCAGATCACTGCTGACGAAAGCCGCTCATTTGCCGTAAAGTTCGGTAACCGTTATGCACTGGTTCAGATCCTTGATTATTACCAGGATCAGGATCCTACCAAAACCGCAAGTGTTTACAGCATTCGCTGCCAGGTTACCGAAGGCACCGATGTGAGCCAGAAATACACCCGCGTTAGCAACTTGTTCTCAGGTTACGCCAACCGCCAGATGTTTGACCTTGCATCTGCCGATACGGTTCTAACTACCGACAGCAGTAGTTCGAAATGGAACCTGTCATTCGCATCGACCAACATCTACGCCAACAGCGGCGTAAGCGGTCCGGGAACCACAGAAGCAATGATCGCCTCAGGCACATTTAACAGCATTACTGAAGCACCTGCAGGCGGATACGCCACGGGATCGGCAGCAGTTCCTTCAGGTTCTGGCAACGGCTGGTACCTGTACAATTCAGATACACACACGATCAATGCCTACGCAGACCGCACCATTGTAGTAAAAGACGGCTTGGGTCATTACGCTAAGCTGGCGGTGAAAAGCTACTACCTGGGTGCTCCTGCTGCGCCTGCCCCAACCGATCCATCCAGGTATTATACCTTCGAATACTACTTCAATCCATTCATCGGTACCGATCTTGACGTACAAAACGCAACCACCGGCATTAACCCGGTAAGCGGCATCGCCAATGCATTTTCGGTTTACCCAAACCCTTCTGCAAATGGAACCACGCACATCAGCTATCCTGCTGTCTTTGCCGGACAAACGTACCAGGTAACCGATATCCAAGGTAAGATCGTAAGCACCGCGGTGCTCGACAACAGCGGAGATGCAGCCATTGCAACTAGCCAGCTTAACCCCGGACTTTACCTGGTTCACCTCGCCGGAAAAACTCAAAAACTAATTGTTCAGTAACCCAATAAATTCTCCATCACCAATGAAAAAATTTGCGCTAAGTGCCTTCGCAGCGGTTTCGATGCTTGCGGTTTCAGCACAATCTCCTGCCGACAAGATCAAGGCCGACCGCGACGCCATCATGGCCATGTGCGGATGCTACAAGGTTGAATTCCGTTATGCAGAAGTTTACTCACCGGATACTGCTTACAAATTCCACGACCGCGATTATACCTGGGCCGTAGAATGGGTAACCCCGGTTGAGAACACCGATAAAAAAGTGGTACTTCAACACCTTCTTGTGGTAGATACCGGTGTGGTTAAGCACTGGCGCCAGGACTGGTTGTACGAAAACACCAGCGCCCATCTTTTTGACAAAAGCTATCACTGGACCTTCAACCAGTGGAAAGCGAAAGATGTAAAAGGTCAGTGGACCCAGCGCGTTTACCAGGTAGACGACAGTCCCCGTTACACCGGTACCGGTACGTGGATCCACGCAGATGGCAAGCACTTCTGGGAGTCTGAGGCTTCTTCGCCACTTCCGCGCCGTGAAGTATCTACTGCCAAAAGAACCGACTACAATGTACTGGTGCGCGGTAACCGCCACGAGATCACTTCATACGGATGGATGCACCGCCAGGACAACCAGAAAGTGTTGCGCCAGGACGGAAAAGACAAGCTGATCGCCGTAGAGACCGGTTACAACAGCTACACCAAAATTGATAACTCCAAGTGCGAACTTGCTCGCAAAGAATGGGACAAGAGCCAGAAATACTGGGCACTGGTACGCAAGGCCTGGGACCGCAAAGAAGCTGAAGGTACCGACATGACTTTGAAAATGATGGCCGGCGGCCAGCTTATGTTCGAACGTTTCTTCGACCTTGCTGAAAGAAGCGCAACTATGGAGCAGGCGGCCATTGAAAAAGAGATCAACGACATCCTGAAGGCTCACGTAGTGACCGCAGGTACCGGTGCTGAGACCGGTTATTTGAACAAGTAAAGCTTGTTTTGTTTTATGTTTTTGTTAGAAAGCCGCTTCGAAAGGAGCGGCTTTTGTTTTTGGGATTAACCGCAGAGGCACAGAGTTTTTCACGGAGGACTTGGAGAACAGCTCGGAGCTCTCTGCGTTGACCTCTGAGACTCTGCGGTTAAGAAAGAGTTTTAATTGAGCACCCGGAACTTGAAATTTGAAATCTGGAATTTGAAATTTGAAATTTGAAACATTCATTAACTTTAGCCCTTAAATTTCACGACATGACTACATCACACACTACTTCCCTCGCCGGCAGGGCAATCGAACTGGAAGATAAATATGGCGCACATAATTACCACCCGTTACCGGTTGTTCTTGAAAAAGGCAAAGGAGTACACGTGTGGGATGTAGAAGGCAAACGTTACTTCGACTTTCTTTCAGCCTATTCTGCTGTAAACCAGGGACATTGTCACCCGACGATCCTTTCAGCGCTTACCGAACAGGCACAAAAACTTACCCTCACTTCACGGGCATTTTACAACAACATATTAGGCGAATACGAAAAGTTCATCACCGAATACTTCGGGTATGACCGCGTATTGCCTATGAATACAGGTGTTGAAGGTGGAGAAACCGCTGTTAAACTGGCCCGTCGCTGGGGATATAAGGTAAAAGGCATTCCAGAAAACCAGGCACGCATCGTGTTCGTGGAAGGAAACTTCTGGGGACGCACTATGAGCGCCATCTCTTCGTCTACCGATCCAAGCAGTTTCAAAGGCTTCGGACCCTTTATGCCGGGATTTGACATCATTCCTTATGCAGATGCTGCAGCACTCGAAAAAGCCCTGAGCGACCCGAACGTTGCCGGATTCATGTTCGAACCCATCCAGGGAGAAGCCGGTGTGGTCGTTCCTTATGCCGGTTACCTGACGCAGGTGCGCGAACTGTGTACCAAATACAACGTACTGATGATCGCCGATGAGGTACAGACCGGACTTGCACGTACCGGTAAATTGCTGGCCTGCGACCACGAAAGTGTAAAGCCTGATGTTGTGATCCTTGGAAAAGCTCTTTCCGGCGGTGTACTTCCGGTGTCTGCTGTACTGGCCTCACACGAGATCATGCTGACCATAAAACCCGGCGAACACGGTTCTACCTACGGTGGAAATCCGCTGGCCTGTAAAGTGGCCATTGCCGCGCTTGAGGTACTTCGCGATGAGAAAATGGCTGAAAATGCAGAAGCACTTGGCGAATTGTTCCGCAAAGAAGTTCAGAAGCTGGTAGACGAATTGTCGATCCTTCACCTGGTTCGCGGAAAAGGACTGCTCAACGCCATCGTGGTAAACGACAGCGAAGACAGCGAAACCGCATGGAACATGTGTCTTAAACTCGCTGAAAACGGACTGCTGGCCAAACCTACTCACGGAAACATCATCCGCTTTGCTCCCCCACTCTGTATTACCAAAGAAGAATTGATGGAATGCGTGGAGATCATCGGGAAGACGATGAGAGAGTTCAATTAATTTCAAATTCCAGGTTTCAAATTCCAAATTACCCAACCATACGGAGTAATCCTGAAATTTGAAATTTGGAATTCATCAATAAACTGAAATAAAAAAAGCCCGGTCTCCCGGGCTTTTTCCATTATATAGTTATTTCTGATCAGTTTGTGCGTGCAACCAATGCAAGGCTGAACAACACATCATCATAGATCGCTTTATCTCCAAGACCTTCCATCACAGAAGCTGAACCGTATTTGATACCATATTTGGTTCTGTCGAAAGTAACGTCAGCTCTAAGTACAAGAGTTTTGTCTTTTACTTCGATACGTGCAGGAAATTCTACTGCGTTGGTTACTCCTTTAATAGTAAGGGTTCCTTTTACTTTGTGAGTGTTATCTCCATCCTTTGCAGGAACAACAGAAGTAAGTTTAAACTCTGCAGTCGGGTGCTGCTCAACATCAAAGAAATCCGCGTTTTTCAGGTGACCAACCAGTTTATCACCACCTTTTGCGGCTTCAAGATCGCTGCAGGTAATGCTGTTCATGTCTACCACTGCATTTCCTACGGTAACGTTTTTACCGTCGTAAGAAACAGTACCCGATTTGAAGCTCACGTATCCTGCGTGCTCACCGGTAACTTTTTTACCTACCCATTTGATCTTGCTTGCGCCTGCATCAACTTTGTAAGTAGTGTTTGCTGCTTTTTCTTTTCCACCTGCTACAGCCGATACTGAAACGGCAACTACTGCAAGTGCTGTGAATAGAAAGTTTTTCATTTTGATTTGTTTGTTGGGTTTATTTTCTTGGGACAAAGATATATGTATCTACATATGTTGTAAGTACTAACTCGTTAAAACCTGTTAACCGATCAACGGTTATGAGGCAAAACGCGCGAGCCAGCTCGATTTCAGCGGTGCGCGCCAGGTCTTCTCAAACGTTGGTTTGGAATCTACCAATGGGTTGAATACGATGGTATCTTCAGTAAGTACGCCTTCCTGTACCAGTTTGCCGGTTTCCTGGAAATGAAACGGGTGAACCTCACCGTCTTTCTCATAGTACACCAGCATACGATCCATGAGGTTTAGTCCGGTATTGGTCTGAACCGCTCTCACAAATCCAACCATCGAATCGATTGAACAACCGCTGTTTGCAGCAAAATCCTGGTCGGATGCAATGACCAGGAAACGGTCGTGCAGCACCTGGATGGAAGATTTCATTTTGGCTCCGTGGGCATTCCACCCGGAGGTAAAGCGCGCGGCTTCTTCGTTGATCCAGGCCAGCTCCTGAACAGAAAAAGGCCTGGGAGACTGATACACCCAGACCTTTGTATTATCTGAAAAATCGTTTAGAAATGTTGTGCTCATGGAGCAAAGGTAAGCAGCTTTTTCAGAGGTCGGAAGCAGAAGCGATAAGTTCTGCCACATCGTAAACCTTTATTTCCTTTTCCTTTTCGAAGTGCTTCACGCCGTCGGTCATCATGGTACTGCAAAACGGACAGGCCACAGCAACGATGGTTGCATTGGTTTCCAGCACATCTTCGGTACGCTCAACGTTTACTTCCTTAGTTCCCGGCTCGGCTTCCTTGAACATCTGGGCACCACCGGCTCCGCAGCAAAGTCCCTTGGTCTTGCAGCGCTTCATTTCCACCAGTTCGGCATCCAGCTTTTCCAGTACCGCTCTCGGTGCCTCGTAAACGTCGTTTGCACGGCCCAGGTAGCAACTGTCGTGATACGTGATCTTCTTGCCCTTGAATTCTCCGCCGCCTTCCAGCTTCAGTTTCCCGGTGTTGATCAGTTCCTGGATCAGCTGGGTATGATGCACCACTTCGTAGTTACCGCCAAGCTCCGGGTACTCATTCTTAAGGGTATTGAAACAGTGCGGACAAGCGGTCACGATGCGTTTTACCTCGTACCCGTTGAGCACCATAATGTTCTGCATGGCCTGCATCTGAAACAAAAATTCGTTTCCTGCGCGCTTGGCCGGATCGCCGGTACAGCCTTCTTCTGTTCCGAGAACAGCAAAACGGATCCCGGCTTTATTCAATATTTTGACTACTGCCTTGGTCACCTTTTTCGCACGGTCATCAAAACTTCCTGCACATCCCACCCAGAAAAGGATCTCGGGTGTTTCCCCGTTGGCCATCATTTCGGCCATTGTTGGCACTTGTACTTCCATACTATTATAACTTAAAGGTGGTGGTTAGTTTTCGTCTCTCCAGTTCAGGCGGTCAGACTGGGCAAACTGCCATGGCGCGGAGTTGTTTTCTACGTTCGAGAACATGGTAAGGAGTGATGAAGGCGCCTTGCTCTCTTCCATCACCAGGTTACGGCGAAGGTCCATGATGATCGCCAGCGGATCGATGTTCACGGGACAGGCATCCACGCAGCCGTTGCAGCTGGTACAGGCCCACAGTTCTTCTTCGGTAATGTAGTCGCCAAGCAGGTGCTTGCCGTCCTTGTATTCATTTCCGTGCTGATCAATGTTTTTCCCGACTTCCTCAAGACGATCACGGGTATCCATCATGATCTTTCTCGGCGATAATTTCTTTCCGGTGATGTTGGCCGGAC
>JAZKEZ010000008.1:0-4409 GCA_040386675.1 Bacteroidota bacterium | reverse complement strand
AGGTCGGTTACGTCTTTGGCCCCGAAGGTAACCGGTTCGGCAGGTTCTGTCGGTGCTGCATAAGGATCTGCATTCGGATCCATCATCAGTTTTACCTCTTTCATCACGTTGTGATCGTTGGTAAACTGTCCCTTAGGCTTCAGGTTGCTGAAGTAAGTATTTGGGAAGGCAAGGATGATGTGAAGGTGCTTGGAATACGGCAGGTAATTCAGGAACGCCAGGATCCCGATAATGTGGAACCACCAGGCGCTGCGCTCGTAGATCACCAGTCCTTCGGTAGAGAATCCTTCGAATATTGGCGCAAGCAACGACGAAACCGGGAATGATCCGGCCTGTACATAGTGCTCAACTCCACGTCCCTGCAATACCAGGTCGGCAGCATTCATAGAAAGGAATGCACCCATCAGAAGTATCTCGGTAGTTAGGATCAGGTTAGCGTCGGTTGCAGGAAAACCTTTTAGTTCGGGTTTACGGAACCTTGCCAGCTTGATCACGTTACGACGTACCAGGAAAATGGCACAGGCCACGAATACAGCAAGTGCAAGCCATTCAAACGAACCGATCAGGAAATTGTACAGACTTCCAAGGTAACCGCTGAAAATACGGTGGGTATTCAGTATCCCGTCGATAATGATCTCCATTACCTCGAGGTTGATGATCACAAATCCTACGTACACAAAGATGTGCAGGATACCGGCAACCGGTCTCACCACCATTTTGCTCTGCCCCAGCGCCACACGGGCCATAATCGCCAGTCGCTCGGCGGGACGATCGGTACGGTCTTCCTTCCGGCCCAGCTTAATGTTCCTGCTGATCTTGGCGGCATTCCTTGAAAACAGGAATACAGCGGCAGCGAAAAAAAGTACAAATACAATACTTGCTATCATTTCTTACTGTTATTAAGCAGTTCTTTCAGGTTCTTTTCTTCCTCCTTGGTAAGCTTCACGCCTTTTTCGCGTCCTCCGAAAACAGAGAAGTTCACGTACCTTTTCGGATGTTGCTTGATGTCTTCGAACAGGGTCTCCAGCTCTTTGGTAGTGCTTACCAACTGGTTGTGCAGCGAATCGGAGTTCACCAGTTTACCCATCGAACCCTCACCACGGTTTACTTTGGCAATGATCTCGTTGGTTTCCTCAACCGCCGAACGCGCCTTATTTAAAGTCGCTTCGATATTGGCCCTGCGGATCCCGTAGGTAATGCTGTCCATATTCACCACGATATTCCCCAGTGATTTGCTGGTGGTAGAAAGGCTTCCGGTGATGGTATTGAGGTTGGTGATCGTTGAATTCAGGTTCCCTTTCTGGTTGGTGATCAGGTCGTCGAGTTCTGCGGTAGCGTGACGCAGGGATTGAAGTGTACTGTGAATATCACCGAAGCTCTGGTTAATATCGCCAACGGTCTTGTCGTTCAATACGCCCTGTATTCCGGTAAGCACCGAATCCACGCTTCCCATCAGTTTGATGAACTTGGCCTTCATCGGATCGATCTGTTCGCTGATCACTTCGGTGAGCGACTGCTGGATCTCTGAGGTGATCTCCGATCCTTCTTCCAGTTCTTCGGAACCGAGGCCGGGGACAAATTCAACCGCCTTCGAACCAAGAAGATCCGAACTTACGATACGTGCAATCGAACCGCGGGTGATCTTAAGATTCCGTTCGCTGAAAGATAAGGTGATCTTCAGTCTTCCCGAATTGTCGGGAATCAGCTCGATGCGGCTCACAGAACCTACCTTGAAGCCGTTAACATTGATCGGATTGGTTTCTTTCAGTCCGTCGACCTTGGGATAAATGGCGTAATAGTCTCTCCTGGCGCTGATCAGGCTGGTGCCTTTCAGGTAGTTAAGCCCAAAAAGCAGTACTACAAGGCCGGCGACCATGATTATACCTATCGTTACTTCTTTTCTTATTTTCATAAGTATTACCTGGAAGCCTGTTTTATAGCCTCCTGAACTGCAATGGGTTCGTTGTCTTTAAAAGCCACTATAAAGGCGGAAGGAAACTTTGCTTTCACTTCTTCCAGTTTTACCTTGGCGTCCTTGTAATTCTCAAATTTCCCGGTGGTATACTTATAACTACCGTTGCTTTTACCCGGCTCTACCTGGTCCAAACCTTTGAACCTTGGCGAACCGCCGGCAATTTTCTGCGGGGAAGTTAAGAATTGTACCTTGAACAGGATTTCTGACTTTGATGAATTGGAATTGTCACTCTTTGGCGTAAGCTTCTCAACCACTTGTTTTTCAACATCTTGGTGAGCTATTTTTATTGATTCTTTTTTATCCTCCTCACCTTTCGATTCCGAAATTACTTCCTTTTCCTGGGTTCTGGGCGGCATCTTACCAATTGGCTTCTCCGGCTCTTTTTCTTTCTCTGGCTTTTCAGCAGATTTACCGTAAATGCTTTCGGTAGCTTCCTTATAGGTACGGAACGCCCTGAAAATACTTGAGGCCATATATACTTTTCCTTCTGACGATTGTAGATAGTCTTCTTCTGCGGCATTGGTCAGGAAACCGAGTTCGATCAGGATGGCAGGCATAGCGGTTTTGTACAACACCAGGAAACCGGCCTGCTTGATTCCCCGGTTGTGCCGGCCCACTTTTTTGGTAAAGTCTTCCTGTACTTTAGAAGCCAGCGACAAACTCTGCTCAAGATAAGCGCTTTGCATCAGCGACATGGCAATGTAGCTGTCCGGGTCGCGCGGATTAAAATCTGCGTAGGTGTTCTGGTAGTTATCTTCAAGAAGGATCACCGAGTTTTCGCGCATCGCCACATCGAGGTTGGCCTTGCTCACGTGCAATCCCATCACCCATGTCTCGGTACCTGCCGCCTGAACTGCCTTGGCCGCATTACAATGTATAGAGATGAAGAGGTCTGCGTGATTGCGGTTGGCGATATTGGCGCGTTCGCCCAGCTGGATAAAACGGTCGTCTTTACGGGTATAAATGATCTTTATCTCCGGAAATGCTTCTTTAATGTACTCGCCAACTTTGAGTGCAACTTCGAGTGCAACGTCTTTTTCAGTTTTTTTGTAGCGTCCCGTTCCAAGGTTACCGGCATCGTGACCACCGTGACCGGCGTCGATCACAATTGTCCGAATCCCTTCCTGCGCAAGGATTGTTTCGGAAAAACCGAAGAAAAAAATGAATGAGAGTAACGATAAATTTAGTGGGATTCCTTTAATCACGGGTGTTTTCATTAACGGCACAATTTATGTAGATTTGGCGCCCTAAAAGTTGACCAAAGTTAGGTTGAATCTATTGAGCAGTACGAGCTATATATCGGATTTTTTCGTCCGCAGGCTGTTAATAATTCTGGTACTCGGATTGCTGCTCCCATTCAGCGTCCTTGCACAGAGCGCTTCTTCGCGCGATTCTGTTTCTGTACGACCCGCTAAAGACAGTACCTTAACCCTTCGCGACAGTCTGCTCACCGACTCTGCAAAAGCCGACTCACTGGTCGCCGATTCCCTTAAAAAAAGAGTGCGCATTTCTGACAACGCGATATCGAGTGATGTCAAATATGTTGCCAAAGACAGCATCAGCTTCGATCTCGACCGCAAAACCGTGCGGATGTACAATACTGCACAGGTAAATTACGAATCGATCCAGCTGAAAGGCGCCTACATCTCTTATGGATTTACCGATAACCTGGTCTACTCCACCAGTCTTAAGGACACCGGCAAACAGGATTATGGCCGGCCTGAGTTCAAAGACAACGACCAGACTTACGAAAGTGATACCATACGTTACAATTTTAAAAGCAAGAAGGGATCGATCAAAGGGGTGTACACCAAGATGAACAACGACGGTCACCTTTACGGGAAACAGGTAAAGAAAGACACCAACGATGTGTTGTACATTAAAGACGGGAGTTTCTGCCCTTGTGAGGACAAGAATGCCAAAACGATGATCAACGTACAGCGGATCAAGGTAATACCGCACGATAAGATCGTAACCGGCTGGGGATATCTTTCGGTTGGGAAGATCCCAACCCCGCTGGTGTTCCCGTTCGGCTATTTCCCCAACAACGACAAGCAATCATCGGGTATCCTGATCCCGAGTTACGGTGAAAGTCCGACGCTCGGGTTCTTCTTGCTCAACGGGGGTTACTATCAGCCATTAGGTAAAAAAGCCGATCTCGCACTTACCGGCGATATTTATTCCAAGGGAAGTTTCGGGTTAAAAGCTCAGTCGGCGTACAAATCGAACTACAAATACTCCGGGCGTGTCAACCTTACCTATAACGTTCAGAAAACCAGCTACCGGGAATTTATTGATTTCTCCGAAAACAAAAACTTCGTTGTCGACTGGAACCACCTCCAGGACGTGAAATCAAAACCGAATACCACTTTTTCTGCAACGGTAAGGGTGGGTACCGGAAAAGCGTTCCGTAACAACCTGAACAGTAGTTTAG
>JAZKEZ010000007.1:0-6187 GCA_040386675.1 Bacteroidota bacterium | reverse complement strand
GGTCTCCCCCCGTCATCCCGAGCGCAGCGAGGGACCTCCACTGATGAGCACAGCAAGGCACTTTTTTAAATCGAGCACAGCGGGCGACTTCTACCACCCAATCTCCGCCAAAATCGGATAATGATCAGAAAGCTTCTCTTCCTTGAGCACCTTGTGGCTCACGGTACAAAATTGCTCCGAATGGAACACGTAGTCGATGCGGAAAGATGGCAGACTGCCGGCATACGTACTGCCGGTACCCACTCCGCTTTTGTCGAAACTGTCGCGCAGGTGCGACGACATGGTGTGGTATGAATACGAAATGGGCGTGTCGTTGGCATCTCCGGCAACGAGCACCGGGTATTCTGATTCTTCTACGTATTTGGATACCAGTCTTGCCTGCTTCCCTCTCAGCCGGTAAGCATGGACAAAACGCTGCAGGATACGGATCCCGCCGGTTTTGAACTGCGAATTTTCATTGGTCGGATCCTGTGCATAATCATAATCCGGGCGCTCGAAGCGGATGCTTTCCAGGTGCATGTTGATCACGCGGATTTTGCGGCTGCCTGCACTGAAATCAGCAATGAGCAAACCATTCCCGCCATAGATCTCATCCCTGAAATTCTCACGGTAAACGGTATGCAGCGGATAACGGCTGAAGGTAACCAGGCCCGAGATGTCGCGGATATCTTTCTGATCGTTGTACACGTAGTACTTCAGTCCGATCCGGCGGGCAAACTCACGGATCGACCGCAGATCGTCGCGTCCGCGGAGGTGAAATTCCTGGAAACATACCACATCGGCTTCTTCGTAAGCGATCAGTCGCTCGATCTTCGCCTGTATCGTACTGTCTTCAATCCAGTTGTAGCGGTTGAAATTCCTGACGTTGAACGTCATCAACCTCAGTTTATGCTCGGTTTCGGGACTTGAAGATGGAAAGAGATTGCAGAAATTGCCCATCTGGACCAATCCGAGCAGCAGTAATATGCCATGAAAGATCCCCCATTTCCGCGAACGCATCAGCGATATGCCAAACAGGATCAGGTTCACCAGGAAGATCACCGGGAAAGCCAGTCCGAATAACGCAGGAATCACCAGTTTGGCGGGATCAAGGTATACGGAAGCCAGTGCGATCAATAACGATGCACCTGTCAGCAGGGAGACAATTGCCAGCAGGCCTTTAAACGATTTCAGGAAAAACATTACTCTTCGCCGGCTTTAAGCAATGTATCCTTTTCCGCTTTGGTCAGGCTCTCGTATCCCGAACGGCTGATCTTATCGAGGATGGTATCTATGATTTGCTGTTTTTCTGCCTTGGAGGGCGATGAGGTCTGTCCTTTTAAAGGTACAGTTGAACGGTGAACCACTTTTACCTTCTTGCCAGGTGCGAACAATCCGCTCACCGAACCGGTAAGCCGGTACATGAACTCGCTCCAGTCGCTTCCTTTGGCAAGCTGCCGGGCATAGAAGAATCCGTAAGCCGCGCCGCCAAGGTGAGCCAGGTGACCGCCGAGGTTATCCTGTCCTTTCAGTGCAAGGAAATCGAGTACCACGTAAACCACCGCGAGCCACTTGAGTTTTACCCTGAAGATCCCGAACAGATAGACCTCGTAATCAGGGAAATAGGTGGCCGTAGCCAGGAATATGGCCATCACCGAAGCGGATGCGCCGTAGAGTATGGAATGGGTATCGTAAAATTTAGGGGCAATGTTATAGGCGATTACGTACACTGCAAGTCCGGCGAGGCCGCCAAAGATGTACGTGGGTAAAAACCGCCGGTCGCCAAGCATGTCGCAGAATACCCTTCCCACAAAATACAGGATGAGCATGTTGGACAGGATGTGCCAGAAGTCCTGGTGAACGAACATGTAGGTGAACCAGGTCCACGGGCGGACGATAAATTCGCTGAAAGCAGAAGGTGCACTGATCCAGTACACTAGTCGTGATGCGGTTGAGCTGAAAAAAGGAAGGGCGGCACCGGAAAGATTCCCGAAGATCAGCACCAGGTTAATGACCAAAAACACCAGCACATTGAGTGCGATGATGCGCATGAGCATTCCTGATTCCTGATAGTACCTTTTTAATTGACCAAACATTCTTATCAATAAAAATTATTTCTCGTACCTCCCCAGATTTTGATCAGGATAAAGCCAAAGACCATACCACCCAGGTGGGCAAAGTGAGCTACATTATCATCCGGGTTGTTAGACAATCCCAAAAACAATTCGAGGGCACCGTAACCGATCACGAAGTACTTCGCTTTGATCGGAACCGGGATAAACATCATCATCAGTTCGGTATTCGGGAACAACATCCCGAAGCCGAGTAGTATGCCAAACACCGCTCCCGAAGCACCGATCACCGAGTTGTGCAGTGAAAGACAAACGGCCAGTTCATCCAATCCCTGGATACGGTAATACGCCACCGCGATGTAGATCAGCGCTGCACCGAAACCACATACGAAATAATAGAGTAAAAATTTTTTCGGACCCCAGATCTGTTCCAGCAGGTTGCCGAACATCCACAGTGCATACATGTTGAACAGCAGATGGAAGAAATTGCCGTGCAGGAACATATGGGTCAGCAGCTGCCAGGGTTTGAACCAGTCGGAACCAGGCAGGAACAATCCGCCGTGAAAATGGGTGACCGGCATCGAAGTCACGTATTTCTCGCAGTAATATACTTCCATGTTGCCGAGGACAAAAGTGGCCAGGAAACATAAAACATTCAGGATGATAAGGTTCCCTACTACACTGTTTGCATTAAAACTTCTCTGAAACATCAATCAAATTTTTTAGCCAGTTCTTCCCTGGTAAATGTAACAATAACGGGTTTTCCCTTGGCCGTGTAATGCGGCACTTCGCACATAAACAACTCGTGGAGCAGCTGTTCCATTTCAGGCTGCGACATTTTCTTCCCGCTTTTTATAGCGGCGGGTCTGGCCATCGACAACGCCAGTCGTTCTTTGGTACCTAGTCTCGTATCTGCGCGGTGGTGCTTGAGCTGCTCGAGCATTTCCTCGATAAAATTCCGGGCATTCAGCTGGTTGGCTTCTGCCGGCAGTCCGTTCACCACGATGGTGTTGTTCCCGAAATTCTCGATGCAGACACCCGCTTTTTCCAGCGATGGCGCAAGATCCAGTACCAAAGCGTAATCCAGCGGACTCAGTTCGATCTGTTCGGGGAAAAGTGTGCTTTGCGAAACCGGGTCCTGGTTGTTCAGTTGCTTGATGAATCGCTCGTACAGCACGCGTTCGTGCGCCCGCTGCTGGTCGATCATCATCAGTCCCGATTTGATATTACTAACAATGTAAGCGTTGTTCAACTGGATGCAGACCCCGACTCCCTGCTGGGTAACTTCTTCTTTTTCTTCCGGGATGAGGCGGTTTTCCTCCATCATCTTCACCTCGTTTTCCAGCGGAACCTGGAACTCACGCTGTACACGCAGCAGATCTTCCCAGTCGCGGGCAGGATTTCCGGGTGCCGAAGGTGCGCTCCTGCCTCCGCCCTGTCCGCCTGAAGGACTGGTTTTGAACGGGTTATAATCCGGATTGACTTTGATCTCGGGCATCCGGATCTCGGTGTTGTTTCTTACCGGTGAGATCTCGAAACGCGTAATACTCTCAAAATCAAGACTCGGCGCAATGTTGTACATCCCGAGAGATTGCTTTACCGCCGCATGGATAATGGCATACAACGAGCGTTCGTCCTGAAACTTGATCTCGGTCTTGGTGGGATGGATGTTGATGTCGATACTTGCCGGATCTACATCAATATGAATGAAATACGTCGGGAAACTTCCTTTTTCGATCAGTTCATCATAACTCGCCTGGATCGCATGATTCAGGTAACTGCTTTTGATGAAACGTTTGTTGACAAACAGGTACTGCTCGCCTCTTGTTTTCTTGCTGTGCTCGGGCTTGCAGACAAAACCGCGAATATTGGCGATCGTGGTTTCCTGTTCTACCGGTACCAGTTTCTCGTTGAATGATTTCCCGAAAATGGAAACGATCCGTTGACGCATGTTTCCGGCCGGCAGACTGTACACATCGATTTCGTTGTGATTGAGCCGGAAACCCACTTCGTTATGTACCAGTGCAACCCGCAGGAATTCCTCAAGAATATGCTTCAATTCTACGGTTTCTGATTTCAGGAAGTTTCGTCGTGCCGGTGTGTTGAAAAACAGGTTTTTCACGGCAAAGCTCGTTCCCTGGCTGCTTTGCACAGGCTGCTGGCCCTTGATCACACTGCCTTCAATGATGATCTGCGTACCCAGTTCGCTGTCGTGCTGGCGGGTTTTGAGTTCCACCTGTGCAATAGCCGCGATAGATGCGAGTGCTTCTCCGCGGAAGCCTTTGGTGAGTATCTTGAAAATGTCGTCGGCACTCCGGATTTTGGAGGTTGCGTGCCGTTCAAAGCTCATCCGGGCATCGATCTCGTTCATGCCGCAGCCGTTGTCTATGACTTGGATCAGTGTTTTCCCGGCATCACGGATCACCAGCTTTACTTCGGTGGCTCCGGAATCGATGGCATTCTCGACCAGTTCCTTGATCACCGATGCCGGGCGCTGGATCACTTCACCAGCGGCAATCTGGTTGGCAACGTGGTCGGGAAGTAACTGGATCAGATTGGCCATAGATCGCAAAAATACGCGCTAGGCACCGGTATGTCCGAGCAGGAATGTTCATTTTTCCTAACACTTGTTAATTCCTGCCCGTAGTTACCGGCATCCCGGAACTGCACCATTTATCATTCTGCCATTCTGCTTTGCTTTAAGCGCCAATATTTTGATGGGTATCCCCGTTTATTCCCGCTACCGACGGATTGACAAAAAGGCCAAGCCGGACTGTTGAAAACTTCGGCAGAATCAGTCCTCCGTCCCTTTCGCAAGCCTTAATTTTGCAAGATGAATTTTCGCAAGCTCCTGATATTTCCTTTACTGATCCTGGCCGTTGTTGCTGTGGCCGCTGATGCCGGTGGACGTAAGAAACCCAAGAAGAAGAAAAAGAAGAAAAACCCGCGTACCGAGAAGGTGGCGAGCTTCCAGACGCGCACACTTCCGGAAGCATTACCAAAAGAGACCTACCGCTATTCGGGCGATGCAGATCCTTTTGCACCGCGCCGTTCACCGTGGACCGACAGCGTAATGAGTTCGCTTTCACCACGCGAACGCATCGGTCAGCTGTTCATGGTCGCTGCTTACAGTAACCGCGACGAAAAGCATTACCGCCAGATAGACAGCCTGGTTGCGGTTTACGGCATCGGCGGACTGATCTTCATGCAAGGCGGTCCGGTGCGCCAGGCCAACCTGACCAACCGTTGGCAGTCGATTGCACGCGTACCGCTGATGCTGAGCATGGATGCCGAATGGGGGCTGGCGATGCGACTGGACAGCGTTTCGCGTTTTCCGAAACAAATGACGCTAGGTGCACTGCCATCAGATACGCTTGTATACCAGATGGGGCGCGAGATTGCGCTGCAATGCCAGCGAATAGGTATGCAGGTAAACTTCGCTCCGGTTGCCGATGTGAACAATAACCCGGCTAACCCGGTGATCAACATGCGATCATTCGGCGAAGGCAAGGAACTGGTTACCCGCCGCGCCATTGCCTATATGCGTGGAATGCAGGACCAGCACGTACTGGCCACCGGGAAACACTTTCCCGGGCACGGAGATACCGATGCCGACAGTCATCACGCTTTGCCCGTTATCCGTGGCGACCGGGATCGTCTCGACAGTCTTGAACTCTATCCGTTCCGCAAATTATTCGAAGCCGGGCTGGGAAGCGTAATGGTAGCCCACCTGTACGTTCCTGCACTGGATACCGCTGCAAATGTGGCTACAACACTGTCGCCTAAAGTGGTAACCGGACTATTGCGGAATGAACTGAATTACAAGGGACTGGTGTTTACCGATGCACTGAATATGAAGGGCGTTGCCGGTTACTACATGCCCGGGGCGGTTGATGTAAAGGCCCTGCTTGCCGGTAACGACATGCTTTTGTTTTCTGAAGACGTTCCTACGGCTATGAACCTTATCGATTCTGCATTGGTGAAGGGTGAAATTACCCAGGCCGAGATCGATGTACACTGCCGCAAGATTTTGCAGGCAAAAGAATGGTCCGGACTGAACCGCCTCACCAAGGTTTCGCTGAATAACCTGGTGAGCGACCTCAACCCTTCTTCATCAGAAGTACTGATCCGCCAGA
>JAZKEZ010000006.1:6150-9666 GCA_040386675.1 Bacteroidota bacterium | reverse complement strand
TTGTTTACTGCCTGGTTCTTCACCACTTCGTCGCCGTAAGCCAGTATATCCGCAGTGGTGGCCGCAGGGTTCTTTATCTGCAGCAGGCTGAGAATAGCTTTTTTCATAAGATTGCGTCAAAATTGAAAAGCAGCCAATACGCAGGTTCAGAAAATGAGGGTAGGTATTGTTTGCGGCGCGAAATTATGAATTTTTGGCTATACTCGGGTATTTACCTCCTCACCTCAATACCAAGCACATCCCCGTCCATAGTAAATGTCTTTACCTGTCCGGTACCTGTGTTCACCATCGATATCTTGGTGAAACCGGTAGAGCGCTCGGTAAATACGGCGTAGAACACTCCCTTTACACGGTCGTAGGCAAAGCTCGATTTCCGGGTGAGGTTATTGTCCTGCTGCAGGTCGGCGATCTCGGTGAGGGTTCCGGGTACAGAAGAGCAGTTATACTGCATGAGTTTAAAGCGTGTCACGGCACCGGTGGTTTCCTCCCTTACCGTATAGAACGACCTGCCTGCAATGTGCTTCAGTCCGTAGTATTTACCGCTGGGCAGCCGGTCCTCAAGTACGGTATCGCGTGAAGCGCTTATCGCACTAAAGTAATTGTTGTCGTACAATCCGTAGATCAGCGTGCCATCGGTACTTAATGCTGCATTTAGTCCGCTGTCGCTTTTGGTAAAGAACGTGCTGTTGCCGGATAACGGATCGAGGCGGTAAAGTCCCCTGAGTTGCTTGTAATAGTAGAACTTATCGCCAATGGCAACGGGCGACTGGAAGCTGTCGGTAACAAACAATGATTTTTGCGCACCGTTGGCCAGGTTAAAATAACCCCCCACGCCTTTTTGCGGAAATCCGAGGTAGTAACCGGAATCTGAAAGGCAGGAAAACATTCCTCCCACATACCCTACTGAAGCTGAGATCTTGCGATACGCCAGTTCTCCGGTGGTATCGTTGCGCAGGATGTAATACAGTCCCTTTTTCGAGCCTCCGTTCAGCCAGCCCATAAACAGCGTGTCGCCGCTGAAGGTTTTGGGCAGCGGTCCGTATGGAATGTCTTTGAACTCACCGTCTTCTACAGTGAGCAGTTTACCGGTAATGTTGTTTTTCAGTACGGCTTCGAAAGTCCCGGAGATCAATCCGCGGATGGTGTCGTGTTTGGTGATCTTTACCGCGCCATTGTACATCCTGCTTACTTTCCCGTTGTATTCGGCCGAGTCGGTAATGTAATTGATGCGGTTGTCGGTAGAGTCGGTAATGCGGTAATTGCCCACTATCGTCCCGTTCAGGTCGATCTCAAGCAGCGATCCGTCTTCGGGTGTGCCTGATATTTTGATGCGGCCTCCTTCAACCCTGGCTGCAAACACGGTTGCATCCCAGGCTTTGTTGTTTACGGTTGCGTAATAATTGGTGCGAACTGCGGGAGTTGCTACTTCGTTTTGTGGTTTATCCTTTCTGCATGAGATCAGGCTGAACACAGCCATAGAAAGAACCAGGAACTTCTTCATGAATACTTACTGTTTAAGGCGTGGACCTATTGGCGCTCCACACCGAATATATTGCCAGTCGTGGTAATAACGGCTGTTTTATTGGTTACCAAGTCGAACGATCGGATGGTGGTGGTCACATCATCCGACAGGTCGTCAAATTTATACGTAAAGAGGAAATAGACTTTTTTCACGCTGTCGTAAACGGAGCTGTATTTACAGCCTGCACATCCGGCAACAGAGAAATTGATCAGCGGTGTGATAGTTGGGTAGAACGCGGTTGAAACGCTGATCTTTACCAGGGCAAGACTGTCGTTCTGGTATTTTTTGAAGGCCAGCAGTTCGTTGCCCGAAACGGCTTCCAGTCCGTCGTAATCCAGTCCGGAAAGGAAAGAAGGATTGAGGCTGTATACGCTCACCGATTTGTTTGCCGGCTGATATTTGGCAAGTGTGGTCCCGGTCAGGAAAAAGACATTGCTGCCGTCTTGTGCGGAACTCCACCGCGTGCTGGTCAATGCGCCTGAAACGCCTTTGAAATTCGCAAGGGTGTCTTTCGTATTCCCGGTGCCCGCATCTATCCTGCACACGTAGGCTGTATCTCCTCCATTGGCTGCAACAGCATATACTTCGCGGTTGTACAGTACCGGTGCGGCCTGTGGTTTGAACCAGTTCATGAGTTCTCCGTTTCCGGAGGTGTTTACCGACAGGAACTGGTTTCCTTTCTCATCGCCAAAGCAATACAAGCCGGATGTACCGGTATATACCGAGTAATTGGCTGCTTCGTAACCGGTGAGGGCGAAGGTTTTGCCCAGGGGTTTTACCTCGGCCTTTCCAAACGCATTGATCAGGATGTCGGAAAACTGGACCCGGGCAAGCGAGTTGGCTTGGTAAAGCCCGTATACCCTGATTTCAGGGAAAGGCTGGTCGATGACCGGGATCTGGTCGAATCTTCCGTCTTCGATGGTGATCAGTCGCTGGTCTTTGGTATTGGCCAGGATCACGCTGAACGTACCGGTAAGTGTCTGGTCGAAGTTGTTGTAGGCAGACACCGTGAGTTCGCCGGAGTACTCCAGTTCCACCTGGCTGTTGTAGGTCTTTTCGTCTTCCGACTTATACACCACACTGTTTACAGTCTGGAACTTATTGAAGGTAAACTGGGTCTGCTGGGTCGATTTCAGCGTAAAATCTATCGATCTGCCGTCGGTCGACGAGAGGTGGATCATGAACTTGCCGTCTGTGATACGGGCGTAAGCAGTGGTTGCGATCCAGGTTTTATTGGCGATGCGTGCAGATGCGTTTCCTTTTTCAACAACCGGCTGGACTGGAGGCGGCTGTTCGGTTTCCTTTTCCTTCTTACAGGAAACGATAACGATTAGCACCAGCGCAACACGGATCACCGAAAAGAACATATTCATCAGCAGGATAGAGTTAAAAAAGCCCCGACAAAGATCGGGGCTTTTTGGATATTAAAGTTTGTAACGTACCAGTTTGTATCCGCGGTCGCATTCAACCATCCCAATACCTTTTACAAACCAGATCTTAAAGGTCTGGGCGGGAATAGGGTCGCCATCGCGATCAAGACCTGTCGGAGTAACCAGGATGCGGTATACGTCTTTGAATTCGATGTCTCCCACTTTTCGCGTCGTTTCAAGGTCTTCCACGAGGAAGGTACACAGTCCGTTGGTAACCAGGCTATCAATAGCCTGTGTCCAGGTTGTGCCTTTCACCATGTCGTTTTTCGCGACCTTCATGCGGACTTTCACTTGCTCGTCAACTACGTCCACATACGTCAGGCTGCCGTTGTAGAACCACGTAAAGCCTTCCTGGCAGCTCCAGGTAGAATAGTCGCCTTCATAATAGGTATAGCCCTGAACATCATAAGATGCCGAGATAGAATCTTCCAGCGTAACGCCGCCTTCAGTCAGATAATGCGAAACCGCGCCGAGGTGAAACGGCATGAATTTGCACGAAAGGCTGTCCGGATTTGCAGGCGTATTGGTGGTGTCTTTTGGGGTAGGAGGAGCCGGAACGGGTTC
>JAZKEZ010000006.1:0-6140 GCA_040386675.1 Bacteroidota bacterium | reverse complement strand
AATGTCAGTCAACATTCCGAGATTTACCAGCGATTTCGGCGATTTTTCTCCTATTCCCGCATCTTTGACAGCGTTCCAGTTGGATTTTATAACGGATTTGTCGAATGAAACGCCGATGTCGAGCACGTTTTTGAATGTTCCGTCTTCAAAGGTCATCAACCTCATATCCTTGGTATTTTTCAGGTTGAATCTGAAGGTTCCCGAGATCAGGTGAGTTTTGGTGTCGATAGCCGTAATGATGATCTTTCCGGAATAGGTGTCGTCTACCAGCGAATTGTATTTTTTTACCTCTACTTCGTTGCTGTCGAGGTAAGTAGCTTTTACCGTGGTGGTGAATTCATTGATCTTGTATTCCTTTAGCTGTGCTGTAGGAAGCAGGATCACCAATTCTTTGCCCTCACCCTGAATGGCATAAATGCGCAGTGCACCAAGCGTATCAATGGAAGCTGAAGTACTGTCGGCTACCCATGAGCGGTTGTTGATCAGGGCCTGGATTCCCTGCGGGGTTTCTGAAGCAACGACAGGAGCCGGTTCATCTTTTTTACAGGATAGAAGTACGGTGCTGAACAGGATAAAAATACCTAAGCGGATAACAGAGGATCTCATAAATGAGGGAATGATTTATTTTAACAGGCGCAAATTTAGCTTTTGTCGACAGTTACAGACCAATCCACCACTTTTTAGTTAAAAGCTTTTTGCTCATTCTTGGATTTCCCAACGGCCGGAATCTGTTGATCCTGTTGACGAACAGCGCGCGAAACACACATTTTAAAGGTACTTACTCACCCATTCGCTGTTGTTGTAGGCCGGCAGGATATAAGTCCCGAATTTTGAAACCGGTTCGTACAACAGTGATTTTTCGCGGGTACTTTTCCCGATAAAGTCTTTTTTGGCATTCAGTGTGTTCACGGCAACCAGCAACGCGCTCAGGATCAGCACTGCTTTCAGCGCACCGATCAGCGCTCCGCCAAGTTTGTTCAGCACGCCCATCCCACCGGCCTTGAACAAGCCTTCCACGAGTTTACCGCCGAAATAAACCGCAGCAAATGCACCGCAAAAGGTGATGATGTAGACGCAGATGGCTGCCGAGGCCCAGCTTTCGGTAAAGGTCTCCTTCAGCCAGCCGGCGGTCCAGTCGGTAAAGTGGATGCAGGCATACAGCCCGACCAGCAATGCGGCCAGCGAAAAGATTTCCATGATCAGTCCTTTCGAGAAGCCCTTGTAGCCAAGCCAGCCAATGGGGATGAGGATAAGAAAGTCGAGAAAAGTCATGTTACGCCTGTTTCATGCTTAACTGGATCCGCTTACGCGATTCGTCTACTTCCATCACTTTCACCGAAACCTGCTGGCGCAGTTTTACTACTTCGTTGGGGTCTTTCACAAAGCGGTTGGCGAGTTCGCTGATGTGTACCAGTCCGTCCTGGTGAACTCCGATATCCACAAAACACCCGAAACTGGTGATGTTGGTAACGATACCCGGAAGTACCATTCCTTCGCGCAGGTGCTTGATCTCGGTCACGCCATTTTCGAAAGAGAATTGCTTGAAGGCGGCACGCGGATCGCGCCCGGGCTTTTCGAGCTCGGCCATGATGTCGGTGAGCGTCGGCATTCCCACTTCATTACTTACGTAGCGTTTCAGGTCGACCTGCTTCCGGAGCTGCGGATTGCTTAGCAGGTCGCTTACCGAACTACCGAGATCGGTAGCCATTTTCTCTACCAGTGCATATCGTTCAGGATGCACGGAGGAGCGGTCGAGCGGATGTTTGCTTTCTGCAATGCGCAGGAAACCGGCACATTGTTCAAATGCTTTTTCGCCCATCCGCGGGACTTTCAGCAGCTGTTTCCGGGAATTGAACGGTCCGTTTTCTTTTCTGAATTTGATGATATTTTCAGCCAGTGCCGGTCCGAGACCCGAAACATAGGTAAGCAGCTGCTTGCTGGCGGAGTTCACCTCCACGCCAACGGCATTTACGGCACCGGTAACCACGTCTGATAAGGTTTGCTGCAGCAAGGGCTGGTTCACGTCGTGCTGGTACTGGCCAACACCGATGCTTTTCGGGTCGATCTTAACCAGTTCGGCCAGCGGGTCCATCAGCCGGCGACCGATAGAGACCGCGCCGCGAACGGTAATGTCGTAATCCGGGAATTCTTCTCGTGCCACGGGAGACGCCGAGTACACCGAAGCCCCGCTTTCGTTTACCATAACCACGGTAACGTCTTTCGGAAGGCGCAATTTCTTTACAAACTGTTCGGTTTCGCGGCCTGCCGTTCCGTTCCCGATGGCAATGGCCTCAATTTTATAAGCTTCTACCTTATGCTGGAGTTTGTTTTCGGCATCAAGGGCTTCGCGGTGACCGCTGTGCGGATACACCGTTTCATTGTGCAGCAGGTCTCCCTGCGGATTGAGGCACACCACCTTGCAGCCCGTGCGGAAACCGGGGTCAATAGCAAGAACGTTCTTACGCCCTAGTGGCGATTCGAACAGGAGCTGGCGAACGTTGTCGGCAAATACCCGAACGGCTTCTTTGTCTGCTTTTTCCTTGGCCTGCGCACGGAATTCGGTTTCTACCGAAGGTCCGAGCAAGCGTTTGTAACTGTCGGCAACGGCCATTCCGACCTGCATCGCAGCAGAAGTGTTTCCCTGCACCACGCGTCGTTCGAGTTGTTCCACGGCTTCCTCGTCATCAGGACCGATGTTCAGCGACAATAGTCCTTCATTTTCACCACGGAACATGGCGAGGATGCGGTGCGAAGGCGCCTTGGAAAGCGGTTCGGACCAGTCGAAATAATCGCGGAATTTCTCGGCGGTTTCTTTCTTGCCGCGGGCTACTTTAGAGCCCAGTACTGCCTTACGGGCAAAAAGCTGGCGGATAATATTCCGGTTCGAGGGGTCCTCGCTGATGTTTTCGGCAATGATGTCGCGTGCTCCCTGTAGGGCTTCATCTATCGAGTTTACGCCTTTGTCGGGATTGATGTATTTCTCCGCTTCGGCTTCCACATCAAAGCGGTTTTGCTTTGCAATCAGGTTCGATAGCGGTTCCAGGCCTTTTTCGCGGGCAATCATTGCGCGGGTCTTCCGCTTTTGCTTGTACGGAAGATAAAGATCCTCGAGTGTCGTAAGATCGGTAGCGTCTGTCAGTTTCTTCTTCAGTTCAGGAGTGAGTTTTCCCTGTTCTTCTATCGATTTCAGGATGGCTTCACGTCTTTTTTCAAGGTCCTGCAACTGTTTGGCGGTATCCCTGATCTCTGCGATCTGCACCTCATCGAGGTTGCCGGTCATTTCTTTCCGGTAGCGGGAGATAAAGGGAATGGTTGCTCCTTCTTCAAGAAGTTTCAATGTGCTTTTTACCTGGTTGGCCGAAATGCCGGTCAGGGCTGCAATACGGGGAACAAAATTTTCTGCTGACATAAACTCGATTACTCGCGGCAAATGTAGCAGAAGGTTGGATAATTGTTTCTTAACCGGTAGTTAACCGCAAAGAACACGAAGTTTTTTACGCAAAGGGCGCAAGGACAGACAAACCTTCTTTGTGCCCTCTGCGAAAATTCTTTGCGCCTTTGTGGTTAACTCCCAAAAACTTTACCTTAGAAACCTAAAAATATCCCTGATGAAAAAGAAACTTCAACTCAATGACCTGAGGGTCAACAGCTTTGTAACCTCTCTGAATGAGGATTCCAGTGCGAAATTGAAAGGCGGAGCAGTAACCGGCGGCGGAGCGCTTTGCGACCTCACCGTAACGATCCTGGATTCATCGCCGCAGAAGTGCCGTACTAACACCTTGTGTGCTACTACTCCTTAACAGGTCTTTTTTAACCGCAGAGTCTCAGAGGTCAACGCAGAGGTCTCAGAGTCCTCCGTGAAAAACTCTGTGCCTCTGTGGTTAATTTTTTAGATTCCGATAACACCTTCGCGTCCTTTGCGCAAAAACTTAGTGCTCTTTGCGGTTAATCTTCTCTCCCCCCGAACAGGTAAACCAACCGAAGTGAGAACCCACTCTGGTACATTGCATATGGTGATTTCGCCCCAGAACCGTTGTTGATGGTGAAATTCGGCAGATTGTTCTTAACCGATCTTGAGTACTGTCCGAACAGGGTAAATCCTTTGTACAATTTGACCGATGCCCCAACCTGTACACCAAAATCAAACTGCCTTAATTTATCTTCACCGTTGCCCTGGATGTTCTGACTGTTTCCCGGATTAATGTTACTTTCTCCTTTAATGTCTGAATATACCGGATATGTTCCTGCCGGACCGTTGATCACCTCGCTTTTCAGATGATACTTGTGCTTGCCGCCGACGAACAGGGCCGCATAACCTCCTGCCTGAATGCCTACTGCACCTGCCTGGTAATTCAGACTTACCGGCACTTCCACATAATTGTAATAATCTTTTGAGTAAGTGTCCGATGTATACTTCAGGTAGGCTCCGCCATCAGGTCCTGAAGCATGGAATTCCTGGAATGTATTGTACCATTTGTAATCGGCTTTTGAGCCCTTAACCAGGTAACCGGCACCGTAGATCAGCGAGAAATTAGTACTGATCGGGGTTTGCAGGAGCACGTGTAAAGACGGGGTGATGACCGGATTTCGGGGAAGACTCATAAGCCCTTGAAATTCAGATCGAAAGGAGTTGACACCAAGTCCTACACCGATCTTTGTTTGCGCAGTGCCATACAGGCATGATGCCGCCAGGGCAGCAATGAGGGTTATTTTTTTCATGATTTGATTTTAAAGGCAAGGATAAAACATAATAATGAGAGGTTTGTGTAGTCCCGCATTTTCTTCGGACAGAACTTAAATAAAATTCCATTTTTGTCGTCCACTTTCTCAAGAATGAATTCAAAACATACCAACCCGTTCAACGCTGTAGTTGTTGTTGCTTCGCTGGGATACTTTGTAGATATCTACGACCTGATCCTGTTCAATGTGGTAAAGAAATCGAGCCTTACTGCTTTGGGAGTAGCCGAAAACCTGATCGACCAGGAGGGTGTAATGCTGTTCAACCTCCAGATGTTCGGTATGCTGGTTGGCGGATTGCTCTGGGGCATTCTCGGTGACCGCCGCGGAAGGGTGAAAGTGCTGTTTGGGTCCATACTCCTGTATTCGGCTGCCAATATTGCCAATGCATTCGTCACCGATCTCACCACTTACGGAGCTGTACGGTTTCTCGCCGGTATCGGGCTTGCCGGAGAGCTCGGCGCCGGGATTACCCTGGTGAGTGAAAACATGAGCAAGGAAAAACGAGGCCTTGGCACCATGATCCTGGTCACCTTTGGTGCGCTGGGAGCCGTTTTTGCATTCGTGGTCTCTGAATTTCCCGGGCTTACCTGGCAGCATTCCTACATGATCGGCGGCGGAATGGGCTTACTGCTGCTGTTGATCCGAATGGGTACACTCGAATCGGGGATGTTTAAATCCATGCATCACAGCACGGTAAAAAAGGGCGATTTCCTCTCGCTGTTTACCAGTCGCGAACGCTTCTTCAAGTACCTCAACTGCATTCTCATCGGGTTACCGGTGTGGTACGTGATCGGACTGCTGATCGCGTTGTGCGTTACTTTTGCCAAAGCCACAGGCGTAACCGGCGAGGTTTCAACCGGCAAGGCAGTAATGTTCGCCTACATCGGACTCTCCGTCGGCGACCTTATCAGCGGACTGCTGAGCCAGTTTATGAAAAGCCGGAAAAAGGTGGTCTACATCTATCTCACTTTGTGTGCGGTACTCTCGGCTACGTTCCTTTTTGTAACCGGTTTGTCGACCTCTGCATTTTACACGCTGTGCCTGCTGCTTGGTGTAGGCACCGGTTTCTGGGCGTTGTTTGTGAGCATCGCTTCCGAACAATTCGGTACCAACATACGCTCCACGGTGACTACCACGGTGCCCAACTTTGTAAGGGGCTCCGTATGGCCGATCACCATTGGTTTTCAATATCTGTCGCCCGCAGTTGGTGTGATCGCGGCTGCATCGGTGGTCGGTGTGATCTGCATCGGACTGGCATTCGTGGCCACGCTCTCGGTGAAGGAAACGTTTGGTAAGGAGTTGGATTATGTAGAGGGGTGAATTGAAGAGGTTCCGCACTTCGTTCGGAATGACTGAGCTTTACATTATTTCATTAACTGCTGGACTTGGCCGAGGAGGTT
>JAZKEZ010000005.1:4779-24512 GCA_040386675.1 Bacteroidota bacterium | reverse complement strand
ATCTGGGCCACCTGGTGCGGACAGTGTCTGGCGGAAACTCCAGAGCTGAACGCACTTGTAGCGGAATTTGACCAGGATACGAACGTCGTTTTCCTTGCAGTAACGGATGATTCCCGGGAGAAAATACAGACTTTTCTCAACAACCGACCTTTTGATTACCAGCACATTACCGATTCAGGAGAATTGAAGAAAAAGCTGCACAAGGGATTGATCTCGTACATACCTGAGCATTTGGTCGTAGACCAGGACCTGAACGTGGTGTTTGATGAATCCGAACCCAAAGGATCCATTGCCGATACCCTGAGACAGGTGATAAAAAGCCTGAAATAGTTGGCATTTTTTGTGAAGTATTGTGTACATTTTTGTCGCCCTAATCCCGGTTAACCATGAATTTTAGCCTGTTGTGCCGTTCCCGCAGCACCGATTTGAACCTTTCCGTATTTACCACTGTAAAAGAGTTGGATGCCGAAAAGTGGAATCGCGTAATCGGCAATGAAAACCTGTACCTGAGCATTCCTTACCTGGAAGCACTTGAGCTGGCAGTAGACGACGGAACCGAATTCCGTTACCTGCTGCTGGATCACGAACAACACGGAACGGTTGGCGTTGCCTCGGTACAGATCGTAAAATTCAGAGGTTCCAACAGCAAGACACACGACGAATTGTGTTTTCTTACCCGTAAGATCAAGGACCTGTTTGCCGGTCCCGATGGCTTCAGGGTGATGACCTGCGGAAATGTATTCTCCTGCGGAGAAAATGGGTTCGCGTTCACCGATGATCTGCCGCCCGAAGAAATGCTGGCCGGTCTATCCGACGGACTTGCCCAACTTCAGAAAACCGAAAAGGCCAGCCTGGATTCTTCTCTTCTGCTGTTGAAAGAATTCTGGCCCGGATCGCGTAATATCACCGACCTTTTTAAGAATTATAAGTTCCGTGATTTCAGTGCTGATGTAAATATGGTGCTGAACATCCACCCTTCGTGGAATTCGATGGAAGATTACCTGGGAAGTATGCAGGCCAAGTTCCGCACCAAGGCAAATGCAGCTTTCAAACGGTCAGCCGGTCTCACCGTCCGTTCACTTACTGCGGATGAAATACTGGATTTCTCCACCGACATCGACCGTTTGTACCTGGATGTGGTGAAAAAATCGCCTTATACCTTCGGAACGCTCAATGCCAAAGCCTTTTCCAACTTCAAAAAATACCTTGGCGATCATTTTATCCTAAATGCTTATTTCCTTGAGGAACAACTGGTAGCCTTCAGCAGCGCATTTGCATTCAACGGTATACTTGATGCCAATTACGTGGGTATCGAATATGAACTCAACCAGCAATACGCGATCTATCCGAGAATGCTTTATGATTTTGTAGAACTGGCGATCCGCATGGGAAGTAAAGAACTGCGCCTTGGTCGTACCGCTGAGGAGATCAAAAGCTCTATCGGCGCTGTTCCTGTGGATATGCGCCTGTATGTGAGGCATGAGAACAGCCTTTCCAATAAACTCATCAAACCTATTATCAAATCGATCACCCCGAGTGATTTTGAATTGAGGAAACCTTTTAAAGTACAGTTCGGCTGATGGATTCTGTAACGCAAATTGTTTTAGGAGCCGCTGTTGGTGAAGCGGTACTGGGTAAAAAAGTTGGCAATAAGGCCATGCTCTGGGGCGCAATTGCAGGTACGGTTCCCGACCTGGATGTATTCGTAAAGTTTTTTGTTGATGGGCTGACCGCTGATGAAATGCACCGCGGCTTTTCCCATTCACTGCTGTTTTCGGTGTTGTTTGCACCTGTACTGGGCTGGATGGCCTGGAAGATCCATAAGAATGAGACTGCCACCTGGAAAAACTGGACCTTGCTGATGTTTTTATCGCTGGTGACCCATCCCCTGCTCGATCTGCACACTGCATGGGGTACACAGTTCTTCTGGCCGCTGCCTTACAAACTGACCTACAACAACATCTTTGTGATTGATCCGCTGTACACGGTTCCGTTCATGATTTTCGTGATCCTGGCCATGAGGCGCAGGAGAGACGATCCTAAACGACAACGCCTTAACACCACCGGACTGATTATAAGCTGCAGTTACATGTTGCTGACACTCGTTTTTAAAGGCGTTGCACATCACCAGTTTACCAAAAGCCTGGAACAGCAACACATTGCCTACACCGAACTGGAAAGCAAACCTACCCCGCTCAACAGCCTACTGTGGTGCGGATTTGTTCGCTCAGGCGACAAGATACTGATGGGCTACTATTCCATTTTCGATGGATCAGCACCTGTAAAATTTTATGCCTTTCCCCAGCACAGGGAATTACTCGGTCACCTGGCGGGCAACGACAAAATTCTCCGGCTGGACCACCTTACCCGCGGCTGGTATGTGATCGAAAAGAAAGACGGGAAACTGTATTTTGATGATGTAAGATTCGGACAGGTTGGTTTCGGAAACGATCCGCGGAGTATTGTTGCCAGTCGTGAGCTTATTGAAAAAGATGGAAACCTCGAGTTGGTTCAGCGGCAACCGGAGTTCAGAGGTGAGGATTTCGGGAAGTTGTTTAAGCGGATTGTTGATAAGGGAGTGGAATAGTTTTAACCGCAAAGGACACAAAGAGTTTACGCAAAAGGGCGCAAAGAGAGAATTTCTCCCTATGCGCCCTTTGCGGTTTTCTTTTGTGGTCTTTGTGGTTAAAAAATCAACCGAACTGGCAAATTATCCCACCCATTATCATTAACGTAACGATCCAGTATCCGGCGTGAATAGCCACGTACTTAAATCCTCTTCTTTCAAAGATTGCATTGATCCCCACTACCGGGGTCGCAATCATCAATCCGGCCATAAAGCCGTGAAGCATACCGTGCTTGAAGGTTCTGAAAAACGAACCATTCTTGGCCAGGAATTCGCTGATGTACAACTGAATGTCAGAACCTTCGGTATTAAAACCTTCGTGGCCCTGGAACACCGACTGGAAGCTGAACTGGTGAATGGTAAGAACGTACAGCGGCATGGTCAGGAAAAACGAAAGCAGGAAGGTAAGTCCGAACATGACCAGCATATTTCCGCCTTTCATTGACTCTGGAGTAAAGCCGTTAATACGCATCCAGGTAGTTCCGAATGTTTTGTTGTTATACCAGATAAATCCGGTGATGAGTGGCACGAGGGCCGTTAGCGCCATTACGGCCAGGTTGGGTTGCATCATGGTGTATCCTGTTTTAGGGTTAGCCAAATGTAGAGAAAGAAGTAAGAATTAAGAAGTAAGAATTAAGAAGTAAGAGGAGGGTCAGTTTACAATGAAGGGAAGGGTGCCGGGCTTTCCTTGTTGATCGGTTATCTTTAAAAAATAGAATCCCGGTGCGACACGATCCAAGGGTATAGATTGTCCGGAAAGGGCGGTTCCGGTGCGGATTGTTTTACCGGTATTGTCCAGCATTGTATAGTTGTAGCTGTTTTGTTCCCTGCTGAACAGTGTAAACGAATCGTGGGCGGGATTGGGAGCGATAGAAATAGCGGAGCCGCCGGCCTGTTCCTCCACACCCAGGTACTTGGATTGTCCGCAGAATTTATCATTCCCTGGGTTAACATCTATAAGCTGGTTGGGAGAACTGGTCCAGAAACAATAATTGTAAGTGACTGTGGAACTGGCGGTGCCAAAGCGCTGGTTGGTAGTCTCGCCTACATATACCTCGAATTCAGCACCGGGAGGTATCACACCGTATACCTTAGCGTGAAATACCGGTTCATAGCAGATCACCCAGCTGGAGTAAAATTTAGCATTGACATCGAATGAGCGGATGGTATCCGGGCCGTCGTTCCTGACTTTTGCGGTGACAGAATAATTGATGTAATAGTAGCCGCTTTGTTGCTGAACGCTCACATTACTGGTTGTTATACCGATCAAAGCCAGATCGGTCCTGGTTTGCCGCTGGGCGGAATTTGGTCCGATCGTCATTGCTGAGGCTATTTTCTGACCATCGAACGTCTGCTTGTCACCGAAAGCCAAAACGATAGTTCCGATAGCGTCAATTTGTTTGATGCTGAAGTCCTGGTTTTTGTCAACCACCAATTCCCTGATCACCGTATAATCGGGAGCTAATAAGGTAAGCGTTTTGCTATTGGTGTCCGTCTGTGCACTCACCCAAAAACCGGATGACCAGGTACCACAGGACTGTACTGTACCGGAAAAACTGTTTAATGGCAACGAATCTATCAGGTCAAGACTGTAATTAAGGCGGTACAAGGCCCTTGTGGATGTTATTATCAACTGGTCATTAACCCGGTTAATGCCGGTGAATTTGAGCGGGTGTGAACGAACATAAATGGGTGTACCTGCGGCCAACATATAAATCTGATTATCACCACTTACTATAGCGTTTCCTGCTGTATCTGTGGTGATGGAGTTCCCGCCTTCGACGCCAGTAAGCATACTGTAAAGTTCTATGGTTCCGGTGGGAGAAACCTTATAATAATTCATACTGGTTGAAAATCCGCCCACACCAAGGATATTTCCGCTGGCATCTAAAGTTAGCTTCCCATTTAGTAAACCTTTTTGAAGCTCTGTCTCCCATTTTACCTTGCCGTTGTAGTCAATTTTCTGAAGAAAATACCGCTCTCCGCCTACATCACATACCATGTGCTCGTACCAAAGGGCATACAGGGCATGTTCGGTGGTGTCAATGATCAAATCATAGATTTTCAGTACTTCTGCCTCACTATCCGGCTTATAGGTCCAGATTGTGCTGTCTGAAACGTGAAGCGCGGTGATCATACCTTCGCCCCGGGTGGTATTCATATTAGAAGCCAGGAACCACCGCGTTGAATTTGTTACTGCTTTTACCGATGTATTGTGATACTGGTAGTTTAAGGTTTTCTCGAATAATGAATCCTGGGATAAGGCGCAATAGGACGCAAGGAGAAAAAGGAAAGATAGTACAGTTGCTTTGATGAGGGTCTGGTTTTGAGGGTTACTTCTAAACTAAGCATTTATCCTATATGAAACGATAGGGCCTGTTCTATATATTACGGATGATGATGAACCATCAACCGCAGCACGTGGAAATTCCCCGACTGGTCCGTAACATGCAGGAAGTAAAGTCCGGCGGATAGTTGGTCAGGTCTGATCGCCTGCCCGGAGACTGTTTTTCCGGTATACAGCTCTTTGCCGGTGTGATCGAGTAACCGGTAATTGTACGCTTCAAACTCATCACCGGAAATCGTGAATTCTCCTGACGCCGGATTCGGGAACAGGACCGGAACGCGCTTCTTACCTGCATATTCGGCTACTCCGAGTGGGATGCTTAACCGGACGCAAAACTTATCATTATCTAGGTCCACATCGATCGAATGATCCGGCGAACTGGTCCACAAACACAGGTTGAATTTTGCAGAATCGCTGAAATACATATGATCTGTGCTGTAATTGCCGGGAAGCAAAAACTCCTGCTGTTGCAGCGGTGGGATAGCGGTCTCCATTTTCTCGAAGATCACCCCGATATCGCAGATCCCCGATCCGAGGTATTCGTTAAACTCGACGTATTTCAAGGTATCGGGACCGTGATTGAATACGGTGGCCCGTAACCTGTACTCCAACCGGTAGACATTCGGGACAAAATTGATCAGTTTAACCGAATCCGCTTCCAGGTGGATCAGTTCCACATCAGCATTTCCCCACACCGGGTGCGCACCATCCATTACGCGGTACGATGCGGTGGTCTGGTGAACGAATGACGGCTTGTCCACAAACATCATCAACAGGTTACCGTTGGTGGCCAGATCGGCACCGGTAACCAACGAGTTATAGGGCAGCACGATCTGCTTGTCCTGGTTGAAAGCGGTATCCGTCTCAACAATGATCGTTTTCGTACCGGCCGCGTTCATCCCCATAAACCACCAATTGCCTTCCAGCATCCGGCTTACCGAGACGGAAGAAAAATTTTCACCGAGGTCGAGGCTGTCTTCCAGGGAAAGTTCAGGTGAAATGCGATACAAGCTCAAGTCAGATACCGCCTGGAACCCACCATCAGTCCTGGCCATAGTGGTGAACATTCTCCCGGTGTACACCGAATCGGTTACATTTCCCTGGTGATCGATGGCGAACAATGCGTTGTTTGCAGATACGATAACGCCGTTGTCTGTGCACAGCATGCTCTCAAAAGTGAAATTGAACACGGTATCCAGAAGCGCTGAACCCGAACTGTCAAACCGCATCAACCGGGCTTTCTGTATCGGATACGATTCCTTTTTATAGAGTAACCACAATTGCTCATCCGCTCCCAGACCGATCGCCGATTCACGATAGAGAAATCCATTGTTCCCTGCCTGATCCACCTTAACCGACCAGCGAAGGGTCCCATCTGCATTCAGGCGCTGAACATATCGGAAACCGGAAGGAACGTCACAGGGAATGGTTGACAGGGTGAAAAAAAACGAGGCCGAGGCGTTGTCGTAAAGCACATCATCTATACCGTAGCGCTCGTCGTCAATTTCGGGGGTGTACGACCAGATGTTTTCGTTGTATTTGTTGACCGCAGTGATGTGGTCGCCTACAGAATACCCGTAACTGTTGCGGTGTATGGTATACCAGTTCGAACCGCTGCCTATGCATCGCCGGGCATAGCTTACTGATACGCCGTCGAACGATCTTTCGAAAACAGTGGATTGTGCAATGGCGATGGGAGAAAAGAACAGCTGACTTGCCGCAATCAGCAAAAGGAGAACCTCCTGTTTTAAGAGAAAACGAAAATTGAACACGGATCTGAGGGTTAAGGTTGATCCGAAGATAAAAATAAATACATCGAGGTTCCTCGCCGTGCTCGGAATGACACGATTAATAGAATATTAAGGAGATTTCTCGTTACGCTCGAAATCTAAGAAGATGAATTATGGATTTCGACAGAATAGAGAAATCTCACCCTTTCTATAAGACTTACCGTCATTCCGAACGTAGTGAGGAACCTCATATTTAAAAGCTCCGCTACTCTGTAATATCAGGCAATTTGATCACTTAGATATTCCTGCTGTACTGTACTCCTACCTCAAAAAGCGAACTCTGACGATTAAAAAATTCATGAAGGGCTATGAGCGCAGGATATACCGACTCCCTTAATTCCGATTCTGCGCGTCTAAATTTATGTCCGCTGTAATCGTGCGACAATTCATTCCGGATCTCAAAACCGTCAATCAAGGGCTGTGCATCAGTGATAAAACCGGCCTGGAAAGCCTGTCGGATTGTTTCTTTTGGTGTCGGTTTAAACTGGAAACCTTCATTTTCCAAAAAATCCTTCATCGTTTTCCAGGCCAGTTCAAGGGTAAACTCAAAGCGCTGAACCACTCCATTGCGTTCGAGTTCGCTCAACTGTTCCAATTCAAGGCTCTCCTTTAATCGCTGGAAAGCCTTGTCGAAATTCGAATACCGCTGTACCCATCTGAGATCCTGGTTCATACCCTTGCAGATTGAATTACATATTCCTCCTGTACTGCCCTCCAACCTCAAACAGCGAACTGCTGATCTGGCCGAGCGAAGCGTACTTACAAACTTCCATCAGTTGCTCAAACATATTCTGGTTCTGAACAGCGGCCGACTGAAGTGCGGTAAGCAATTCGGTCGTTGTATCGAGGTTACGGGTCTGTAATTTCTCCAGCATGCCGATCTGGTACTGCTTTTCTTCTTCTGTAGCGCGGATCACTTCCTTAGGTACTACGGTTGGCGAGCCTTTTGAACTCAGGAACGTATTTACCCCGATGATCGGGAATTCGCCGGTGTGTTTCTGCATTTCGTAGTACATCGACTCTTCCTGGATCTTGCCGCGCTGATACATGGTTTCCATGGCCCCAAGCACTCCTCCACGCTCCGTAATGCGGTCGAATTCGGTGTATACCGCTTCTTCCACCAGGTCGGTCATTTCTTCGATAATGAACGATCCCTGCAACGGGTTCTCGTTTTTAGCAAGTCCCAACTCGCGGTTGATGATGAGCTGGATCGCCATTGCACGACGTACCGATTCTTCAGTCGGCGTAGTGATCGCCTCATCGTATGCATTGGTATGCAATGAGTTACAGTTGTCATAGATCGCGTAAAGTGCCTGTAGCGTGGTACGGATATCGTTAAAATCGATCTCCTGTGCGTGCAGCGAACGACCCGAAGTCTGGATGTGGTATTTCAACATCTGGCTGCGTTCGTTTCCACCGTATTTCAGCTTCATCGCCTTCGCCCATACTCTCCTCGCTACACGACCGATCACCGCATATTCAGGGTCGATCCCGTTGCTGAAGAAGAAAGAAAGGTTAGGCGCGAAATCGTCGATGTGCATCCCTCGGCTCAGGTAATATTCCACATAAGTGAAACCGTTGGCCAGGGTAAGCGCCAGCTGTGTGATCGGGTTGGCACCGGCTTCTGCAATGTGGTATCCTGAAATCGAAACCGAATAGAAGTTCCTTACTTTTTCGCTGATGAAGTACTGCTGGATATCACCCATCATCCGAAGGGCAAATTCAGTAGAGAAAATACAGGTGTTTTGTGCCTGGTCTTCCTTTAAAATATCTGCCTGTACGGTTCCGCGAACGCTCGCGAGTGTTTTGGTCTTGATCGGCTGATAGATTTCCGCCGGAAGTACCTGGTCGCCGGTCACGCCGAGCAGCATCAGTCCAAGCCCGTCGTTCCCTTCAGGCAGCGGACCCTGGTAAACCGGGCGATCCTGACCTTTAGCTTTATAGATCGCATCGATCTTGTCGCTGATCTCCTGCTCAAGTCCGTTTTCTTTAATGTACACCTCGCACTGCTGGTCGATCGCGGCGTTCATAAAGAATCCCAGCAGCATGGCCGCCGGACCGTTGATCGTCATGGAAACCGATGTACTTGGCGCACTCAGGTTAAATCCGCTGTATAATTTTTTGGCGTCGTCGAGGCAGCAAATGCTTACTCCCGAGTTCCCGATCTTTCCGTAAATGTCGGGACGCATATCCGGGTCGTTTCCGTAAAGCGTAACCGAGTCGAAAGCGGTAGACAGACGTGCGGCAGGCATTCCCTTGCTCACGTAGTGGAAACGACGGTTGGTACGCTCAGGTCCGCCTTCGCCGGCAAACATACGGGTAGGATCCTCTCCTTCACGCTTGAATGGGTAGATCCCGGCTGCGTAAGGGAATTCACCCGGTACATTTTCGGTAAGCGACCAGCGCAGTATGCTGCCCCAGTTCGGGAATGCAGGCGTCACCACTTTTGGTATCTGACTGTGCGACAGTGATTCTGAGTGCGTTTTGATCTTGATTTCCTTGTCGCGCACCTTGAACGTATAGAACTCGTCTTTGAACAGTTTGCGTTTCGCTTCCCATTCCTGGATGATCACCCAGTTTTTAGGATCGAGCTCAAGTTTAACGCGGTCAAATTCGGCGTGAAGTACCTTGATGATCTCCTCGTTTTTACTTCCGAAAGACTGGATGGTTTTATCAATGGCGTACAGCTTTTCAGCCACATCGGCCTGTTTGTCGCTCCATTGGTTGTAGCTGCGGTTGTTTTCGGTGATCTCGCTCAGGTAACGCGTACGGTTTGGCGGGATCACGTAGATCTTCTCCGACATTTCGGGAGTGATCTGATAGTTAGATTTCAGGTCAGCACCGGTCTTCTCTACCACGCGGTCGATGATCGCTTTGTAGAGGTTGTTCATTCCCGGATCGTTGAACTGGCTGGCAATTGTACCGAATACCGGCATATCAGCCGGATCTTTGTCCCACTGGTTATGGTTGCGCTGGTATTGTTTTTTCACGTCGCGCAATGCATCGAGTGCACCGCGTTTGTCGAATTTATTCAGTGCGATCAGGTCGGCGAAATCGAGCATGTCGATCTTTTCGAGCTGTGTGGCGGCACCGTATTCCGGTGTCATTACATACAGCGATGCATCACTGTGATCCATGATCTCGGTATCACTCTGACCGATACCTGAGGTTTCAAGGATAATAAGATCATATTTTGCGGCTTTCAGTACCGCAACAGCTTCTGCCACGTGCTTGCTGAGTGCGAGATTGCTCTGGCGGGTAGCCAGCGATCGCATGTAAACGCGTGGATTACGGATGGCATTCATACGAATACGGTCACCGAGAAGGGCTCCGCCGGTCTTTCGTTTCGACGGATCGACAGAAACCACACCGATGTGCTTATCAGGAAAATCAGCCAGGAAACGGCGCACGAGTTCATCTACAAGTGATGATTTTCCTGCTCCGCCGGTGCCGGTGATCCCGAGCACGGGTGATTTGCTTTGTGCAGCCAGGTCGTGAACGCGCACGAATTCGGCTGAAGCAAGTGCCGGATTGTTTTCGGCAGCAGAAATAAGCCGGCCGATAGACAACCAGTCTTTTTCAATCAGGTGGCCCACTTCGCCGTTCAGTTTTGCACCGGTCGGGTAATCGCATTTCACGAGCATGTCGTTGATCATTCCCTGCAATCCCATGGCACGGCCATCGTCCGGGTGATAGATGCGGCAAATGCCGTAATCCTGTAGTTCCTCGATCTCGGTAGGAAGAATGGTTCCTCCACCGCCTCCGAATATGCGGATGTGACCTGCTCCTTTTTCCTTAAGCAGGTCGTACATGTATTTAAAATATTCTACGTGACCGCCCTGGTAGCTGGTCATTGCGATGGCTTGTGCATCTTCCTGGATGGCGCAATTCACCACTTCTTCAACACTCCGGTCATGCCCAAGGTGAATTACCTCGGCACCGGTACTTTGAATGATCCTGCGCATGATGTTGATGGCTGCGTCGTGACCATCAAAAAGGCTTGCAGCCGTAACAATTCTGATCTTGTTTTGAGGCTGATAAGGCGCTGCTTCTTTCATAACTCTGAACTGCTTTTGTAAAAGGAGCACAAATGTAAGCGAAAAGCTACTTTTTTTGAGCCCGCTAAAACGCAAGACGCGAAAGGGCCGTATATAATCCTGAAATTTGTTGCCGATTTGGCGGCCGTCTCAACAAATATGTATCTTCCGTCCAAGCAAAAGTTGTATCTACATGAAACGCTATTTCCCTGCCGCTATATCCCTGCTGGCCGTTGTGTTCACGGCTCTGGCCATTCAATCCTGTACGAAGGACCAGGGCGCCGACCCAGCCCTGTCAAATCCCAAAACCACCGGAACCATTGATTCCACCAGGCTGGTCGACGTGAAATACAGCGAAGACATCAAGCCATTGATGACCACTTATTGCCTGGGCACAGGCGCGCAACGTTGCCACGTAAGTAACAGTTCTACAGTTGCTCCCGGCGATTTCACGAGTTACGATGAACTGAAACAGCGGGTAGACGAAGGACTGATCGAATACAAGGTATTTGGCCCGAGTGCAAATATGCCTCCCACCTACTCTACCGGACCGAAGCAATTCGACGCAACCGACCTTGCCGTATTTAAAAAATGGGTATCCGATGGTGCCCCTAATAACTGATCCCCATGAAAAAACTGGCTCTTATCGCCCTGTTGCTGGCTTCAGCTGCCACACAGGCCCAAGTAGTTAAATCTGCAGAAACCGAGGTTTCTTTCTTTTCAAAATCTCCTGTTGAGGACATTTCAGCCCTGACCAAAAAAACAACGGCGGCCATCAATCTAGACAGCAGGGCCATTGCGTTTTCGGTTCCGATCAAGAGTTTCGTTTTCACCAACGGACTGATGCAGGAGCATTTCAACGAGAATTACCTGGAAAGCTCGAAATATCCGAATGCAAGCTTCAAGGGAAAGATCAACGAAAATGTGGACCTTAAGAAAGACGGGACCTACAACGTTACTTCCACCGGAAAACTGAACATCCACGGTGTAGAACAGGACCGCACACTTGACGGAACGATCACCGTAAAAAACGGACTGATCACCCTGAATTCTGCTTTTAAAGTAAAACTAGTGGATCACCGTATAGAGGTTCCTACACTGGTAACCAAAAATATTGCTGAAGTGATCGATGTGAAACTGAAGGCCAAATTCAACAACCTGTAATATGCAGCTAAAGTTTACCCCCCTGCTTTTAATCGTTCTTCTGTTTACCGGCTTCAGCAGTTACGCACAGGATGACCTCCTGAACATGATCACAGACAGTACCTCCGGCGATTCCCCGGTGCTGGCTACTTTTAAGTCGAGCCGCATCATCAATGCACATACGGTAGAAACGGTACGTAAAAAAGACCTCGATTTCAGGGTTGGTCACCGTTTCGGGAATATCGGCGGAGCCAGTGGCGGCGGAGTTCATTCCCTTTACGGACTGGATGAATCGGCAGACATCAACATCGCTTTCGAATACGGTCTTTCAGACAATTTTACCATAGGTATTTCGAGAAGCAAAGTAGATGAAGCGATCCAGGGGTTGTTGAAATACCGCATCCTCCGCCAGACCGAAAACGACCGCGTGCCGATCTCAGTGGCACTGGTTTCAAGCAGCGTGATCACACCAAAAGTGGTTTTCGACAAGACCTTCACCAACAATGACCTGCATCGCTTGTCGTATGTATACCAGGCCGTTATCGCACGGAAATTCAACGAGGGTTTTTCGTTTGAAGTGATCCCGACTGTGATTCACCGCAACTGGGTGCCTTTCGGCGACGAGAATACCAACTTCGCCCTAGGCGCGGGAACCCGTATCAAACTCACGAAACGTACGGCGATCATTGCCGATGCTTTCTATACCTTCTCAGACTTCCGCAAGAAAAACAAAGGCATTTACCTGATGCCACCGGTGAGTCTTGGCTGGGAAGCCGAAACCGGCGGACACGTATTTACCATTATGTTCAGTAATGCCCGCGGTCTGCTTGAAAACGATTACCTCGTAAACACTACCGACAGTTGGGGCAAAGGCGGATTTAAGCTGAGCTTTATTATTTCGAGGACGTTTTCGACGGGAAGGAAGAAATAATTGAGAATTGAAAGTGGAGAATTGAAAATGCAGGTTTGCGGAAAGGTACGTCCCGTTGGATATTCCGGGTTATAAATACTATTTATTGTATTTTAAATCCCTGGTAATTATTTACCAAAAAACGGTCCTTTAGGGGGGTTGCGCTTAAGGAGATTAGGCAATAAATTTGTCGAATTATTTACCCCGAATAATCGACGCGCATGTATACCCTCTATCTCCGCCTGTTACTACCGGCCTTGTTCCTGCTGGCTTTCTCCGTTCAGGCTCAGATCCTTGAAAAGCCGATAGTCAACGACGCAGGCTTTACTCAGACCAAAATATCTGCACAGAAAATTGATCCGGTAGATCAGTTAAAAGGAAATGTAACTACGGGCGTAAGTACCTTTACAGGGCAGTTCACTTCATCCTATCTTCTGGGCAGTATTGCTACTCCCCACGATTTGAAGTTTGATCTGTACACTTCGTACGCCGGGCAATTTAACGCCGGTAACGACTACGATCCTACTTCAGGTATACCGTATGGAAGTGGCTGGAATCTCCAGGTCCCCTCCATAACTGTTTCGCTAACCAGCTGGGATGCCGTCCCTCCTTCGCTGGAATGTAACTTCAGTCCTTACGATAACACCGATCATTATAAAGACAGGAATCCATCCAATCACAATGCGGTCAACTGGTTTGCCCCAACTCTATCCATTCCCGGAGTTTGCAGCGGAGTAGCGGTATTCAAATACCTTGACAATTCTAATGCAATGGTGTTCGTTTTAAAGGAATTTGACCAGTATATAGAAGCCAAGTTTTACGGAGATCACTGGGAGGTTTACCTGCCAAACGGCACCCGATATGAGTTTTATGAAGCCCAGATCGGGTACAATGAGGGAACGAACGTAAGACACAAATCCTACAACACCTTATTGAAAGAAATAGGAAGTGGAAATTACTTTTCGCAAGATCAGGTCAATTATTTACCACAACGGACCGTAAACAAATGGTACTGCTCAGGAATTTCCAACCTCAATTACCCCCGGGAAAACATCTCATTCAATTACGACCACCACGGTTGCTTCAACTTTTTTAAGGAGCTTGACCAGGAAAACCTGGTCATTTATGGGATGCCTTTCTTCTCCGGTTCCCCGCGGAACACGATAGGTTACAGTAATTTCGAAGCCTGCACCGAAATTTTTCTTAAAAGTGTGGAAGCCCGGATTGCTACTTCTTATGTCGGAGCCATAGAACTTGAATACGGCAGTCATTACAGTGCTACTGCATTTCCTGATCCATTGATGGACTATACCAGACCGGGTATTAGTCGTTATGACTCGGTGTACAGTTACCGAACGGTTTACAATTCCAATAACATTGAGGCAGGGAACTGGGCCAGGTTTCTCCATGCCATGGCACCGGCCAAAGGATCACTCAAAACGGCAGTTACCTCAGCTACCAACCCGTATCTTACCGGGCCGGAGAACGCAACCATTTACACCTACCAGTCGGCAGGTAAAGACCTTACTTTTCGACATGGCTTTCTTGAGTCGGCTGATATTCCCAATGTTTATCCCGGAGCATTGTACGAATTGCGTTCTACAGTACTAAGTTCTACCAAAGCATTATCTTATATAGACTTTAATGTTTTTGCAACGGTTCGGGGCAGTATAGGGATTACAGACGTGTCCCAGGGAACCTCAAATGCCACCGACTACTACAACAAAAGAAAACGTTCGGTATTCAGTACCTTCCAGCGGGGCATAAAATGGAACACCTATGGCCACAATATCATAAAGGACGGCGGAACCAATCATGTATCCACGTTCTTCAGGATACCTTCGTTACCCGACGAGTTTAATGCGCTGCGTATCCAGATTGGCCCTGCCAATTCCGACAACAATTTCGCGATCACACCGGCACTGGGTTTTGATCCGGGTGGCAGTGTGCTCAGAACGCCATCAATTCCCCGCGAAAGTGCGATGCTCTCGTATTGGTTCTGCCAGAAAAACCTCAGCGGGAATGCAACACCTCCTTTCGCACAGACACCGATGCCCAATAACTTCGGGATCGGCCTTCCCTGGGCCGGAGTGATGCAGCTTCACGAAAAAACCTCAGCTTTTCCGATCGACCACAGTAATTACCTTGCCGATGCCTATTTTAAATTCTGGTGGAACGACGGTTCGGGAACAGGGAACGTTACCTATCCCAACGTGCCTTCCCGAATGGGAGAAGAACACAACATGAAAGATGTACAATTACTGGTCTATGCAAAGAATCCGTATATGCTGAAAGCCGTAAAGACATACATTAAAAACGGCGACTACCAGCGGGGAGGAAAAGTACTCGTAAAACACGTTGCCCTGGAATATGTAGATTCCTCGGCATTTGTGCTGGCCGGAGACATCTACACTATTAATTATACTGGCCGGTCGTCAAGCCGTCAATACGTAAGTTTCCTGCTCTCTAAAATCAGTGACATTCCGCTGGAAGGCACCGCAAAACCACAATTCACCAGGTTTACTTACCGCAGGGTGCCGCAAAACACGTTTAATGTAGCCAACCAGAATTTTTACTTCTCTGCCATTCCCTTCCTGGTAACCTCGGTAACGAACGAGCTGGGAGCCAGGACATTTATTGAATACAATTCGTTATTCAGTGATTCGTGCTTTGTGATACCCAGGAATGTAACCGTTGGAAGTGCCTGCCCCGAACGACCGCTGGCCACCCCCGGATCTGTAGACATCATACCAACTGTAAAAAATCTCATTACCGAATCCAGAAATGGTAAGCTGTATCAATCCTACAAATATGAAAACCGAAGGTACAAAGGCTATTCATTAACGCTTCCCCAGAAATACTCCATTTCACAAACCTCTTCTCAGGTCGGGTTCGAAAAAGTTACCGTATACAGTCCCGGGCTTAACACCGGCGATTCGGCATTGGGGAGAAGACCGAGAACAGTCTACACCCATTACATTGAGACTGTCCCGTTAAGTGCTACCGATCAAAGAACCCTCGTAACACCGGCATTTGGCAAAACGAAGACCATCGAAAAGTACGATCCAGACAATTTCCTGTTTGAGAAAAAAGAATACTTCTATACGGCCCTGGCTGCATTCAACGGAAAAGCTGATCCCGGAGATGTGAATATGAAGAAAATGCCCAGGGATTTTGAATACATGCATTGCTATTCGGAAACTTCCAACCTCTTCATAGGAAGGGCCGTTACCTATGGCGGAGCATTCGGGCCGATTTTTTTGGGTGCTGAGCCCGCCTCCGGGAAACCTTACAACGCCCTGAACAACACTTCTTATTTTATACGCCTGGACAAGGAAGTTACTACTGCCTATGATAAGAACGGGACCGTTAGTTACAACATCTCAGGAACCGCGCTACCCGGATCTGCTAACGCAGGCGGAACAGGTATAGTGAATACTGCCGTGAATACGGGTGCATTACTGCTTAAACCATTGGCAGCGGTCATCCCAATGCTCCCGGCTACCAGGAATATGCTGATCGATGCGAGTCCGTTGCAGGATGATATTATTCGGACACTGATCACTTTTCAAGCACTGAACAGCACCATGCTGAGTGAAATCCTGCTGCAGCAGCAGGCCTTATCTGAGGCTGCACTTGCCCTGCTGGTCCAGGATAACCGGTACCCTTCGGCTTTTCGAACAGCTATCCTTTTACGCCAGCCATACCTTACCGATCAAACCCTGATCCTGGCACTGAAGCCTGCTTCTGCAATGAGCAGTGCTGACCTTGTCAGATTGCTTGCCCGGTCCGAAAACCACTATGAATCGGTGTTGACGGCCGTGTTGAACAGCAGTATGGACCCGCAGGACATCAGTACGGTAATGCGGGCACAAACCGCTTATTCACAGGCTGTACAAAGTGAACTGATCGCGAAATACAGGCCAGAGACAGAGTTTATGTTCACCGAAATACTCTCTGCAAACAAATGGCTTTCCACAGCAACCCAAAGCGCGATTATAGACCTGATTCCCAGACTCTCCGTGAAAAACCTGGCAGAAATCCTGCAGGATCAGCAGACTGTACTTCTTCCGGAACAGGCAGACCGGCTGGTTTCGAGGATTACAGCAGAACAACTGCCGGATCTCCAGGCCCTGCTTACCCGGTTGGACATTAAATTGGGCACGGAAGCAGTAAATACTATCGTTGGCATCGGCGGACAGGTTACACAGGGAACATTGAGCGGACCAGTAACCACCGTACTCACTGCAGCACCCTGTACCGGAATTCCGGTAAAAGGCACCGTAGCCTTACAAACCATCACCGAGTACAACTATTACGATTGTGATACCGCAGGACGCACCGCCAGCCCGGCTTTTAAAAAGCTATTTGATTATTCGGGTGACACCATTTACCTGAAACATCTTCCCTCGTGGAACCTGTTCAGTAAAAAAACTTACAGTCCGCAACTGCCCGACCGCTTTACGCAGGAAGAGCACTACTACATCTACGACCTGGCCAATTACTTCGACCGCAAGTCGATGAGCTATTATTCTGACCGGTACGGGGAAATTGATAACCTGTACGACTGCCTGGAAGAGTATCCGATTGCAAAAGATTACCCGTTCAATAGGAGTATGCGCGAACGGAACCTCAATAATCCAGTCCTGTATTTCACCCTTGAGCGATACAACCGGAACATGGAGTACGAGATCCGGAATGTGTCCAGGTTGGGCTCCGGGCCAATAGTTAAACGCTCAAAGTATTTTAACTACAACGTCGGCTGGGAGCTTCCCGAAGAGGAGCATCCCATTTCACAAATTGTTGATCACAGTGCATCAGAGACTTGCCCAACTACGCGTCCAAGGCCGCCTTACCGGCCAAACCCTTACGACAAGCACCGGGACTTCGCACCATTTAATGAACAATTTGACCCGCTTTTCTCCGATACCCGTTGCGAGGAGAAGAAATTCCCCTTCAACTTTGACTTCAGCACCTATGATTTTGATCCGGATTACGACTATTTCATCCGGAAGGATTATGAAAAAGAACGGCCAACAGGTATTCTTACTGTAAAAATCTGCCCCTACGGAGCCTACGACACGCTGGCTACAGAATATTTCTTCCTGAAAGCTTCCACGAGGAGAGTAGCCAGTAACTCCAGCGGTAACCTCGCGGCAGTGGATTCTTATGCACGCCGGGTGATCTGGCTGGAAGAAGAAGCCGTTAAGATAGATACCGTTTACATCAGCACCTACGATTTTTACAAGAATATCACTGTAAACAATAACGACAATGACCCCCTGATGACCTTTGATACTTATATCGAAAACGGATTAGGTAAGGTGCGGCCGGTATATCCATATGGGACCGTGGTAACGCGTAAGGTATTTATCAGGAACCGATTCGGACTTCCCCTTCTCGAAGAAGTCAATGGAACGAAGATCAGGTACAACTACAAAAGGAACTACCTGATCTGGAACCGCTGGCCAAACGGTCCCTGTGAGAATTACAACGCAGAGCTGGATTCTGCCATCGGTCTCCCGGTGAGTGTTACCTACAACGACGGTGAACCCGATGCAGTTACCATCAATTATGAATACGACCGGAGGAATAACCTGTCCAAGGTTACCGATTACAATGGCAGCATTACTCAATACGGTTACGATCATTACAACCGGCCAAATAAGATTACCGAAGACGGGAAGGTATTGTCGGAAAGCGAATTTGGCTTGCTCAGTATGCTGGACAACCCGCCTTCTGGTTATTTGAATCAACCCAGGTACAATTTTATTCAGCACAAATCCTTCAACTCGGCAACTACCGGTTCGGTAACGCGTAAATTCTTTGAAGCCAACGGAAGTGTTTACAATGCACTTTCTGCAGAACTTAGCCCATATACCACAGGCAAAAACCTGCGTATCAGTTCCGGTTACACTGAATACGACCGATGGAACCGGATCACAAAGAATTATAAACCGTTTTACACCTCCACCGCAACGGCCCAATCGGTAGAGTTTCCTTCTGTCCCCATGGGCAATAACCAGGTAGTTGAGCAGACTGCTTACGAAAACGGAGGATGGAACCGCCCGGTTAAATCTGCCAAATATGGGGTTAACCTCACCACCGGCAGAACCGTAAACTACGGGTATACCCTGATGAAAGGAGCGGCTTTCCTGTGCGAACTGAACATCAGTACCGCTGAAATTGCGGCCATTGTTCCCGGACTGAATAACAACATGGTCTTTTTGCGCACCCAGACCACCGACGAGGACGGTAAAAACGTGTTCAGTTACCAGAATGCCCTTGGACAACAGATTGCCACCCGGCAATTGGACGGAACCAAACAAGTGATCACCTTGTTCGGCTACGATTCCTACGGTAACCAGAACCTCGTGATCAACCCGCTGAAACAGCAGACCAAAACCTGGTTCAATATGCAGGGACTGCCTTACCAGGTGCAGAACCCGGACGGCGGAGTAAAGAAACTGATGTATGATATCTACGGGAGGGTAGTCCTGGAACAGGATGCCAGGCTTATGGCAGGATTCACCGATCCTGTAAACGGGCTCAGGGTTATGCACTACAAGCAAAACCGTTACGATAAAATGGGCAGGCTCATCGAAGAAAGGCACATCAGTCCGGAGATATACAAAACCGGAAGCCTGAATAAAGCCACGCTGACTACCGCGCCATCGGATGCAATGCCCTACCGGAACCTTGGTCCCGGCGATCTTCAGCCAACAGGTAACTGCCCGGTCCCCTCAAATGCCGGATACACCTTTACTAACTCATCTACCTATTATGAGCTGGCAAGGTTTAATTATCCGCGTGTTCAGCCCAATTCCAGTGGTGCTGCCGAGCCGGTCTGCCTGGACATTGCCCCGCTTAAGACCGACGA
>JAZKEZ010000005.1:0-4769 GCA_040386675.1 Bacteroidota bacterium | reverse complement strand
AAATATTGAGTGAGCAGAAGACTTACCCGCTGCGTAAGTACCTTTACCATACCGCGACAGTACCGACTGCAAAACTGAATACCAATGCATTGTTCCTGTTCAATAACCAGCAAAGCAATTACCGTGGTAAACTGCGCTCGGTGATCACTTACCCGCCATTTGAAACCAAACTCACGGATGGAACCGGCTTTAAAATACATCCAGCAGGAACTCTACAGCTACAATTCCAATGGCACTTTGCGTTGGGAATACAAGCAGAGCAATCCCGCCGGACTTACCGGTACCAATACTGATCACGCGGTTCGTGTTGATTATCCTTCTTACAACTACCAGAAACAGCTGCTCGAACAGGTGGTGGATGTGAACAACGACAACCGGGTAGATTTTAAAACGACCTACGCTTACGACGGTTGGGGCAACTTAAAGAAAGTGGCTTACGGACTGGGAACCGCAGTGAAAGACATCGCTGATTTTGATTACGATGTAGCCAATGCACTGATGATCAATAAGCGATATCATGCGGCTAACGGCGTGGTAGACAACATTGCGTATACCTACGATACCCGGTTACGACAGACCGGTATGACCAGCTGGGGATTTGATTATACGCTGTATTACGATCTGAGCAACCCTGCTTTGGGAGTCCTGCCGAGTGTAAATTACAACGGGAACATCAATGCCGTGGCAGCTTACTATCATCTTCCGCAGCCTGCGCTCATCAATACCGACCTGCCGATACCGGTTACCACGCTGACCGGACCTCCGCCGGCACTTCCCAGCAGGCTGGTGAGCACCTTTACTTACGACGGACTAAACCGGTTGACAGCAGCAAATTACAACCTCGATCCCGGTGTTCAGGGGGCTGATATTTATGGAGTACGAAGTTCTCGCAGCAGTTTCAGCTACGATGCCGCTGGTAATTTTACCGGGCAGAGTTACCTGTTTACTGAGGTCAACTTAAAGCTTTCCGGGCCGACCACTACGTCTGAGAACCTGTACCAAAACTTCAGTTACGAGGCCGGCAGCAACCGACTGAGTCAGCTTGCCGAAGGACGGAGCATCAGTTCGACCCCGCAGGTGCGTACTTTCAGTCACGATGCCAACGGAAACATGACCGCACATCAGAAGCGAGGTATCAGTGCGATTGCTTACAGTGAGAACCTCCCCTACCGCCTGTCGAATGCCAGCGGCACATCGCACTTTACCTATAATGCCTCCGGCAAACGCACTTACAAGGAAGTGCGCCGTACCAACAACCAGCTGTTAAGCAAGGAATACTATCTTTATGATATGGCCGGAAACACCCTTGCAGTATATGATTCACTGGCCGGCAGCTGGCAATGGTACATCAATGCCGGGCAGCCGCTGGCCACGCTTTCTCCGGCAACCGGTACACAGCCCAAACCCGGCACCGCACCGGCAGCGACGCTGACCAGCAATAGCTTTAGCAATGGTGTTCCGGTGTACGTAGCACAGGGAGTTCCGGCAGTGTTGCCGGTTTACCTGCTCTCAGACCACTTAGGCTCTACCCGGTTATCCTATACAGCCGCTATCGATGCTACCGATAAGATTACGTACAATGTAATGACGATGCATGACTTTTTGCCGTATGGCAAAGTTTGGAGGGAGTATGTGAATGGGAAGAATGACCGGTTCCAGTTTACGGGGTATGAGCTGGATGGGGAGAGTGGGTTGAACAATGCGCTGGCGAGGTTGCAGGATCCGGAGTTGGGGAGGTTTTTGGGTGTGGATCCGCTGATGATGAAATTTCCGAGTATGTCTCCGTTTAATTATTGTTTTAATAATCCAGTGGGGCATACCGATCCGAGTGGGATGGCACCGCCAGACATATATAGCTTAGACACTCAGGGTAACATAAAATTTGAAAAGACAGCACCGGGAGATGATATTCTGATGACGAAAAAATCTTTCGATAAAGGTGAGCAAGCAGATGCAAAAAACTCAATCACTGTTCCCAATAATGTGTTGAATGCAATGTCTCAAACCGCTAGAGGAACCAGGCTTGATTTCTCCGGAGATGAAGCAGCTGCGAAATCAACCTTTGAGTTTGCTGTAAAAAATACCAATGTTGAGTTTTCAAAATTCGCGATCGGATTAGGGCAAACAGGTATTCAACAGAACTATGTAGCTACCTCACACGCCGCAAAAGAAGAAACTTACGGATCACAATTTATTGTTCGATCCGCCGAGGCGGGTAATCCTATCCTATCATACGATCACAATCATACCTTGATAACGAGGGATCCTAATACTGGAGCGATTAAATACCCAAGTCCTTATCCTTCAATAAGTGACAAGGATTTAAGAGATCAAATTCATCAAACAAGCCCGAATGCTACGTTTTCCATTTTCACCAGGAATGGAGCATATAAACACTATTGAAGATTATGATTAAGGAAAGTTTTTTCAGTTTGTGTTTTGTATTGCTTGGCTGTTTTGGATGCCAGGCGCAGAAAGCTGTTGAGTTGCTGCCAACAGATACTGTGTCGCGATTGGATACAGTTGCATGGCCAAATGTAGAACCTCCCCAATGGTTGTCGCAATCCATTAAAACAACGGACGACTATAGAAATCAGTTGACAAAAAAGTTACCAATAGGCAGGCTCTTGTATCACGTACGACTGGAAGAGAAAAATGATAGTGTAAGATGTGTTATTACTGATACTCAGTTTATGTTGTATAAGCCTGTTTTTCGAAATCACGGTTTAATTAAAGGCAGCTTCTCCTGGAACAACATATTGGTTTTGGTTCAATGCGATGGCAAACTGTGTGATGGCATTCTTAATAACCCTACTTATCCTAATATCATTAAAGTTCAAAAAGACGAAGAATACTTCACGTTCAAAGAGGCAGAATCAGTTCAGTTGGTTTTTTATCTAAAGCAAGGTAAGGCGATTGAATTATCGAGGAAACAGCTTAGAGATTGGCACAAGGACTGATAAATTTCACTCAATGAAAAACTGGTCGAATGTGTTACAACAAGTGAGTATTCCGGGTATAAGTAATAGTGATTTCAAATTTTACAAACGATGTCCGGCTACTCTGCTTTTGTAAATAACCCGTTGTCGGTAACTGATCCAGATGGTAAAGAAATCCGAATGATCTTTGAAAGTGACGCGGCCCGTCAGGCGTACGTAACTATGGTAAACAAATCATTGCCACCGGGAGTTACCGCAACATTGGTTCGGGTTGAAGATCCTCATGGATATAGTGAGAAAGTGATATTAAGCTGCGTAGAAACTCAGGCTACCTCCACTGCGAAACAAGATGCGTTCTATGAGCAATACCGTAATGCTGTTGATAACATCGCGAGAATGAATGTTGTGCAGGATGAATTAAGAACTGTTGTCGGGAGTTTTGACTCTGGTAAGCTAGATGTTAATGACATAGCAACATATGATGAAGCTGGTCAGGAGGGAGATTACTACAGTCAAAGAGGTATCAAGGTTGGGACTGACGGAATTGATGATGGAAGAAACTATGTGGTTGGTGACGATAAAGAAGCCCGTAGCATTCAAAAATCAGGTGGACAAGTTGAACAGGGTTCTGTAAAATCAGCCGTAGAACTTCCAAGCGCAGCGGTAAGAAGTGAAATGCAGCAGGTGGTGGGAATGGATAAGGCGATGCCATTCCAAGAACACGGAGGGATCTTTGGGAGGACTGAAGGTGGTGCAGAAAAAGTGGTAATGGCTGAATCTGGGGGTGTGACACAGCCTGGTGTCGAGGGTAGCCATGCCAGAATAAACCCGTTTACTGCCGCAAATGCAGACGAACAAGGAAGTCTTTCTAATGTTGTAGGTACATTCCATACGCATCCAAGTGCTACAACAGGAACAAAATCAGATCCATTTGCTGGCTCGGTAATTAGTAACACCCCATTCAAGGGATTTGATCAAACTCCCTCGACCATAGATATCACTAATGCAGGAACTAGAGCTTCTTTAGGATTAGTTCAGGGTAACTCTTATGTCTTTGGTATGCGATCCAATCAGGTGAGTATATATAACGGGAGTGGTGTTGTAGGTACAATTCCGATGAGTACGTTTTTTAGTATTGGAAGATGATGAGAACATTGTTTTTAGTAATTATAGGAATATTTTTATGTCAGTTAACGATAGCACAACTGTGTAATATTAGTTATTCTGTTAATGATCTTCAACAACCCATTGAAGATCAATTTGAGATCTACTTGCTCTACTCTGACAGTTCGAAGAAAGTTATAATTAAGCCAACAATAATAGGATGCGCTACCTTATTCCCAAGCATTAACAATGATATAAACTTGTATCTAATTTTTAAACACAAAAAAAGATTCATGTTGTTTAGCCAAGTTAACGTTTCTAAAAAAAGTCAACTTCACTTTAAAACGTATTCCAGCTATAAAAAACTATCAAGTGCATATATGCCAGCAGATATAAAAGCAACCCGATTTGATATTTTAAGTATTGAAGGGGAGCCTGGCTCCTTCCAATTGCGAGAAATCTATCGTACCAGACAATTCCATCGACAGATTAGACAGCTTTTGAAATTTAATCTTAGAAATAAGTAAATTGGATAATATCCTAGATAGATATGCATGATCATTTAGGCTCTACCCGGTTATCCTATACAGCCGCCATCGATGCTACCGATAAGATTACATACAATGTAATGACGATGCATGACTTTTTGCCGTACGGCAAAGTTTGGAGAGAGTATGTGAATGGGAAGAATGACAGGTTCCAGTTTACGGGGTATGAGCTGGATGG
>JAZKEZ010000004.1:69087-83342 GCA_040386675.1 Bacteroidota bacterium | reverse complement strand
CCAGATCGCCGAACGGGTCGCAATGTTGTGAGTGACGCGCAGTGAAGTAAAAGAAAGGACGACAACAAAGAAATCGTCAAACCCGCGATAAATCGAAAATGATCATCAACTTAAAGAGCAATCCAGCTTGATTATCTAACCAGCGGCATATACTTCTCGCGGTTTTCGTAGATCTGCCACAGATTAATGAGCAAGACCACGATCGCTACCGGCAATCCTTCCGGCATATTGAAAACGTGAGTACAAACGATTCCGATAACAATAGGGAAAAGCATGATTGCGCCCAATGCACGGAACCGATTGGTGATCACCAGTATTCCTCCTATGATCTCTACAATTGCAACCAACGGCATTAGCCACCCAATCTCCATCAGTGCATTCATTACTTTCATAGTACTCTCCGGCATATCTTCCGGAACAGGCATATACTGGAACAACTTATTAAGCCCGGAATTGATGAACAGTAGTCCAAAAAGCAGGCTCAGGACGAACAGAATGATTTTTTTCATAATTGATTTAAGGGATAAATTAACAGCAGATCGATTAACCTGTCGAATGCTAAAGATAAAAGTCCCGCGGAAGTTTTAATCATTTCGCAGCCGTCTTTTTCAACAGTATAGAAGCAGCTTCGGCCAATTCTGCTGTTCTGCTTACTTCTTTAACTCCGGTAGAAGTTTATCCAACTGTTCTATGGTCATGGTGATCCCTTCTTTAAAGCCCATTTCAATGGTGGCATCAAGCTGTTCAGTATCGGTATAGGAAATCCGTATTTCGACCAGGGTAGATGTGCTTTCATCGGTAAAGGTTACGCCCCATTCCGACTGTGGCATTTCAGGATTTATTTTTCCTTCCGGATCTGTAAATGCATCCTTACCTGAAAACTGCTGCTGCTGCTTAACTTCGCCGTAGTTCAGTACAGACCAGTGTTCTGTACCATCGGGACCAACCATGGCATATAACCAATGGCCTCCATCGCGAAGATCCATTGATTTTGTTTTTGCTTTCCAGGGTTTAGGTGCCCACCACTGATCCAGGATCTCTTTTTTGGTGAATGCATCCCAAACCAGGGGAACTTCGGCCGCAAATTCGCGCTTGATGGTTATACTATTGTTTTCCCGGTCTACGGTAAAATCAAAGGTGAGATTGTGATTCATTGCTTTTGGGTTTATTAATTCAATACCCTGATCCAAAATGGATACCATCGCTACAGGTGATCACGATTAGGATACCCGATTATGGATTGCTTCCCTTCACCACTTTTCTAATAACCGGTGCAGACAACCCCTGCTTTTCTACTGCTAAAAAATAAACACCTGCTGGCAATGTATCAGTGCTGATCACATTCGTACCCGCCGAAGAGGCTACAACGTTTCCAAAAACATCTGTGAGTTGCATTTTATTCGTCGCAAATCCTGCAACGTACAGCTGATCTGAAAATGGATTTGGATAAACAACCGGGGCCATGGAACCTGCCTCAGTAATTCCTGTTTTGGTACCGGTGAACCGATATACCGTCCTTTCCAGAGGAATACCTCCTAAGTAATGCATTTCCTCCGAATCACTTATTAAGCCCGGGGACTGCAAATCACCTGCTACAAAATAGCGCTGAACTCCTCCCAATTCATTTTCCTCCATTAAAAAAACGGCAAGCTCATTATAGTTGGTTTCCGGATTGATGGTAGAATATCCATACCTGTATTCAATATCACCGGAACTTTCATAGAGCCAGATTTGAAAGCTCAGGTACTCCCCCTGCATTTCCCTGGCAGGTTTCACTTCGTCAAAATCAAGTTTGAAAATGCGGCTTCCCGGGATACCTTCTATTACATACCAGACTTGCGAGGCAGCTGGCCGCGTTGCATTTTCAGCTGGTGAAAGCAACGGATCATAACCCTTATCCGTGATCCCATACCCAGACAATGGAGAAAACGATAATCCGCTTTCATTGGTAAACAGATCCAACTGCCCCTCGCTAACTCCTGCCTTTGTATACTGGGTGCCCGAAAACGATTTAAACGTGAAACCATTCAACGGAATCTCTTTCTCAAACTGTGCCCATCGATGAGAGGGACCAATTGACGTAGCATTGGACAACCTAACATAGGGCTGGTCCTTTTCCACCATTAACAACACATCCTGTGCGGAAAGAGGGGCGACCCAAAGCAAGGTGATTATAAACAGTAAAGTGATTGATTTTGCTCTCATAATGTTCTGAGTATTCCCAATTGTATAGTGTTTGTCACCGACCTGAATCCGGCATTTGCATTGCCGATTCCAACCATATGGTCTACCGAGTACCTTACGGTTCCAATAAGCGACGAAGTTAATTTAAGATCCGAACCGATTGCCAGACTCAACACTGCAGAGGTGGTTTTACGCACGGTTCCCGTCTCTTGTATAGTGTACGATTCGCCGTATATGTCTCCGGCCGGCGCATTACTATTGAAGAATGTCCGTTCGCCATCTACCTCAACAGAAGAACGGACTGCAGAAGCAATGGCGAGCCCCGGAGTGATTAAAAAACCAAGCTTTCCGGAGGGAATTCCGCATATAAACTGATTGCGTTGCATACCAATTTGCAAGTAGGAGGATCGTTCGTGGTAATGGACCGAAAGACTTTTACTATGGGTATCACCGGATCCACCAGAAAAGCTAACCCTGCTAAGATCAGAATTCCGGGAAAGGACGAAAAACCCGGCCCTCAATGCCCAATTACTCATTGAAATGCCGGCAGGTAACCGATAATCAACGAAAGCCCCGGTGCTTTTATACGGATTAGTAGTGAAAGCACCCGAAACCATGTTTTCGGCGGCCCATTCCCGCACCTGTTGTTGCGAAGCATACTGATACCCTTTTTCTACCTGGCCGGAACTGGTATACTGTCTCGTCGGTGCGGTTCCATAGCAAAACGCGATTCCCAGTTTTCCGTAATCTTTCGAAACCTGGGCCTTGGTCGCGAGGGTTAACACACAGGCTATTGAAAGCGCTGTGAATGTTGAGTAACGTGTTGTTTTCATTGCTTGTGTTTTAGTAGTTGTTTCAGAATTCTACTCTTTTATAAATCGTTTTGAGTATAGGATTTTCCCGTTGCAGGTAACCACTGCGGTATAGATTCCGGGATGTAATGTGCTCACATCAATGCGATGAGTCTTGTCCACGCGATCCAGACATATACTATTCTGTTGTATACCTCCCTCATTCAGTATGGAAAGCCGGAGTTCTCCTTCTTCTTCAAATCTTCGGTTGAACTCAATTTCAGAAACTGCGGGATTTGGAAACAAAGCCCCATCGCCTTCGTTAAATCCCGGTTCGTTATACTCTGATTCCAAAGATTGGGTGAGTGTCACCTCACCACTTAGTTGTCCATCACTATTTACACAATCCGGACATTTATATACATACACACAGTAATAAGAGGTATTCCTGGTTTGGGGAAACAATTTGGAAGACTGGTTGATCCGGCACACGTATTTAATATACCGCTGGCCTGATGGCAGACTGATACTGTTGTAAGCAATCGTAGGGTTTTTGCTGTTTACATCACTGATCCCGTTGGCGGACAACCATTCGAAAGAATAGCTGGTGAAGGCATTGTTCTTATACATCGAAGCCGACGGTCCTATCCTGGTTTCCGTTCCTGGACAAATGGAAATGGTCTGCGCCGTAGCGCCACAATCCACCAGGTCGTCTTTAAAAATGTTGAATGCATCTGTCCAGTTTGGCAGACAGTTCCTGTCCTTACTTACCGTAGCTTTTACAAAACCCGGCTTATCACACAGTCCGGAAGCATTGAACAGCACCTGTCCAGTCACAGGATTTTTAAGCTCAATGGTCATTTGTAACTTCACATCTCTTGAAAATGTCTTAGACGCCCCGTTTCCAGCAGGAAGGTGACTGTTACACACTCTGTATGAATTGGCCGTTGTGCCATACGGAGCATCCTTCCAGTCGCCGGCAGCGAGAGTAAAGGTTGCCGACAATCCCGGCAGACTTACCGGCGGTAGTCCGAGTTCACCAGCCGGAATATTGATGGGAAGCTCAAGATCATAAAAGCTTCCGGACCTGCTGCACTGCGGTTGTCCCAAGCGGTTATCGGGTTCAGGCTGTATAGCTCCATAGCGGCTGATCTCGCGGATCGTAGTCGGAAATACATATTTGGCTACAGGAACCCGAACACTTTCAAGGTTGCAACCGTTCATGCTTCTTGTCTGGCTCACATAATGAGTGGTAAGACCATTCGGATAATAGGCACCATAAATATTACCGGTGTGAAAAGCCGTGGCACTGGTAAAGTCATGGTACCACCGGATGCTTGTTCCCGCATCGCCGGTTATTTTGGTTTCATAATTCCCGGGATCACAGTAAAATGCGGCATGTACCGATGGCGGCAGGACTACCGAAGTAGCGATCGCGTATGCCCGGATCTGTGAACCCTGGCTTTTCCATTTACCCGCAGCCCTGCGCCGGGCCTCGACCTTAAAGACCAGGGTGCCTGTCCATTTCTGGCCTACAGTAAAAGGGTACGACCGGGGAACTCCGCCCCACATCCAGCTTTCAGAAACCTGGGCGCTCCACATCGTGCGGCTCAACGCCGGCTCCGGAACTCCGTCATTATTATCGTCGGTGGTTCCGGTGAGATAACAGGTAAGATCATACCGATCGGTATTCCAATTGAATTTGTTCCAGCCAAGCGTATAATTCTTACAGGTCTCCACAATCAGTCCCGACGGGTTTGTAATGGTTTGGGCATAGCCGGTAAGCCACCAGGCAGTTATAAATAAAAAAGTTAAAATTGTTTTCATATTTCCGATTAAATGAGGGTTTCATAGTGAGTTGAATTTGTCATTCGCAACAAGTGTCGGATTGTACACCTACCGGTAAAGCATCATTATGCTGCTTACGTGCAGACAAAGGAATACCCTGCCGAGACCGGAAATTGGCTCAAAGCCCATCACATACACATGTTCACGAAATCTTCGTCACCGTTCACCGATGACCATCACCAGCACAATACCTCTTTCAGTCTTCACAGGTAAGGGCACATCTGCAACTTTTTTCCAGGAGACCTGTCCGGACTACAAGTGGTGTCTCCCCTGGAACTTGTGATAAAAATAGAATATAAAATTGTCACGTTTTACATCAAATTGAAAAACGGTTCTTTGTGACTGGTTTTATATGTAACACAAAAGGGGGCATGTTGCAGCCTTTTCAGTCATAAATACGATCAACAGAAATTGAAACGCAAATCGCTCACCTTTAACAAGTAAGAAACAATAAGACAAAAGAAACAACCCAAAAGGGTTATCTGTTTTTCCAACCGGAAATGGTCTTTCTTTTTTTGTTCCTTGGGTAACCGCAGAGTCGCGGAGATCAACGCAGAGGTTGCAGAGAATTCTCTGAGTCCTCCGCGTTAACCTCTGCGACTCTGTGGTTAAGAACCATTCCGCATTTTATACTAACAGTACTATTTTTAAAACCGAAAGGACACAAAACCTCAAGAAAAAAATCAATGGGCTTCCAGCCAGTTACTGCCAGTACCGGTTTCTACAACCAGCGGAACCGAAAGCTTTACAGCATGTTGCATTTTCTCAATAATGATCGGGCGAATGATCTCAATTTCATCCCGATACGCATCAAACACCAATTCATCATGTACCTGCAATAGCATTTTGGAGCGGAAATTATGTTTCAGCAGCTCCTCCTGCAGGTCTATCATCGCTTTTTTAATAATGTCGGCAGCAGAACCCTGGATGGGCGCATTGATGGCATTTCGTTCCGCAAACCCGCGGACCACGGCATTCCGGGAATTGATGTCGACCAAATAGCGACGGCGTCCCATCAGCGTTTCCACGTAACCGTGTTCCCGGGCATAGTTCACGTTCTCATCCATATACGCCTTGATGCGCGGGTACTGCTCGAAATAGCTGTCTATGATCTCTTTAGCTTCTCCGCGTTTGATACCCAATTGCTCCGAAAGGCCGAAAGCCGACTGACCGTAGATGATACCAAAATTTACTGCTTTAGCCTTGCTCCGCATTTCGCGATCCACATCGGCAAGGTCGACGTTGAATACTTTTGCCGCAGTTGCGGTATGAATGTCTATGCCATCTGAAAAGGCCTGGATCATGTTTTTTTCCTCGCTCAGGGCAGCAATGATCCGCAGTTCTACCTGCGAATAATCCGCTGAGAGGATCACGTGGTCTGCATCACGGGCGATGAACGCTTTTCTGACTTCGCGTCCTTTTTCGGTGCGGATCGGAATATTCTGGAGATTCGGATTGTTTGAACTTAATCGCCCGGTAGCAGCAACTGCCTGATTGTAACTGGTGTGCACGCGGCTCGTAACGGTGCTTACCAGGGTTGGCAGCGAATCCACATATGTTGACTTCAGCTTCTGCAATTGGCGGTATTCCAGGATCAGGTTCACGATCGGGTGGGCATCCTTCAGTTTCACCAACACTTCTTCACCCGTTGCATATTGCCCGGTTTTGGTTTTAGTGGGTTTCTCCATGATCTTCAGGTATTCAAAAAGAATATCCCCGAGTTGTTTTGGAGAATTGATAAGGAATTTAGTCCCGGCAGCTTCGTGAATACCAATTTCCAACGTCGCAAGCTGACCTTCCATCTCTTTGGAATAGACCTTAAGTCCGTCCACATCGAGGTTGATACCCGCTTCTTCCATTTGCAGCAACACGTTTACCAGCGGCATTTCGAGGGCATGGAACAGTTCCCGCACCTTGTGTTCTTCAAGTTGCTTATCAAACAACTCGTACAACCGGAAGGTAATGTCCGCATCTTCAGCAGCGTACTCTTTCACCCTTTCCAGGTCGATATCGGCCATCGAAAGCTGGTTCTTTCCTTTTTTACCGATCAGTTCCTCGATAGAAACCGGGCGGTAATTCAGGTAGGTCTCTGCAAGGAAATCCATTCCGTGCTTCATATCGGCGTTGATGAGGTAATGCGCCAGCATAGTATCAAACAACTGTCCCTTCACCGTAATCCCGTAGTTATTGAGGATCGCCAGGTCGTATTTGATGTTGTGTGCAATCTTGACCTTGTCGGGATGTTGCAGTATAGCTTCGAATTCCTGCAAAACGGTTTTTTTCTCGTCTTCGGTTCCCAAAAGCGGAACGTACCATCCGGTTCCAGCTTTAGTGCTGAAAGCCAGACCGACGATCTTTGCCAGCTGTACATCCAGCCCTGTGGTTTCCGTATCAAAACAGAATGCCGGAGCGGCCTGTAATTCTGCCAGTAAAGTTGCACGCAACTCCGGTGTAGCAGCCAGTATATAATCGTGTTCAGTATCGGCGATGGTATTCAGCGGTGCTCCGGGAGCAGTTTCCTCAACTTCCTCGCCGGCGGAAGAAAACAGGTCGGCAGGGGCATTGGTCTTTGTGGTTGCAGTGGTTTCAATACTCTCTCCCAGGATACGCTGTGCAAGCGTCCGGAATTCCAGCTCACCGAACACGGCCTTTAACTTCACCGGATCAGCATCTCCAAGACGGAAGGCTTCTTCTTCCACATCAATATCACAATCGATACAGATGGTGGCCAGGCGCTTCGACATGAATGCCTGTTCCTTATTATTGGCAAGGTTTTCCAGCAGTTTCCCTTTCAGCTTGTCGAGGTTTTCGTAGATGCCTTCCATGCTGCCAAAATCCTTGATCAGTTTTTGCGCAGTTTTTTCTCCTACACCTGGAACGCCGGGGATATTGTCCACTGCATCGCCCATCAGTCCAAGAATATCTATTACCTGAAGTGGATTTTCAACATCGAATTTCTCACATACTTCTTTAACCCCAAGGATTTCGACACCGTTTCCAAGTCTTGCCGGGCGATACACGAAAATCCCGTCTTCCACCACCTGACAATAATCCTTATCAGGAGTCATCATGTAGGTTATATACCCGTGTTTGAGCGCTTTTTTGGCGAGTGTCCCGATCACGTCGTCTGCTTCATAACCCGGCATACCGAGGGCAGGAATGTTCATCGCTTCCAGGATGCGGAAGATGTACGGAATGTTGTTGGCGATATCCTCAGGCATCGCATTCCGGTTGGCTTTGTATTCGGCGTATTCAATGTGACGTTCCGTAGGCTCTTCCCTATCGAACACTACAGCCAAATGGGTCGGTTTCTCCTTGCGCACCACATCGAGCAAAGCAGTGGTAAAACCAAAAGCTGCCGAGGTATTTAACCCCGTTGAAGCTACGCGCGGATTTTTACTGAATGCAAAGTAAGCCCTGTAGATCAAGGCGTAAGCGTCAAGAAGAAATAGTTTTTTCATACGGAATTACTTCCGCCGAAAGTAGGCTAAAAGCTAGTCCCGAACAAACTTAAAAGTACGTTTACCCACCGTCAGTACGTAGCTTCCGGTAGCGAGTCCGACAACCGGAACCACACCATTGGCAACGGTTCCTTTTGTGATTCGCGCGCCTTTAGCATCGAAAATCTGATAAGTGATTCCGTTGAATTGCTGATCGACACGAATCTCTTCTTTTACCGGATTCGGATAGAGAAAAGAGCCGGTTTGCAAACCGGGTTCCGATATTCCGGTTCCTGGAGACGATGTAGTGTCCAGGTTCCATGGAGTACCCGTATTTACGCGGATATAGTAGGTTTGTTCGTAAAGTGAGCCATAAGGCGCAACAGGTTCGAACACGTCACTTCCCTCCTGCTTTACAAAATTGGTATTCGGCTGATAATTAAAGAGATCGATCCCCAGGTTCAATCGGTCTGGCGTAAGCTGGTTGACGCCAACGAAGAACGAAGTAGCCGGCATTACAACCGTATCTGCAAACGGAACGGTGTACCAGCCGGAGCCTGAGGCGCTGTCGAACACCAACAACTGCGAAGTGGCCAGCAACGAATCCGGGGCGAGGACCATGGTATACAGCGAAACACTAATGCTGTCGCCCGGTTGAGGATCGACCAGGTAAACGGACACGGAACTGATCGTATCGGTGTAATATAGATTATAAACGGTTCCAAGCGTTCCTGTTCCGGTAAGGTTGATCAGGTCTGTCGGAGGGGCATTCCCGGCACGCGACAATACGCTGTCGGTCACCGCAAACAGACAGCTATCCACGTTGTTTAACGGATCAGAATCGCCTTCATTTACGATTGCAGTAACTTTGAAATCATAGGTAATACCGGCTTTCGGACGGAATACCGGACCGGCTTTTACGGCATATACCGAATCTTTTGCAAACGGTCTCGGCAACTGCGTGCTGGTCACAAAAGCACCCGGATTGGCTTTAAATTCAACATAGGATTCACCCGTCACATCACCGCCTGTATTTGCCACCATAGCCGTCAACCGGAGAGTATCCTTCAACTGGGTCTTCGGAATGTAGTAGTAATCGGTAACCGGTTTGAAGAAATTAAGTGAGAGATTGGGTTTTTCGGGAGCAATTTCCAGGTAAATAAAATCATCGTAGTCGCGTGGAACCAGCCCGAACACTGCAGGATTCTTATCTCCGGAAACGTGGATACGCACTTTTTTACCCACCGTAACCGTATCATCTACTGAAACCGTGATCATAAATTTGTGAGTGGTCATGGTCTCGATCCCGCCGCGGTTTGCTTCATTATTGTTGTCTCCCCAGGATACCACCTGACCGAAAACGCCATTGAATTCTTCAGGATCCTGTCCGTAAAAAGTGGTCGCAAAAGGATTGGTCGCCGAATTTATAGGCGTCATTCCTTCTTCAAACTCGATGGCCAGCGAATCACCGAATTCATGATCAGGATTATTGAGCAACAGGGTAAAGTGAAGGTCGTAGGTTGTATTGGGAACCACCTGTCCGTCGGTATACAGGATCGCAGTAACGTTCTTATGGTGCTGGGCCTGTAATGCAACAGAAGCAATCAGGCTTAAAAAGAGTAGAAATCGATTCATGAGCGGTCGGTTACGGACAAAAATAACAGAAATAAACCCCGGACGCTTTACAATTGTCGGCGTACAATTGGATGCAAGCCGGACATAAAAAAACCCTTTTGGGTCGCAAAAGGGTTTCGGGGATATCGTAATTGGAGAAAATTATTTTCTTTCTCCCGTAGTTGCAGCTTTCTTGTTGTAGTTACCCTGGGTTTTCAGCCAGTAGAACAAGCCTACGAACCCAACAACGATGAACAAAAAGTTAGGGATATTGCCCAGTACTTCAAGAATGTTCTCAAAAGTCCAAACAATAACGACTGCAATTGGATCTAATATGCTCTGTAGGTTCATAGCTTTTTTACTTTTGCGACAAAAATAGAAATTAATCTTTTTCAACCAAGACATTAGATGTCGCTGCTGCTATTTAGAACCAATCATCCGATTTACCTGGTTTTGCTGCCCTTGTTTGCCCTGATTTTCTGGGGACCGGCCTTCTTTATGGAGCCGGTTGAAGCTACTGCACTTACTGAGGGACTGTTTAACATAGGTTTCCGGAACCACACAGCGGGACTTATTTTTGGCTGGATATCCGTCCTTATCGGCGGATTACTGCTCAACCAGGTGGTAAACGAACGGGAATTTTTCCGCCCGGGAAGTTACCTGCCCGGACTGATGTACGTGCTGCTCATGGTGACCACATCGAGCACACTGATCTTCAGCTCGCTGCACCTGGCCCACCTGTTTACGATCCTGACCATGCGTCGCTGTATGTCGATTTACGGCAAGCCCCGCAACAACCAGGAAGCGTTTGACGCCGGTTTTTTTATCGGGATCGCTTCCCTGTTCAATTACTATCACATTCTGCTGGTAGTCGCACTGCTGATCTGCCTCGTTTCCATCGCCCGACTTAATTTCAGGGGATTACTGATCTCGTTCTACGGAGTGATCACTCCCTGGGCATTCATGCTCACCCTGTTTTTTGTGATCGGCTATCACCCGTTCCCTCCGGAAGGATTTACTCTCGACCTGAAGCCCGAGATCCCGATTTTTACCTTTGATGAAACCGGCTGGTGGTTTGTCGGCATTTTTGCCCTTATCCTGATATCATCGCTGTTCCACTACCTGTATTCTTTCCAGCGGAGCACACTGAAAATGAAAGCCGAAAAGCGCGTTGTACTGATCTTCCTGATCGTGCAGACGCTTTCGCTGGCGTTCTCCGGATTGTATTCCAACGGATTGTACCTGTTGCCGTTTATCGCCGTTCCCTTAAGTATTTTTCTCTCGTTTTACTTTTTCAATTCTTACGTAAAATGGCTGGCCGACCTTTCATTCCTGGCCTGGCTTGGAATTATCGGCTACAATTATTTCATGGGGATATTCCCGGGCTAAAAGCCGAAATGATTACTTTTGTCACCTTATTCAAACAGTGTACAGCATGAAATTTGGCGTTGTAGTTTTCCCGGGATCGAATTGCGATGAAGACATGGTTTACGTTCTTGAGACCATCATGGGTCAGGAAGTCGTAAAGCTATGGCACAAAAACACTGATCTTGAAGGATGTGATTTCATCGTACTTCCGGGAGGTTTCTCGTATGGCGATTACCTTCGTTCAGGTGCAATTGCCCGTTTCTCCCCGATCATGGAGAAAGTGATCGAGCACGCCAACAACGGCGGATACCTGCTTGGAGTTTGCAACGGATTCCAGATCCTTGCGGAAGCCAACCTGGTTCCCGGCGCTCTGCTACACAACAACAGTCACAAATTCATCTGCAAGAACATATACCTGAAAGCCACTTCTGATTCGGCACTTATTTCTTCAGGCGTTCCCAAGGAAAAAGCACTTACCATTCCTATCGCCCACGGCGAGGGTCGCTACCACTGCGACGAAGCCACGCTTCAGCAACTGATCGACAACGACCAGATCATTTTCCGTTACTGCGATACAGCAGGAGAGATCACCGATGCAGCCAACCCGAACGGATCACTGTACAACATTGCCGGGGTTTGTAACACCGGTAAAAACGTATTCGGAATGATGCCTCACCCGGAAAGAGCCGCAGACCCTGCACTTCGCAACGAAGACGGAAGACTGATCTTCGAAAGCATCCTGTCGCTGGTATCGGCGAAATAATTTGCAAATGAGAAAATATGCAGATGAGATAATGCTCGACTGAGCGCACTGCATTTGCACATTTTCTCATTCTCTCATTTACACATTTGCATATCCCCACATTTGCACATCTGCAAATCCTCACATTAAATTATTCAATCCACCGCTTCCTTCCGGTGGGTCATATCCCACTTCACCAGTTCTTCCATGATCGGCAGCAGCGCTTTGCCTTTCTCTGTAAGACTGTATTCTACGCGCGGCGGGATTTCGCGGTGTTCTTCACGAATGATAAGGCCGTCTTCTTCCATTTCCTTGAGCGTACTGGTCAGCACCTTCCTTGAGATCATGCCGATGGAAGCTGCGATCTGACCAAATCGTGCGGTGCGGTGCTGGAGCATCCAGATCACAATTGGCTTCCACTTGGTGCCCAGAACGGCCATCGACCGGTGCATGGAGCATTCGCTGTACTTGAATTTATCCCTGTCCATAAGAATAGTTACCCGTTGGTTACCAGTATTTACTAATGATAGTTACAAAAATAAACTAATAATAGTTCCTTTGTGCTACTAAAATCTACAATCATGAGTTACGAGTCTTTATTCAGTCCCTTCCAATACAAGAACCTCACGCTTCGCAACCGCTTCGTTATGGCTCCCATGACGCGTATGCAGTCGCCCGACGGAGTACCTACACAGCTGGTAGCCGATTATTACGGGCGCCGGGCGACAAACGAGGTGGGACTGATCCTCACCGAAGGTACCGTGGTCGATCGGCCTGCTTCCAAAAATGGAAAAGATATCCCTGATTTTTACGGCGATGCAGCGCTTAAGGGCTGGAAAAATGTGGTGGACACGGTACACGCTAACGGAGGTGTGATCGGGCCGCAGATCTGGCACGTTGGCAATACTCCCCAGCAATGGACCCCGCCTGCACCTTTCGAGCAGCCGGATACCATGAGCCTGGAAGACATTCAGAACACCATTGCAGCCTTCGCTTCTTCAGCCAAATCGGCCAAAGACCTCGGTTTCGACACCCTTGAAATCCACGGTGCACACGGTTACCTGATCGACCAGTTTTTCTACGAGGCCACCAATCACCGCACCGACGAATACGGCGGAAAAACCATAAAAGAACGCGTACGTTTCGGGGTGGATGTTGTGAAAGCCATTCGCGCTGCCGTAGGTCCCGACATGGTCATTATCATGCGCCTTTCGCAGTGGAAAAGCCAGGATTATGCTGCAAAACTGGCCAACACACCACAGGAAATGGAAGACTGGATCCAACCGCTGGCGGAAGCCGGTGTAGACATTTTCCACGCTTCACAACGCCGTTACTGGACCAACGAATTCGAAGGTTCGGATCTCAACCTTGCCGGCTGGTTCAAAAAAATCAGCGGTCAGCCCACCATTACCGTTGGTTCGGTTGGATTAAGTAATGATGTGATGGAACTGTTCACCAAAGGAGCCGGTTCTGAACCAAGCGACATGAAAGAACTGCTTCGCCGTTTCGACCGCGGAGATTTCGACCTGGTTGCCGTTGGCAGACAATTGCTCCAAGACCCTGAATGGGTAAAGAAACTGAAAGAAGAACGCTTCGACGAACTCCGCGCATTTGAGCCATCGAGTATGGGGGTTTTGTATTGATAAGCCCGTTTGATTTGACAGTAATGCCCGGCTTTGTCCGGGCTTTTTTGTTGCATTTTTTTAGTCTAATGGCAGCAAGGCTTTCTCATTTTTTTGGCAATGATGGCACATTTCCAGTAAAGTAGAAATTCCCGTTCGATTAAATCCAGTCCGGGCCCCACCGAACGGAGCGCGCAATGGCTAGTTGTGGCTTATGTAGGAATTACACGAGATCTCACCACTGACACATTAACAAGAATGTCATATAAACCATAACTTAAAAATTAAAATTATTATTTACAACAATAACCATAATTGATAAAAATATTTAAGTTTACATTTCTAACAAACATCCCCTCAAATGAAAAAGAAAAGTCTCCTTAGCCTTGTTCTTGGAACAACCATGTTGTTTAGCTGTCAAAAAGAACTAAAAACGACAACACCTACTGATCATCCAAAAACTTCAGCGTCAGACGAAATAAAGACGACAACTGGAAACTCAACCAATGCTACTCAAAATTTTAGTATTGGTTTGAGCCTCCCGTCTGAAATAAAAGCAGCTAGATTTCTTACAAACCTTGAGTTGATCGCATTCAATTTGAAGGTTATAAAATCAACCATGCCTTCTTTCGATGTAGTGGCCTTT
>JAZKEZ010000004.1:45625-69077 GCA_040386675.1 Bacteroidota bacterium | reverse complement strand
GGAAACAGTAACCTCATATCAGGATGTGGATGACGTTTTCCTTCAATATAACATCCAACACATGGTCGCGTTCAAACAAACACTTAAAGATCAGGCCCTTTTAATTACGCAGGTGGACCAGAATACTAATGACGCAATTGCCATTCAGGCGGCTTCTTTTGATATTACTCCAGTCGTTGGAGGACCAACGGCCATACCATGCTACCAACGCTGTCGTAAAGAACTTATCAAATCCTCCTTACTGTGTCTTGCAGGATGTGCTGGTGGTCCAGTAGGTTGTTGGATAGGGGTTGTTTGTGAAGTTTTCGCTGCCGACACTTATGACGATTGTATAGAAGGTTGCTAATCGAAAAACAGATGATTTCTAATAAAACCATCCTTCAAACCATAATCTGTTCCTCAGTTATTCTAGGAATTGTTTTATCAAAAAAATTCGAAGAGTACTCGGATCTGATTTTTGGGATTGCGATGCTTACTATTCTGATAGCGGCTGCCCGGCTTTTTCAGATAAGAATAAAAGAAGGAACCGCAAAAAATTATAACGCCATCATCCTTCCAGCAGCGATTATAATCGTATTGTTCATTTACGTTTTGTTCTGCTGATCCAGCGGTTATAACATCAATGTGTGTGTGTGTGTGTGAAACCAAACACAAAGCGCTTTGATCAGTTCTACAAGGGTTGACACACAAGTTTGAATTGACAGGAATGCCCGGCTTGGTCCGGGTATTTTTGTTTTAAAGTCGAGGTTTTTCGTTCGTGATGCTTCTTGAACCCAATGATCCCGAACTAAATTATTTGCACAACCAATTATACGAAGGGATGTCGCCTCTTTTCCCGATCGAACCAACGAACCGGAACGCGGGCACCTTGACGGAAGCCGCGGAGGAACGGAGCGGATCACCGCCAAGGTCGCGTTTCCGGGAGTGGAGTGAAGTGAGGGAAAAGCAGCGACGGTTTTTGCGTTACTTTTTATAAAAAAGTAACAGCGACAAACTAAGCTGCAATCAAAAGTACAACCTTACCTCCCCAGCGTAAAATAAGCCGCGGCGCTATTCGTCTTGTTATCGAAATACATTGTATAATTACCGCTCTGGAAATGGCTCAGGTTTAACACCTCGCCGCTCCGGTAATTGTCGCCGAACATCACTACCACACCACGCGAATCAGTGATCATAAAACTGATGGGCTGGCTGGAAGCGGTACGCGATTGGAGAATAAACGACTTTCCTGAAGATCTGACCAGTTCCACAAGGGCCTGGGTTTTGAGCGAAGAAGATCGTTTCAGCGTGCTTCGCGGATTATTCGCAACAGCAGCTAAAGAGGAGAGAGCAAGTAGGGAAAGGAAAAAGTAACGTTTTACCATTCACTAAGTTTTTGGTCGTCAAATATATAGAAATAAAATGGCAAGAATCAAAATTGAACAACCTGAGCATTTCATTTTCACCACAACAATAGAGGTACGGGTTACCGACCTCAATTACGGCAATCACCTCGGGAACGACGCACTTCTGGGCATTGTACACGAAGCCAGGGTCCGCTTTTACTCCTCGTTAGGATTCCCTGATGAACGAAATGTTTTCGGCACCGGACTAATCATGGCCGACACTGCCATACAATACAGATCAGAAGGGTTTCTTGCCGACGTACTGACCATCTCAGTAGGCGTACACGACATTAACCGCATGGGCTACGACCTGGTTTACCGGATCGTGAATCAACATGGCGCAGAAGTAGCGATCGCCAAAACCGGCATGGTATGCTTCGATTACTCGATCCGGAAAGTTTGTCCGCTGCCTGAAGCATTTGTAGCGGCAGTTAATCTTAAGAGATAAAAGCAGAGAAGCCGTCCCGGATGATCGGAACGGCTTCTCTGTTAAATATATTGAAGCTTAGTAATCGATACTCAGCTCGCCTTGCTTGATCTGTTTGGTCGTTGCACTTCCCGCCAGCTTTGCGGTAAAGTAAAAAGTTCCCTCGATGTGCTTAATGATCCTGTCGTGTTTCGAGATCACAAAAGCCCCGCTTTGAGCAGAATACTTCAGTACACTTGGCAGTTTCGGAAGATAAAATGCGCTGTTGTTACCAAAGTTACCTACCAGACTTACCGTTCCGGGAACCTGTTTCGGATCTATCTGGATGTTGATCTCTTCCCCGTTGTTGTTTGAGCCGTTGAGGTGAAGTCCGCCCTGGTACATGAATGAGATCACGTTATCAAACACCACGGTATCGGTATCGATCACGGCGGTCATTTCATTGAATATTCGTTGAGGATTGGTGCTGAAGATCGAATCATTCGGATCCGCTACGGGAACTACAGCTACATCATAAGCAATTTTGAAATCACCGCCGTTTACCACTTTTACAGATCCGTCGGCACGTTGTCCGCGGAAAGCAAAAGTACCGTACACCATTTTGTTGACCGTATCCAGGTTGATCACCCGGATCTCACCGCTTTGGCGGGTGGAATCGGCCCGGTATTCAGACCCGTCCTTCTTTCTCAGTTTCGCACTGTGAGGATTTAATGAGTTGATGGTGAAACTTCCCAACTTTACTTTATTGTTCTCCAGCCTGTTGCGTTGTATCACGTTAAGCGTGATGATATCGCCCGTAGCACTTACACCTGAAATGTAAAGACCCGAATCGGTGATCATTGCTTCAGTCTGGATAGATTTAAAGCTATCGCCTTCGATCACAGCCACCAGTCGTGAAACCTTTTGCGGGTCGGTTACGGTCGGAGTGGAGGTACTTCTGTCAGGTACTGAAATGTCCTTGTTACAGGAAAAAAGTACGATAGCGCTGAGGGCCGCAACCAGCGGAAGCAGCAGGGGTTTAGGGAATCTGGTTTGTTTCATCACCGGTTTTTTGGCGTATTGAGTAGCAAAAATAGCATTTAACGAATACCGCCAACACGTTTTCAGTGTTATCACTCCGGCAAAAGAACGGTCCGGTTTACCGGTAAAAATTCATTTCATCTACGTACTGCTTCACCTTTTCGGGAAGGACGTACGCAGCAGATTTACCGTCTTTAATGAGCTGCCGTATATAGCTGCTGCTGATCTTAACGATCGGCGCATCCACGCGGGTCAGTTTCAGTCCGGCGATAAAATCAGTGTCGCGCTCATTTCCGGGGTCTATTCTTGGATACACAAGCACCGGGAACTGGCTGGCGATCTGGTCGGCATTTTTCCAGTTGTGCAGCGTGTTGAGATTATCCTCACCCATGATGAGTGAATATTCGTGATCCGGGTATTTTTCCCGCAGATGGGTAAGCGTATTGATGGTATACGAAGGCTGACTGAGATGAAACTCGATGTCAGAAGAATAAAAAACCGGATTGTCTTCGATCGCAGTGTTCACCAGTGCCAGTCGGTGATAATCGGCCAGCAGGCTTTCCTTCGGTTTGGCAGGGTTATGTGGACTTACCACGAAACACACCTTATCGAGATCAGTATGTCCGATGATGTGTTGCGCGATGATCAGGTGCCCCACGTGAATGGGATTGAAGGAGCCGAAAAACAAGCCGATTTTCTTCATGCGACAGCCTTTTAGCGGGAAAGAAAACCTGTAACGATCGATTCGGCCTCTGCAAGTGCCTTTTCCAGGTGGTCGTTCAGGATGGTTACCTCAAAATCTGGTGCACGCGACAATTCTTTCTCTGCTTTGTCTACTCTTTTCAGAAGGGTGTCAGTGGTTTCGGTACCACGGCCGATCAATCTTTCGCGCAGTGATTCTACCGATGGCGGAAGCACGAAAACGCCGAGCGCACGGTCACCGAAGTACTTTTTCAGGTTCAGTCCACCCACCACATCCACGTCAAAGATCACGTGCTTGCCCATTTTCCAGATCCGTTCGATCTCGGCCTTGAGCGTACCGTATTTGGTGCCGCTGTAAACTTCTTCCCACTCAATAAACTCATTGTCGCGGATCTTTTGCTCGAATTCTTCGGGTTTGAGAAAGTAATAATCTTTCTCATGGCACTCGTTGAACCTGCAGTCGCGGCTGGTAGCCGACACTGAGAATTCCAGTCCGAAATCTCTGGTAAGCAGGTGTTTTACGATAGTGGTCTTACCGGCACCTGACGGGGCAGAAAATATGATCGCTTTTCCCTGGTCCATTACAACACATTTAAAACCTGTTCTTTGATCTTTTCCAATTCATCTTTCATCTGCACCACGTAACGCTGCACTTCTGCATCGTTGCATTTTGAGCCGATGGTATTGATCTCCCTCCCGATCTCCTGGGCGATGAATCCCAGTTTCTTCCCTTCGTTTGAAGGCAGGTCGGTGGTTTGTGTAAAGTAATTGCAGTGTGCACGAAGACGCACGCGTTCTTCGGTAATGTCGAGTTTTTCCAGGTAGTAGATCACTTCCTGTTCAAAACGGTTCTGGTCAACATTTATCTTCTCGGCAGCTTCTTCCAGTCCTTTCCAGAGTTTTGCGCGAAGTTGCGGTTTGCGCTCATCGGCCAGCACTTCTACCTTTTCCAGGTGTTGAAGAATGATGGAAATGCGTTGTCTGAGTTCTTCGCCAAGTACACTTCCTTCCTGGTGCCTGAAATCGTTGAATGCCGAAACGGCCTCGATCACCAGCGAGTGGATGTAACTCCATTCGTTCTCATCGAGTTCCTCGCGCTGGGTCTGCATCACATCGGGCATTTTAAGCAGCAGCGAAAGGAATTCCGGACGATCGGCGTTGCCAAGGTCAGTGGCGATGTCTTTCAGTTCCTTGTAATACGCCATCAGGAGCGGTTTGTTGATCGCCAGCTTTTGTTCGCCGTTGTTCTCAAAATACACACTGATATCGATCTTTCCGCGCTCGAGCAAACGGCCCATCTCATTCCTCAGATCGAGTTCCTTCTCGCGGTAAAGCGACGACATTCTTACCGTCAGGTCCAATCCTTTGCTATTCAGCGAACGGATCTCAACCGTGAACTTTTTATTATTGAATTCCCCGGTGGATTTCCCGAAGCCGGTCATCGATTTGATCATACGCTATACTTGGTGTGGGGGCAAAGGTATTGATTTATGGGGTTAAAGGGTGAAGGGGTTAAAGGGTTAAAAGTTTAGACGGGAGAGACGGTTTAGACAGTTTAGAGGGATGATTGGGAAACCGGTGATTGAGCTGTCGAGGCTTCGACAAGCTCAGCCTCCGTATTTTGATAAGTTTAGCCACCGGATCAGAATAGCTCAATTCTCCACTCTCAATTCTCCACTCTCGATTCTCCTCTCTCAATTCTCTCTCTCAATTCTCCTCTCAATTCTCCTCTCTCAACTCTCCTCTCTCAACTCTCCTCTCTCAACTCTCCTCTCTTCTCTTCGCTTTCTTCTCCCTCTTCTCTCTCTCATCCTTCCGCTTCTCCTTCTCATCCAAACCCGTATTTCCAGCAAGAATAATCACGATCTCGCCTTTCAACGTGTGGGTTTTGTAGTAATTGATGACTTCGGTCACGGTTCCACGGATGTTTTCTTCAAACATCTTGGTGAGTTCCCTCGAAACGCACACCATCCGGTCCGGACCGTAGTATTCTGCAAATTGTTCGAGTGTTTTCAGCAGCCGGAACGGACTTTCGTAAAAGATCATGGTCCGTTCTTCGTCTTTCAGGAATAGCAGGCGGGTCTGTCTTCCTTTTTTCTGCGGAAGAAAGCCTTCAAACACGAAACGGTCGCAGGGAAATCCAGAATTGAGCAGGGCCGGAACGAAGGCCGTCGGACCGGGCAGTGATTCTACGAGGATCTGGTTCTTCACACATTCACGCACTACGAGGAATCCCGGATCGCTGATGCCCGGTGTTCCCGCATCCGAAACCAGCACCAGGTTTTCACCGGCCTTGAGGCGATCAATGATTTGTTGCACACGGGCGTGTTCGTTATACGAATGGTTACTGAGCAGCGGCTTCTTGATCTCGAAATGCTGCAGGAGACGCGCAGTAACGCGGGTATCTTCAGCCAGTATGGCATCTGCTTCGCGCAGCACCCGGATGGCCCTCAGCGTTATGTCTTCCAGGTTGCCGATAGGCGTTGGAACTATGGTCAGTTTTCCCATCAGAATGAATTGAAGAAATCGATGATCAGTTTGCAGGTGGCATCGAAACGGGTTAGCGGCAAATCTCTTGCGCGGTCGTTAATGTTGTGGTAAGCCGTGTAATTTTTATCCTGCAGGTACATGAAAAACGAAGGCACTCCCCGTTGCGTGAACCAGTAATGGTCGCTGTTGGCTGCTTCTCCCCGCTCATTGATCACCGGCAGGTACATTCCTTTGTCATTGATCCGCTTCAGTCGGGCGAATTGTTCCCTGAATACGGTTGCATTCACCACGGTTGCTCCTTCTGCACCGGTTCCCATCAGGTCGAGATTGAACAGGAATTTGATCTTTGGAAGTTCCATCCGCGGATGTTCGATGAAGTATTTTGAGCCGACCAGACCCGCTTCCTCGCCCGCAAAAGCGATAAATACAATGGAATATTTCTGGGGATGTTGCTTGAAATAATAGGCCAGCGTAAGCAGCATGGCGGTTCCGCTGGCATTGTCGTTGGCACCCTGGATGTAGGTTTTCGCGCCCATTCCACCCAGGTGATCGTAATGTGCGGTGAGCACCAGGAAACTGTCGGGATACTGCGTGCCTTTTACCATTGCGCACACATTGTTGCAGTAATAGTCCTTCTCAACCACGGCGGCAACCTTGAACTTCACCTGGCCGGCTTTCCAGAACCATTTACTGAGCACTTCGAATACAGGGTGCGCCAATTGTTCCCGGCCAACGGTCCAGGTAAGTTTCTCACCGGCTTCCACAATGAGTGCGGGGTAAATGGCAGAAAGACTATCCACCGAATTCCGCGTACCAAACCGGCTGATCCAGGCTTTCGGCAGTGCCAATGCGGTTTTGGCGGTCAGGCGGGGAAGCTGTGCGGCATTAGTATCGGCGTAAACTACCTTGAATTTTGCAGCTCCCGACGGACTTTCGGCATGCGGCTGGAAATCGCGCCCGGGAATCAGCGTATTGCTACCCAATTGCAGCGAAAGTGCCTTGGGAAAGGTATTTACCGTAATAGGGAATTCCTGGAAATAGCGCTCACCGAGCGGAGGAATGTCCTGGAAATCGAACTGGTTTTGCAGGTAATAAGCGGCGTGCGAACAGCCCTCGGCGGTATATCCGCGACCCCAGAAGTATGGGGTACACAAGGTATCAACAATGGTTCGCCCGGTTGGCGCAAACTGGGCACGAAGCGGCGACAGGAGCGAAACACACAGCAGGCAGCAAAGAAAATGGCGCATCACAGGAATCGTCTTTCGACCAAATCTATAAAAAGCTCCACATTTTTATCCTCGCGGTTCCATTTATACAGCGGCATGAGGTGCGATTTGAGGAAGCTCATGGCTTCTTCCATCTCATCAAATTTGTTCAGCTGCTCGATCGAAGAATGGTAATCGTCAGAATTCTGGTGAAACAACTCGTTGATAAAGACGAACTTCTGGTGCAGCGGAATGGCTTTCCCGAGATCCCCAATCGCTGATTTTTGCAGGCGTTGCGCCAATGGAACCTCATCTGCATCACTTTTTGGAGCTGCAGGTTTTCTAAGGTCGGGTAGCGGATTGATCGCCGGTTCCTCAGTTACCGGCTTTTTTTCGGCCACCTGTCCTGAGTTTACAACCGTAATGCTAGCCGGTGAGGAAACCGAAGTGCTCGCCTGGCGGAGTACTGCGCTAAGATCTGATGTAGCCTCGGGTGTGTTCTGCAGCGCCTGGTTGATCACATCCATTAGCGACACCTGCTTGCTTGGATTTTCCGGCGTAACCGATACCGGTGTCGGATTGATACTGAAACTGATCGGGGTTTCTATCGCAGCAGGCTTTTCGGGTTCAGGGGGACTTACCGGTGCGGCAGGAATTTCTGCAACAGGCTCAGGATCAACCGTAGCCGTGCTCTCAAAGGCTTTGTAACGCAAAATAATGAGGCGTTCCTGCAACTGCTGAACCTCCTGCAACAGGGAATCAATATCGGTAACCGCCAGCTTTCCTGAATTTAACTGGTTGATATAGTGATTGATCTGTTCTACGATAGTGTCCAGGCTCTTAAATCCGCTCATCTTCTGCAATGTTTCAATATCAAAAATACTACGCATAAGAGCACCAACGCAGTGGTGGTGAGAGCTATTGTCAACAGGCAGAAGTCAATAAGAGTGCTTTGCAGCCAATCAGATGCCAGCCAACTGCTTGCTATCGTATGCCCACTAAAACCACGGGAGCAATTTTTCGTACATGGGTAAGAGGTTATCTGAACAATACTGCTGGTGGTGAAAGCAAACTTTAAACTACCTTCGCGGCAGTTTTTTTAACCCTATTTTACCCCCTGAAGCCGGGGAAAAACCTGTAAGTTTTGAAAGTAATAGATCATTTAAAGGAAGCCAAGGGGCCGTTGTTCTCATTCGAACTGTTGCCGCCATTGAAAGGAATCAGTATCCAGTCGATCTTTGAAGGGATATCGCCGCTGATGGATTTCAACCCGAAATTCATCAACGTAACGTATCACCGTGAAGAATACCTGTACAAAACCCTTCCGGGTGGTTACCTTCAGAAATACGCCATCCGCAAGCGCCCGGGAACGGTAAGCATCTGCGCTGCGATCCAGAACAAATTCAGGGTAGACACCGTTCCTCACCTTATTTGCGGCGGCTTTACAAAAGAAGAAACTGAAAACGCACTCATCGACCTGCAATTCCTCGGGATCGACAATATACTTGCCCTTCGCGGAGACCCGATCAAGACCGAAAGCACATTCGTTCCGCTGGAAAACGGCCATAAATACGCCGTAGACCTCATCGGGCAGATCAACAACATGAACAACGGCAAGTTCCTCCACGATGAGAAATACGCCAACGTTCCTACCGATTTCTGTATCGGTGCAGCCGGTTACCCCGAAAAACACTTCGAGGCGCTCAACCTGAAAACCGACATGACCCACCTGAAACAAAAGGTAGATGCAGGTGCAGAATACATTGTAACCCAGTTGTTTTACGACAACCAGAAATACATCGACTTTGTAAACGTGTGCCGCGAAAACGGCATCATGGTCCCGATCATCCCGGGCATCAAACCGATCACCAACCTGAAACACATCAAATTCATCCCGAAAACCTTCCACGTAGATTTCCCGGAAGAACTTTCAGATGCGTTGCTGCGGTGCAAAACCGATGCTGAAGTAAAGGAAGTGGGTATTGAATGGGGTATCAAACAAAGCCGCGAACTGATCGCCGCCGGTGCTCCGTGTCTGCATTTCTATACGATGGGCAAGGCGGATGATGTGAAGGCGATTGCCAAGGCGGTGCTATAAGTTTATTTTAACCACAGAGGTATTAACCTTCATCAGCTTCGCTACATACTTACCAAGTATATCAAACTCAAGATTCACCCGGGTTCCGGCCTTGATTGTATGAAACGTGGTATGCTCGAAGGTATACGGAATAATGGCCACTGAAAACCCGTGTGCCGTGCTGTTCACCACCGTGAGCGAAACGCCGTTTACGCAAACCGAACCTTTTTCTACCGTAATATTTCCCGGCGCCGGATCGTAATCGAAGGTGAACAACCAGCTTCCGTCCTGGTCTTCCACAGCGGTACAAACGCCGGTCTGATCTACGTGTCCCTGTACGATATGTCCGTCTAAGCGGCCATTCATCTGCATACAGCGTTCGAGGTTCACTTTGCTGCCTTCAGCCAGGTCGCCAAGGTTGGTCTTGATCAGTGTTTCCTGAATCGCGGTTACGGTATATTCATTTCCCGAAAGCGCTACAACGGTAAGGCAAACGCCGTTGTGAGCCACACTCTGGTCGATCTTCAATTCGTTGGTAATGCTGCTTTCGAGTGTTAAGTGCAGGTTCTCTCCTTCGCGTTCCAGCTTTTTAACCGCAGCCAGTCCTTCTACTATTCCTGTAAACATGGTTTTAATCCTTTTTGGGTTCTGAGAACAGGGTCACAGTACCTTTTAATGTTTCGCTAACTATTCCTTTCAGGGTGATCTTGTTTACCTCCACCGTATAGAAATACACGCCGTCTGGCACCAGTTTCCCACCGGCTTTACCGTCCCATTTCAGGTCGGGATCGGTGGTTTCGTAAAGCAGTTTGCCCCAACGGTTGTAAATTTTCGCGTCAATGCTCTGCACGCCGTGATACGGGAATGGAACAAACAGGTCGTTCAGTCCGTCACCATTGGGCGTAAATACGTTTGGCAGGATGTAAGCGGGGCAGTTGTCTACACAGCTGCTCATGTCGCGTTTGATGGTGGATTCGTTCCCGTTAAAATCAACCGTTCCCATCACATAACACCCGGCTATCGAGCGGTTTTCGGGTTTGTGGATGTAGTGATTTTCAGACGGTGAAAAGCTTTTCAGCAGGGTAAACTCACCGTTTTCAGTAGGTGTGTAAAACAATCTCCACTCTTTAATGTCTGCATTACACTGCACAATGGTATTGTCCCAGTTGATCTCGTTGTACTCCTGTTCGCAGAACGGGGTAACCGAGAAAGCCGGCTCGCAGGGAGCGGAAAGGTCTTTTGGGGTGGAACAAACTTCTTGCGAAACGTTGAAGGTAAGCGGAAACACCTGGTTGGTACTCGACAGCATACCGATCCCGATTACGCGGTAGCAGTAACTGGTGCCGTTGGTAAGCATTGTATCCAAGTAAGAAGTACCTGCATCGCCTCCGGTTGCCGCCTGTATGCTCGCCAAATTGCTCCAGGCTGTTGCCGACGACTGCCGCGTCTGGATGTAGTACACCCGATTGGCCCACGGTCGTTTCGAAACCCAGGTCAGCAAATTTTCACGGTCGTTCGGAACCGCAGTAAGGAAGGTGGTCGATCCGTTGGGTGTTGCACCTACCAGGTTCCCGTTGCTGTAAAGTTCGGCGCGGTACACGTACAGCGAATCCTGGGTATCGATGTTGTTGTGGATGAACGTGGTATCTACCGTGTAATACTGGTTATACACGCGCTGAAAGACCAGGCTCATAGCATCCCCCTTTATATCATTTTGAGCAAGACCCTTTCCGGCAAACGACTTGCTATAGAGCCTAACCTCGTATGGCGGTCTTGCCGATGTCGTATCAATCGCCTTGAACCAGGGTTTGGTCCACATCACAGAATCTGCACCGTTGGTTACGCCGGTTTGGAAAACACTCGCTTTTAGTATGGTTGATGTGGGTTCGGTACACACCTGCTGACTTACCTGGCTCAGGGCACCGTTGGCGAAACACGCCACAACCCGGTAACAAGCCTGGAACTGGTAGTTGAAAGTAGTATCCAGGAAATTGTTGATCTTACCTACCTCACCGATCAGCTGGTCGGCGGGATCTGGCCCGGTTTGGCAGGGACCGTTGCTAAAGCTGGTTTTTGCAGTGTTCCGGTATATTTTATAACACGTGGCCTGGCTACAGGGACTTGCCCCCCAGCTTACCTGCACACCATTTGTGCGCTGCACGAGTGTAACATTCGGAACTGCGGGAGCAATGGTGGTAATAGAGAACGTGCTGTAATCGGTCATTGGCCTGGCCTTGCTGTCTTCGGCCCGTATCGTGATCTTCTCGGGTGGCAGCAGCACCTGGTCACAGCCGGGCGTCCACGAAAATACTTTGGTGGCGGTATCGAACCTGGCCGGCGGAATGCTGTGCAGGAACGGTCTTCCGAATACAGAAAGGAAAACGCGGTCGCCATCGGGGTCGTTTACCCTGATCTGCCGGGTAACTTCATTGTTGGCCAGTACGCAGGTATCAGGCAGCGGATCGATCGTTGGAACCCGGTTGTTACAGGTACCCACCTCGATCTGCATATCGCGGACCAGCGAGCCGACCTTTACGCCGTTCCGGTATTCGGTGATCCGGAAAGCAATGCTGTACAAACCGAGCTTCTGCGGAGATTCCCAGTGAACGGTCCCGGTAACCGGATCCATAACAATGATATTGTTCGGGCCGGGGTTGATCTGGCTGGGAAACACATACCCGATGTCTTCGCCTACCTTACCCCTGCAGGCGATCAGCTCATAGCTGAGTGAATCGCCGTCTTTGTCTACTGCTCCTGGATTGTGTTCGAATATGGCATTGAAGCAGGCGTTGTCGAGCGGCGGGTTGGTCAGTACCGGCGAGTCATTCTTATCCAGGTTGAAGGGATTGATGATGAGCTCTGATTCGATGTAGAACGGCGTATTGCTGGATGCTCCGCCTTTAATGTTGTTGATCTGTCCGACGCGGTTGTAGTCGGTAAGCGACAGGTTGAAGATCCCGCTTCCCTGGTAAGTATGATAGCCGATGTACACCCGTTTGCGGAGAATACCCCCGGGAAGCAGCGTTTCGCTGGATAATTTGAACACTTCGGAAGAACCGTCGCCCCAACGGAACGGGTCTACCAGTTCAGGCGGAACCATGGTATTCGCCTCAACGTAAAGCGAAACGGTAGCCTCGTAATTGTACCCGGTTATCCGGCGGTAAGTGATCTCACCACCGCGAATGTGCGTTGCAAAGAGCTGAACTGATAAAAAAAAGAAAACACAAAACCCGATCAGGTTCTTCATACATATTGATCTAAGCAGGTCTAAAAGTAACCAAATATCCTGTATCCTTCCGCTTATCGTGCGTAAGATCAGTTCGATCAGGCGGTATAACGACTTTGGCATTCCCGGAACACCAACGTCCAAATCCGGAAATAGGTGTCCTGACTTTAAGAAATCGCTTTACTTTTAGAGCCCAATTTGAACGGACAATGACTTCTCTTCCAAAAATAAGTACAGCAAAAAGTGTTGACGAACAGGTTAACGTGGTATACAGCGTGGCCAGCGACACCGAGTTGCTGCAGCTTCAGCTTTCTGCGGCTGAAATGAATTATGTAAAAGACTGCGAGAAGAACGACCGCAAACTGATCGAGATCAACCGCTTTACACACGTTGTCTTTATTTTTCTCCAGCAAACTACCGGCAACGATGCTGCCGGACTTGAAACATACCGGAAGTACGGAGCGCAGATCTATTCGGCAGCGAAGCACCACCGCATTAAAGACCTTACCATTTCTATTACAGACCAGCAACTGGCGTATGCCTTTGGCGAAGGTCTGCTGCTTTCCGGTTACCAGTTCTTAAAGTACCGCAAGGACAAAAAGAAACTGGAATACGAACTGAAGCAGGTTTCTTTTGTTTCTCCTGATTTCGGGAAAAAACTGATCAACAAGCTCGAGGTCATTACCAGGGCTACTTTCCTGGCCCGTCAGTGGGTGAATGAACCGAACTCTTATCTTACCTCTACTGTTTTCAGTAAACTGATCAAAGAAAAGTGCGAGGAAGCCGGCTGTGAAGTAACCGTGATGGATAAAAAAGAGATCCAGAAACTGAACATGGGCGGACTTATTGCCGTGAACAAGGGAAGTATTGAACCGCCAACCTTTACGGTGATTGAATACAAGCCGAAGAAAGCACGCAACAAGAAACCGGTGGTACTGGTTGGAAAAGGCGTGGTTTACGATACCGGCGGACTGAGCCTTAAGCCTACCCCGCACTCCATGGACTATATGAAAAGCGACATGGCAGGTGCAGCAGCGGTTGCCGCCAGCATCTATGCTTTGGCAAGCCTCGAAAGCGATGTACACGTGGTGGGACTGATCCCTTCTACCGATAACCGTCCCGGCGGCGATGCCTATGCACCGGGCGATGTACTGGACATGATGAACGGACTTACGGTTGAAGTACTGAATACCGATGCCGAAGGCCGGCTGATCCTTGCCGATGCACTGAGCTACGGCGACCGCTTTGAACCCGAACTGGTGATCAACACGGCAACGCTTACCGGTGCGGCCATGCGCGCTATCGGTACTTACGGGATTGTTGGAATGGGCACTGCCTCGGCAGAAACGTTCGACAAACTGAAAAACGTAGGCGAACAGGTGTTTGAGCGCATCGTGGAGTTCCCGTTCTGGAGCGAATACGACGAGGAGATCAAATCTGACATTGCAGACCTGAAAAACCTGGGTTCTGACCTGGGAGGAGCAATAACCGCGGGCAAATTCCTGGCGCATTTTACCAGCTACCCGTTCATTCACCTGGACATAGCCGGTCCGTCGTACGTGCACAAGGGCATCAACTACAAAACTACCGGCGGAACAGGGGTCGGGGTACGTTTGTTTACCGAATTCCTGCTCAACTACTAATTAAAAGTTAATTCAACACCGACGTTTACCTGACCTATGAGCAAGCAGAAGCACGAATTTCCCCGGGTGGGAATCACTACGGGAGACCTGAACGGGATCGGGATGGAAGTGATCATTAAAACACTGATCGACAACCGGATACTGAGCACCTGCACCCCGATTGTTTACGGAAGTGTAAAGAGCGCGTCTTTTCACCGGAAGGCACTTAAGATCAACGATTTCAGCTTCAACATCGTCAACAGTGCTGAGGAAGCGAATGCCAAAAAACCGAACCTCATCAATTGCTGGAATGAGGATGTGGATATCGAACTGGGCAAGCCTTCGCAGAAAACCGGAGCCTACGCCGTCCGCTCGATCGAGGCGGCTGCAAAAGACCTGGCCAGCGGAAAGATCGACGTGATCGTTACCTGCCCGATCGACAAAAACACGATCCAGGGAGAAAACTTCAATTTCCCGGGACATACCGAATACTTCACCCAGATGAGCAACGTACAGGATTCACTGATGCTGCTTGTTGCCGACGGCCTTCGCGTTGGTGTGGTAACCGGTCACGTACCGTTAAAAGATGTACCGTCGAAGATCTCAAAAACCCTGATCCTTGAGAAACTGAGGATTCTGAACCAGAGCCTGGTAAGAGATTTCAACATTATCCGTCCGCGGATTGCAGTTTTGGGACTGAATCCGCATGCCGGCGACAACGGGCTACTTGGCGAAGAAGAAAAGACCATTATTGAACCGGCCATTGCCGAGGCGAATGCCAAAGACAAGATCATGGCCTTCGGTCCGTATCCTGCCGACGGTTTCTTTGGTTCGGGAACCGTGAACCAGTTTGACGCGGTGCTGGCGATGTATCACGACCAGGGACTTACTCCTTTTAAAGCCTTATCATTTGATGCCGGCGTGAACTTTACTGCCGGGCTGCCTATTGTAAGGACTTCTCCCGATCACGGAACCGCTTACGACATTGCCGGACAGGGCATTGCCAATGAAAACTCATTCAGGCAGGCCATTTACGTGGCTTGCGATGTACTGGCGAACCGCAAACTGCATAAGGAAGTGAACTCGAATAAGCTGCATACGCATGTGCAAAAAATTGAACGAGAATAACTCTGGATGGTTTAAGAGGTTAAGGGGTTAAACGTTTAACCTTTTAACCCTTAATCTCTTAAACCCTTAACCTTTTAAACCTTTAAATTCAGCTTCAACAAAATTATGTTGATAAATTTGAATTTCCGAAACTAATTTCCCTACATTTGCCACCCCAAAATGATACCGTGCGAGGACTTACCGAATATAAGATCGCTTTTTCCGGACTTACGTTAGGAGTTCACGAGTATGACTTTGAGGTTACTGACAAGTTCTTTGAGCATTTTGATCACGAAGAGTTACACAACGTAAACGTTGAACTCGTAGTTGAGCTGGAGAAGAAAAGCAATATGCTTCAACTCTGGTTTGGTTTTCAGGGTACCGGTTCTGTTTTTTGCGACAGGTGCGGTAAGGAAATGGAGATCGAACTCGACGGCGAGGAAGAACTCATCATTAAGTTTGGTGAGGGTGGTTTCGAAGAACAGACCGATGACATTGTAGTGATCGGACCTGCAGAACACGAGATTGACATCAGCCACTACGTGTTTGAGTTCATCATGTTGTCTGTGCCATTATCGCACAGTCATGACATTGAAGACTGCGACCCGGAAGTGATCAGGACACTGGAAGAATTATCAGGTAAAAAGGAAGAAGAACAACAACAGGAGGACCCGCGCTGGGCTGCTCTTAAGAAATATAAAAACGATAACAACGAGTAATAGTATACTACAATGGCACATCCTAAGAGAAGACACTCCAGCACCCGCAGAGATAAGCGTAGAACTCACTACAAAGCTGAGACTCCAGGTTTAACTACGTGTCCTACAACAGGCCAGGTACACAAAACTCACCGTGCCCACTGGTTCGAAGGCAAACTTTACTATGGTGGTAAAGTGGTGATGGAGAAAGAAGTTGCAACTGCAGAGTAATTGACATTCCAGGAAAAGAGCGATAGGATAACCTCCTGTTGCTCTTTTTTTTATATTACCCAACTTCCCAAAGGAGTTGGGTTTTTTTTCCGCGTATTGCTCAATTCACCTGTACTGATACCCATATCAGCATGAAAAAACTAAACGCCGTAATCACCGGAGTGCAGGGTTATGTACCCGATTACGTACTTACCAACGCAGAACTCGAAAAGCTGGTTGACACCACCGACGAGTGGATCACCACCCGCACCGGTATTAAGGAAAGAAGAATTCTGAAAGGTGAGGGAAAAGGCAGTTCTGACATGGCAACCGAAGCCGTGAAAGGACTCTGCGCAAAAAAAGGCATCGATCCCAACGAAATCGATTTATTGATCTGCTGCACGGTTACCGGCGACTACCAGTTCCCGGCCACTGCAAACGTGATCTGCGATAAAGTGGGCGCCAAAAAAGCATTCGGATACGACATCAATGCCGCCTGTTCCGGTTTCCTTTACGGACTGGTTACAGGATCCCAATTCATCGAAACCGGTAAATACAGCAAAGTCGTGGTAGTGGGCGTCGATAAGATGTCGTCTATCATTGATTATACCGACCGCACCACCTGCATCATTTTTGGTGACGGATGCGGCGCAGTGCTGCTCGAACCTACGGAAGAACCGGTAGGCGTTATCGACAGCGTATTGCAAAGCGATGGTTCCGGACGCGTACACCTGCACCAGAAAGCAGGAGGCTCGGTAAAACCGGCATCACATCAGACCATCGACGCCAAAGAACATTTTGTTTACCAGGAAGGACAGGCTGTATTTAAGTTTGCCGTGACCAATATGGCACAAGCTGCCGCCGACATTATGGAACGCAACAACCTGAAATCGGAAGACATTGCCTGGCTGGTTCCACACCAGGCCAACCTCCGCATTATCCAGGCCACTGCCGACCGCATGGGACTTGAGTCTGAACGTGTTATGGTGAACATCCAGAAATACGGAAACACCACTTCAGGTACCATTCCACTCTGCTTATGGGAGTGGGAACCCAAACTCAAAAAGGGAGACAACCTCGTACTTGCCGCATTTGGCGGGGGATTCACATGGGGCGCCGTTTTTTTGAAGTGGGGGTACAATTCTTAAGCCTTTTTATATCTTAGCCGCCTAATTTTTAATCCACCTAAACACAAAAGCCATGAATCTTACTGAAATTCAAGAGCTTATCAAGTTTGTATCCAAGTCCGGAGTTACGGAAGTGGAAATTGAGAAGAAAGAATTTAAGATTATCATAAAGACCGATAAGAAAGGCACTGCTGCTCTTGCTCCACAAGCAATACAGGTAGCACTTCCTGCTGCCCAGGCTTATGCTCCTGCACCGGCCGCTGCTGCTCCGGCTCCTGCCGCTGCTCCTGAAGCACCGAAAGCCGCTGCTCCTGCCGAAGACAGCAACCTGATCACCATTAAGTCACCGATGATCGGAACGTTCTACCGTTCTTCTTCTCCAGACAAGCCTTCATTCGTGAATATCGGTGATGACATCAAGCCTGGTAAAGTACTTTGTATCATTGAAGCGATGAAGCTTTTCAACGAAATTGAAAGCGAAATCAGCGGAAAGATCGTGAAAGTACTGGTTGACGACGCTTCTCCTGTAGAATACGATCAGCCTCTTTTCCTGGTTGAACCAGCCTAATCTTATTATTCTCATTAATACCTGAAAATGACCCTCGTGGTCATTTTTGCTTTACCTTATTTATGGCTAAAAAGAAAGACGCACCTCAGGTAAAGATGTTCAAGAAGATCCTTATCGCCAACCGCGGTGAGATTGCCTTGCGCATCATCCGTACCTGTAAGGAAATGGGCATCAAGACGGTTGCCGTTTATTCTCAGGCAGACCGCGACAGTCTGCACGTACGTTTTGCTGATGAAGCGGTTTGTATCGGACCGGCTCCTTCTTCGGAAAGCTACCTGAAGATGACCAACATCATTGCAGCAGCAGAGATCACCAATGCTGATGCCATTCACCCGGGTTACGGGTTCCTGTCGGAAAACTCTAAATTCTCACGCATCTGCAAAGAGCACGACATCAAATTTATCGGTGCAACTCCTGAACAGATTGATTCGATGGGCGACAAGGCTTCGGCCAAAGCGACCATGATCAAAGCCGGTGTTCCTTGTATCCCTGGATCTGAAGGTCTGCTGAAGGATGTGGAAGATGCCAAGAAAAACGCTAAAAAGATTGTGTATCCCGTGATCATCAAAGCTACTGCCGGTGGTGGTGGTAAGGGAATGCGCGTGATCTGGAAAGAAGAAGACCTCGAAAATGCCTGGGATTCTGCACGCCGCGAGGCAGCAGCCTCATTCGGGAACGACGGTCTGTACATGGAAAAATACATCGAAGAACCACGTCACATCGAGATCCAGGTGGCCGGCGACCAGTATGGAACCGCCTGCCACATGAGCGAGCGCGACTGTTCGATCCAGCGCCGTCACCAGAAACTGGTAGAAGAAACACCTTCTCCGTTCATGACTCCTGAACTTCGCAAGGCGATGGGTGAAGCCTCTATCAAAGCGGTAAAAGCCATCAGCTACGAAGGTGTGGGAACGATTGAATTCCTAGTAGACAAGCACCGCAACTTCTACTTTATGGAGATGAACACCCGTATCCAGGTAGAGCACACCATTACCGAAGAAGTAATCAATTTCGACCTGATCAAGGAACAGATCAAGATCGCAGCCGGTGATGCCATTTCGGGCACCAACTATGAGCCGCAGATGCACTCGATCCAGTGCCGTATCAATGCCGAAGATCCGTATGCGGATTTCCGTCCGTCGCCGGGCAAGATCACGAACTACCACAGTCCTGGTGGACACGGTGTGAGGATAGACACTCACGTTTACGCTGGTTACACCATTCCTCCATATTACGATTCGATGGTGGGGAAACTCATTACCGTAGCGCAGACCCGCGAAGAAGCGATCAACACCATGCGCCGCGCACTGAGCGAATTCGTGATCGAAGGAGTAAAAACCACCATTCCTTTCCATCTTCAACTGATGGACAACGAACAATTCAAATCAGGCGATTTCACCACCAAATTCCTGGAAGGATTTGAGATGGAGAAGCCTTGAGGATATTGCTTATAAAAAACAAAAAGCCCGGTGCATTACGCCCGGGCTTTTTTTATTATTGGGGAGGTTCCTCACTGCGTTCGGAATGACAGGTAAAAAATTTCGTCATTTCGAATTACCGCGTCATTTCGAACGCAGTGAGAAACCCCTTCCTTGACACCTTTTACTCCAGTGAGCAATCCCTCAATCAATCGTGTTTGTGGGTCTTCTTCACCGTTTTCTTCGTCGTGGTTTTCTTCACCACTCTTTTCTTTGGGGTCTTTTTTACCACTTTCTTCGGTTCTTCCTGTTTTAGTATGGATGAAGTGGTTGTTTTTCCCGATGCCAGGAGGTTAATGGATGGGGTGGCGGTAAAGCTTATCAGCAATAGCGCGGCAAGTAGGTTTAGGGATAGACGCATGGCGTTAGATTTTGGTAAGAAAGGGTTAAAAACTGTACCATAATGAACTTCGACAGGCTCAGTTGCCGGTGTGAACATGGATCAACATCTCTGATCGCATCAACACCTGATCTTATTTCCCTATTTGTATACACCAACCTGTCGTTTGTCACAAAAAGGATAGAGTTCAACTTATTTGTTTTACCTTCCCCCCCGCCAAAAAAAATTCTGGTCAAACGGAATTGGCAAAAAATTAATAGTCAATAATTTACCATTCACCGCCCTCATTCTCTTAATCCTTCACCCATGACATTACTCTCCGAAGTTATTACTGGTAGTCCTCGCCTACTCAGGACCTGGCTTTTAAGTCTGTTGCTACTTGGCGGACTCTTTGTTAACCAGGCGGCAATTGCCCAGTTTGTTTACTCTCCTACCACTCTTCCGAATGGGGTAACTAGGTCTGCCTATAACCAGGTGATCATCGTAAGTGGCGGAACGCCTCCTTACGCTATGTCGACCACGAGTCAGCTGCCTACCGGAATGACCTTTACCAACGGCACATTTTCAGGTGTTCCCAAAGTAGCTGGTGTCTTTAGCATTGACATTAATGTTGTTGACGGAGCTGCTGCATCGGAAATCAAAAATTACGTATTGACCATTGATACTGCATTTTGCCAGCGGAATACTATTGGAACGCTTAGCGCAGGAATTCAGAATTACAGTGTCGGAACCACGTTTAAACCATTCTGTAATCGCCCGTTGACAAAAGTGGTTATTGAGAACTCGGTAAGACTACCGAGCGGAACATACATTGCTTCCATTTACCAAATAAACTCTTTTGCAAACAACTCCCCCCTGAACAGATCTATTCCGATAGGATCTACCTCCATTACCCGAGTGCCTGTAGACTCTACTATATTGTCAGTTGCTTTTGATTTTGGTGACGGACTCTCTCTTATACCTGGCCAGCTTTACCTATTTGACATTACCAAGCAGGATTCTCTTTCCACCCGATTTACCTGCTTCGTAAGCAACTCTAATCCCAACCCTGATGGACTAATCTATTACACTACTACACAGGGAGGGAATGCGTTTACCTTTGGAGCTAATTTTGATCTGAATTGTGTATTTAGCTTTGGGCAACTTTCCCTCACCCTGAATACCCCTTCGGTAACTGCAGCAAAGGTTGGAGTTGCATATAATCAGTCACTGTCTTCTACTGGCGGAAAAGCACCTTATACCTACAGCTATACCGGTTCACTTCCTGGCGGAATCACGCTAAGTCCATCAGGTGTTCTAAGCGGAACACCTACCGATGGAGGAGCATTTTCGTTCAAGGGTTTTGTTACTGATAATCTCGGAGCGAAAGATTCGGTGGATTACAACCTGACCGTCAATATACCAACCATAGTCATTACCCCGGATTTTATTCCTGACATGAAGGTGGGCGTGGCGTACTCCGACACGATTAAGGTTTCCGGCGGAACTGCTCCCTATACCCTTGCGCTGACTATAGGAGTAGTGCCCGCGGGTCTGAATTTCAATCCAGCTACCGGTGTGATCAGCGGAACACCAACCACTGCATTGAACTATTCGTTCCGGATCACTGCAACCGACAACTCAGGCGGCAGCGGACCATACGTAGTTTCAAAATGGTATAGCATTAGCGTTTCAGCGCCTGACATCGTCATTACCCCGGCTTCTCTTGCTGCCATGCAGCAGAACGTGGCCTACTCCGACACGATTAAGGCTTCCGGCGGAACTGCTCCCTATACCTATACAGTATCCGCAGGTGCATTGCCTTCAGGTCTTTCTGTAGCTGCAAACGGTGTGATCTCCGGAACACCGACTACAGCAGGTAACTTTACGTTTACAGTTAGAGCTACTGATAGCTCAGTAGGCACCGACAGCCCTTATTCAGGTTCACGGAGTTATTCAGTAACCGTTTCAGCGCCTAACATCGTCATTACCCCGGCTTCTCTTGCTGCCATGCAGCAGAACGTGGCCTACTCCGACACGATTAAGGCTTCCGGCGGAACTGCTCCCTATACCTTTGGAGTAACCGCAGGATCGTTACCTTCCGGACTTTCTCTAGCTGCAAACGGTGTGATCAGCGGAACACCGACCCTTGCATCCAATTTTTCGTTCCAGATCACTGCAATCGACAACTCAGGCGGCAGCGGACCATACGCAGTTTCAAAAATTTATTCCGTTACCGTTTCAGCGCCTAACATCGTCATTAACCCGGCTTCTCTTGCTGCCATGCAGCAGAACGTGGCCTACTCCGACACGATTAAGGCTTCCGGCGGAACTGCTCCCTATACCCTTGCGATGACTGCAGGAGCAGTGCCCGCGGGTCTGAATTTCAATCCAGCTACCGGTGTGATCAGCGGAACACCATCCGTTGCATCCAACTTCTCGTTCCGGATCACTGCAACCGACAACTCAGTCGGCAACGGACCATACACAGTTTCAAAAATTTATTCGGTAACCGTAGCTGCTCCGGCAATGAGCATCACTACCAATTCACCACTTACTGCCGGAACTGTTGGGGTTAGTTACTCACAGTCTTTCACATCTGATGGCGGAACATCACCTTATACGTACACCATTTCTGCCGGGGCGCTTCCTGCAGGACTTACCCTGGCCAGCAATGGAACCTTAAGCGGAACTCCAACCGCTGGTGGCACATTCAATTTTACAGTGAGGTCAGAAGACAACACCTCCCTGACTGTTACAAAAGCCTTTGTGCTTACCACCGGCGCTGCGACCATCACCGTAAACCCGCTAACGGTTGCGAACATGACTGCCGGCGCAGTATATACTGATACGGCTAAAGCCACCGGCGGAACAGCTCCATATAGCTATCTGATCACTGAAGGTGCTTTACCAGCCGGTTTGAGCCTGAATGCTTCCACCGGTGTAATCTCAGGAACCCCTACAGGTGCAGGTGCATACAGCTTTAAAATCAGAGCGAGAGACTCCTCATCCGGAACCGGGCCTTATGTTGGCATTCGGAACTATAACGGTACCGTTTCAGCACCTAACATTACCTTTACCACTGCCGCAGCTCTTCCAAATGGAAAAGTTGGTACCAGTTACTCTAAACTGATCGTAGCCACCGGTGGTAACGGTGATTACAGCTATTCAAAAAGCGCAGGAACCATTCCTGCAGGAATGAAATTACTGAGCAATGGTAAACTGAATGGAACTCCTACAGCTGGTGGAACCTTCAACTTTACAGTAAAAGCGATTGATGAGACTACAGGTGCAGGTGCTCCTTATTCAGGAACCCAGGCCTTCACACTAATCATCACTGCGCCAACCATCGTGGTTACTCCTGCATCGATCTCTAATGCCACTGCAGGTACTGCATACAATGCTGCATTTGCGGCCAGCGGCGGAACCTCACCTTACACATTCAGCATTACTGCAGGTGCGCTTCCTTCAGGACTAAGCCTCGATTCGCTTGGAGCATTGAGCGGAACGGCTACCAATACCGGGACTTTCAACTTTACCGTTACAGCAACCGACAGTTCGACCGGAACAGGTCCATACACCGGATCGAGAGCATTGAGCCTTACCGTAATTGCACCAACCATCAGCTGGGCTACCACCACATCTGACTTTACCGTAGGTGTAAAAGATTCGGTTTCGATTGCCTCTGCTTCCGGCGGAGCATCTCCTTACTCGTATTCAGTAGAATCAGGATCACTTCCTGCCGGGGTTACTCTTGGCAGCAACGGCTACCTGTACGGAACTCCAACAGC
>JAZKEZ010000004.1:28590-45615 GCA_040386675.1 Bacteroidota bacterium | reverse complement strand
ACAGCAGGCGGATCCTATAACTTTGTTGGCCGCGCTACAGATTCATCAACTGGATCTGGTCCGTATTCTACGACTCAAAGCCACACGATCAACGTAGCGGCTCCAACGGTTGCAATTACTCCGCTCACCCTTGCCAATGGCAAGGCTGGTGCCTACTACAAAAGCACAGTTACCGCTACCGGCGGAACCGCTCCATACAGCTATGCAGTAACTTCGGGTACTTTGCCTGCCGGTTTGCAACTTGCTGCAGATTCGATCTACGGTTCGCCAACTGCTATAGGATCTTTCGACTTTACCATTACAGCTACTGACAATTCTACAGGAACCGGTGCTCCTTATTCAGGGAGCCGTGCGTATACATTGAGCGTTACTGCTCCTACCATTACCATGGCCACCGCTACATTAGATTCAGTTACCGTGAATACCAGTGTAAGTGTTACCCTTCCTGCTGCTACCGGCGGAACGGCTCCTTATACCTACAGCATTTCAGCCGGGTCGCTTCCAACAGGAGTTACCCTAACTTCAGGAGGTTCCCTTACAGGCGTTCCTGTTGTTTCGGGTGATTTCAATTTCACAGTACGCGCAAAAGACAGTTCTACAGGTACCGGTTCTCCGTTTTACTCTGCCGGAACTGATTATGTACTGCATGTTAGAAATACCATCGTTTCGATCACCCGTGTGTCATCGAACCCTACCAATTCAGCTTCGGTTGACTTCAAAGTGGTCTACGCTTCACCTACAAGTGTAATTTCCAACAGTAACTTTACTATTCCAGTAACCGGAACAGTAAGTGGTGGTTCTATTATCGACGTAAATTTTCCAAACGGAGCTGATCTTACCACCTGGGTTCTGACAGTATCTACCGGAACAGGAGTTGGAAGTCTTGGCCTTAACCAGGTTGAACAACTGAGCCATTCAGGTGGTATCAGTAACATTCCATATACCGGAGAGGTATACACCATTGTGCCACCTTGTACCCCACAGGGAGGAACTGCTGTGATCAACGGCACCAATACGTTCTGTTCTTCGGGTGCAGCTGTGATCAATGCTTCAGGTTATTCTGCAAGCACCAGCATCTACCAGTGGCAGTCTTCTTCTGACAATTTCGCAAACAACGTTTCTGATCTTGCCGATGAAAACGATCCTACCGAACTTTCTACCACCACACTGACCAGCTCAACCTGGTTCCGATTGAAGGTAACCTGTCCGCTGGGCGGCGTGAGCTTCTCAAACGCGGTGAAGGTGACTATCAACTTTGGAACACCGAGCCAGATGGATACCATCCTTCCGGTGTGTATAGATGCTCCTGCATTTGTACTTACCCAAGGCGAACCTGTTGGTCCTGGTGGAATATACAGCGGAAAAGGCGTTGCTAACGGCAGCTTTACCGCAGCCAATGCCGGTCCGGGAACGCACACCATTATCTACACCTTTACCAATAACATGAACTGTGTGACTTCTGCAAGCACCAAGGTGACCGTAAACTCACTTCCATTGGTTTCGCTTAATGCATTTGCAGCGGTTTGCCAGGATGCAGCGAGCTTTGCCTTAAACGGCGGTACTCCAATGTCAGGCAGCTATTCAGGTCCGAGTGTTTCTGGAAACAACTTCTCGGCAAGTACTGCCGGAGCCGGTACCCATACCATTACCTATACCTATACCCGTCCTTCTACCGGCTGTAAGAGCACTGCGACCAATACCATTCTGGTTCGTGCAACTCCGCAGGTGACCTTTGCGACGATCAATCCTGCATGTGTAAACGGCGGAACCGTGGCGCTTCTCCCACTGGTATCTCCAACCGGAGGAACTTTCAGCGGAACAGGTGTTACCGGGTCTACTTTCAATCCTGCAGTTACCGGTGCTACGGCTTCGACTGCTATCAACTACAGCTACAGCGATGCTTTCGGTTGTGCGGCAAGAGCCAACCAGAACGTAACCGTAAATGCTAAGCCAACTGTAACGCTGGCCGGTTTTGCCAATATCTGTCAGAACGCCAGCCAGATCAATCTTTCCGGTGGAGCTCCGGATGGAGGCAGCTACTACGTTGACGGCGAATCTGCACAGACATTCTTCCCTGCGAGCGCATCAGTAGGTGCTCATTCCGTTCGCTATGAATACACGGATGCCAACGGCTGTAGCAATGTTGCCACCGACACCATCCGCGTAAAAGCAACTACGTTCCTTACCGTTCCATCGGTGGTTGATGTATGTGCTAACGAAGAGCCTGTTGAATTCACCGGCGTTTCTCCTTTCGGCGGAACATTCAGCGGAACCGGAGTTAGCGCTGCGGGCTTCAATCCTGCTAACCTTTCCGAAGGCGATTACACCATCACTTACAGCTATACCAATGCCGACAACTGTTTCTCTACTGCTGAGTTTACCGTTTCGGTGCACGCTGCACCGGATGCGTCTGTAAATACTACTTCTGCTTCACTTTGTCCGGGAGAGACCCTCTTACTTTCTACCGGTACTGAAAGCGCGTACCAGTGGTACAAAAACGGTGATGCCCTGGCTAACGATGCCAATGGCAACGAATACCTGGTAGATTCTGAAGGAAGCTATTATGTAACCGTTACCAACGGGTACAACTGTTCAGCAACTTCGGACACAGTAACTGTAACAAGCAACTCCAACCCGGTTCCAACGGTTGATTATGCAGGTGTACCTACTTTCTGTATCAACGGAGACATTACTCTTGAGACCCAGTCATTCGCATCTTACAGCTGGAACAAGAACGGCGAACCGCTGAACGGAGCCAATGGAAGAACCATTGATATTTCCACCACCGGAACCTATTCTGTAACTGTGGTAGATGCAAACGGTTGTACCGGAACTTCTGAGGGAGTAACCGTATCGGGAAGCAGCAATGTAATCGTATCGGCAAACCGCTCACTGGCGCTTTGTCCTGGAGATACACTGACCCTTACCGGTCCGACTGCCGTTGAATACCAATGGTTCAGAGACGGACAGGCCGTGAACGGTGCAACAGCACGCAGCTTCAAGACCACTCAGGGAGGTTCTTACACCCTGACAGCGAAAGATGCCGCAGATTGCGAAGGCGTTTCTGCTGCGGTTGTAGTAACCAAACACATCAGTCTTCCTTCTCCTCACATCCAGATCCTGGGCGAGCAGGAATTCTGCCAGGGAGCATCAAACAAACTATCAGCAGGAGAGCAGTATACTGCTTATCAGTGGTACCTGAACAACGCCAAGATCAATGGCGCAACCTTCAGCACCATTGTGAACACCAAAGGCGGAAACTTCAAGGTGTTCGTTACCGACACCAACGGATGTAAAGACTTCTCTGATCCTGTAAGTGTTGTGGTGAACCCGCTTCCAAACGTAGTGCTTAACGTACCTAGCTTCAATACCATCTGTACTCCTGAAAGTCTGGTTATTGCCATAAACACTGGCGCACCTTCGGTGTATCAGTGGTTGAAGAACAATGCTGATATCCCGGGAGCCAACTCTAACAGCTTCGCAGTGACTACCGGCGGATTGTACAGGGTATATGCACAAACCGAAAAAGGGTGTGCCGCTACTTCTAAGATCGCTCTTGTAAACGTATTGCAGGGAGTAAACAAACCTGAAGTATTTATTGCCTCAATCAATGTGTTGATGTCGACTGCTACCGAAGGCAACCAGTGGTACAAGAATGGCGAACTGCTTGCAGGTGAAACCGCACAATCGCTGAACATCAGTACCAACGGAACATATGCTGTAATCGTGACCAATGCAAACGGATGTTACAATGAATCGGAAGAACTTAACGTAACCAACGTTACTGTTGAAGAACAATCTGCAAACCAGGTTACCTGGAGCAGCTACCCGAACCCGTTCAACGAAAAAATCACGGTTAATGTAAGTGCCGGTGCTGATTACCACATCGTGGACATGCAGGGAAGAACCGTTGCCGAAGGAACCTTCAGCAAAGGAAATAACGAACTTAACCTGACCCACCTTGCCAAAGGCGTATATCACCTGAAAGGCGAAGCAGTGGTTATCAAGTTGATCAAACAATAAGTTTTTTCTAACCGCAAAGGCAAGAGGCTGGCGCGGAGATCACAGAGAAATTGATCTATACCCAAAAGCCCGGTTCAAAACATGAACCGGGCTTTTTGCTTTTTCCACTTTCCTCTTCCCACTGTCTTAGCACAGTTTTTGCCTATCTCCCGCCATGAAAGCGATCCTTAAATACCTATCCGGCCCTGCACTGGTCTTCCTGTCTGTCGGTTCAATTGAAAGTTGTGTCGTAGCTACCCGTCCGGCGCGGCCGGTAAGAACTGTGGTTGTGGTTCCTCCACCCCGTCCGGTGGTGGTTAGAAGAGCGCGGCCCGCTAAAGTGGTGGTGGTTCGACCGGTAAGACCGAGACCGAGACGAACGGTTATTGTGCGCTAAGGATTACCTTGCGGCAACAAGCTACCCCATGAAAACGATAAGCGGAATACACCATGTGGCAATCATTTGCTCAGACTACATTACCTCGAGGCATTTCTACACCGAAATACTCGGACTGAAAGTCGTAGCCGAACACTATCGGGCCTCACGCAATTCGTGGAAACTTGATCTGGCCATCGGTGATCAATATGTCATCGAGCTTTTTTCCTTCCCGTCTCCGCCACCACGGGTTTCCGGTCCGGAGGCCTGCGGACTTCGTCACCTGGCTTTTGCAGTGAGCAATCTTGAAGAAAGCATCTCTCATCTTACTTCGCACGGCATTGCAACCGATTTTATCCGAACGGATGAATACACCGGTAAAAGGTTTGTGTTTTTCGAAGATCCGGATGGTTTGCCGGTAGAATTGTACGAAGTGAGCTTGGAGAACTGAGTATCAAACCGGGATCATTGCGGGGAACGTTCCCCGACTGTCTCCCAACCCTTCGGTTAGCGTTTACTCTGTCGCGGTCGGCATGGTATTTAGCTTCCCGCTAGCCGGGGCCAGTGAGTTCACGTTGGTTTTGGTACTCTTCGTACTATCGGCTTTTGCAACCGCATCTTTGGTCACACCGTTTCCCTGTGCAACAGCATTAGAATTAGAACATTGTGTGCTTACACCGATCATTCCTACTACCACTACCAGTCCGCAAAGTTTCGTTAAGCTTGACATACTTCTGGGTTTAAAATTGTTCCTTTGCAACCAAATTACACAAAAGCTTTATGCGACGCTTCATCAAGCTGCTCTTTATTGTCCTGGGAACCTTGTCGGGACTGAATACTTTTGCGCAGGAATCCACTCCGAAACACGACTACGATTTTTATTTCCACTGGGGATATAACCGTAGTCAGTACTCCAGGTCAGACATTCACTTTAAGGGTGGTGATGATTTCGATTTCACCATTAAAGACGTTTCAGCGCGCGATGTTCCCGAGCGCTTCAGTACCGATGCTTACCTGAATCCCAAAAAGATCACGATCCCGCAATTCAATTTCCGGTTAGGTGTTAAGATCGACGACAAATGGGCGATTTCTTTCGGATGGGATCACCTGAAGTACTTTGTGCGCCGCGACCAGGACCTTATTATTGATGGGCGCATTGGTGCGGTTGGGGGTGATTTCGCCGGAAATTACGACAATCAGCTGACCAATATCCCGGGTTCTTTCCTGGAAATGGAGCACACCGACGGACTTAACTTCATTCACCTGAATGCCGACCGGATCTTCAAGCTCTACGAGAAGAAATGGTTCAAGGCTCAATTCGTGACCGGTTTCGGTACCGGACCGGTTTGTCCGTGGACCGACACCCGCCTGTTTGATACTTTTTACCGCAATCCGAGCATTCACTTCGCCGGATGGGGCATCTCTGTAAACGCCTCTCCGAGGGTCACGTTATTTGATCGCTTCTTCGTGGAAGGATTGTTCCGCGTTGGACATATCCAGCTTTGGGACGTAATGATCATCCGCAACAAATACACGGCTGCACAGAAAATCAATTACTACGAACACAACATAACCGCAGGATTCATTTTCCCTCTTAACCCCTCTAAAAATGGAAATTCAGGAACAATTACCCCAGGCACCCGTTGAAAACAGGCTGAATTTTAAGGGGGACGGCGGTTCCCTCTTTGGAATTTACCTGATCAACTTCCTGCTCATTTTCGTTACCCTCGGCATTTACTATCCCTGGGCCCGTGCGCGGATGCTGAAATACATCTACGGCGAGACTTCCTTTTACGGCAGCCGCCTGAGTTTCCACGGTACCGGTCGCGAGATGTTTGTAGGATTTATCAAGGCCATCGTGCTTTTCGGGATCTTCTACTCGATCATTATTTACCTGTTCCTCTCCATGTCCGAAGCACAGCAGAATCCCGATCCCGAAAACGGGACGCCGATCTGGATGTATTTCTTGGGGATCTACTCATTGCTGATCCTGTTCATGGCCACCATTGTCCCGCTTGCGATCCACGGTGCACTAAAATACAGGCTGGCTAAAACTTCCTGGAGGGGCATCCGTCTCGGCTATCGCGGCGACCGCGGAAGATTGTATGTGATCTTTATCCGCGACCTGCTGCTGTCGCTCATCACCCTTGGCGTATACCGTGCATGGTTCGAAGTGAACCTCAAACGATACATCATGAGCCAGGTAAGGTTTGGCGACGTGGAATTCCGCTTTAAAGGTGATGGCCTTGATCTTTTTATGATCCACTTCAAAGGCATCATCCTTAGCTTCCTTACCCTTGGCATCTACAGTTTCTGGTACGCAACCGACATTTACAATTTCAACGTAAACAATATCAGGGTGGTTCAGAAAGACAGGGAATTCCCGCTCCGCTCTACGGCCACCGTGTCGGATATCTTCGAATTACTGGTGATCAACTGGCTGATGGTGACCTTCACTTTCGGAATTGCAACACCATGGGCGGTGGCCAGACAACTGAAGTTCTACCTCGGAAACGCACTGTTCGACACCGGTTTTGATCCAAACCTTATCGTTCAGACCGAAGCTGATTACAACGACGCACTTGCTGAAGATCTCAGCGATATGTTTGATCTGGGAATTGTCTGAACACCATGCTGAAAGCCAGTTTTTTCGACGGAATTTCCTCGCAGCAACGCGAGGTGGTGATCGTATTCAAAGGCGATACACTGAGCTTTGAATACGTTGATATTTTTGGCACTTCGATCCATTTACACTGGAAAAACGGCGAGATCATTCACGAAAAACACTCACACGGCACTCACCGAAAGATCAGCTTTAAGTCAAACGAACTGGTATTCCTTGAACTCTATGACCAGGATTTCAGTGAGCTGGATGCCTGGCTGAAGGACCAGGAGGTAGACAACCGGAAGTATGCGCTGTTTATGAGCCGCGGACTGCTGGTGACTTTCCTGGTATTGATCCTCGGTTTCTTTCCGCTGCTGTATTTTGTCGGACTTCCGCTGATGGCGGATTATGCATCAGAAAATATGCCCGTGGAATACGAACAGAAAATGGGCAACCAGATGAGCGCCAGCCTGCTGGCTTCAATGGACGAAGTGAAAGTAAAATCGACGTATGCCGATAGTTTTGTGAGCTGCTTTCCCGATAAATTCAGGATTCCCGTGAAGATCCACGTGGTGAAAAGTGATATACTGAACGCTTATGCACTTCCCGGCGGACATATTTTTGTGAACACCCGTATTCTTGAGGCTTGCAAAACCAAGGAAGAATTTGCCGCGCTACTGGGCCACGAGATCGGTCATGTGCAACTCAGGCATTCAACCAAGGCCATCATGCGTTCGGTGATCGGCAACATCCTCCTTAGTGTGATCCTTTCCGACTTTAACGCTATGGCCGGAGTAGCCGCAGAACAGGCCAACAAACTCAAAGACCTGAGCTACTCGCGCGGTGTGGAGCGCTCTGCAGACGCCTACAGCAGCGAATTATTGCGCCGCTCGCAACTCGATCTGCGCGGTCTGGCCGATCTTTTCGTGCTCTTCGAGAAAGAAGAAAAAGAAACTCCTGTTTCGGTTCCCGAGTTCCTGAGTACGCATCCGCTTACCAAAGAACGGATCAGGACCGCCCGCAGAAATGCAACGCTCAACCTGGGTAATATCCGTCCAAACCCGTTGATGGAAAATTATTTCAGGAAACTAAAAAGCGAGCAGACTAAATTTCTTCCCGGGGTAGGCACGTACAAGACCTTTTAATTCCAGGTCCATCAGTTCAGCATTCAGCCGACTGATGGTAAGCTGCAGATCGAGGCTCATGTCGTCAAGTTGTCCCAGTTGCCGTTCAGCCAGGTACCCCACAAGCTGTTTGCCGGTTTCCGATAATTCATTGAACATCGAGCGCTGAACCGGCTGCGGTTTTGGCCCGTCCCATCCCAATTGCTTCACCAGATCCTCAACAGAAAGGAACATCGCCGCCTGGTTTGCCGCGATCAGTTTGTTGTTGCCCGAATACGACTGGTCGGTGAGACGGCCGGGAACGGCAAATACGTCGCGGTTGTAGTCGAAAGCCAGTCGGGCCGTGATCATCGATCCGCCTTTCGTTCCTGATTCGATCACGATGGTGGCCTGTGACAATCCCGCTACGATCCGGTTACGCTTGGGAAAATTCTCACGGTCAGGCTGTGTCCCTGATAAAAGTTCCGTGATCAGTGCTCCATTTTCTTCTATCGCTGCGGCCAGTTTGCGGTTTTGTGAGGGATACACGCGATCCAGTCCGTGGGCCAGGGTGGCGATCGTTGGTATTCCGCATTCCAACGCGGTCCGGTGCGCAACGGTGTCTGTCCCGAGTGCCAGTCCGCTTACAATTACCGGCTGGTACGGCGCCAGTTCACGTATAATGGCTGCGCACACCGACGAGCCGTATTCGCCAACTGCACGAGTCCCAACAATGGCCACCATCCTCGGCGCAGTAAGCGGTACCGATCCGCGGTAAAACAGTAGCGGCGGACTGTCTTCGCAAAACCTGAGCTGCCGTGGATAATCGGGATCTGTAAACGAAATGGCGCACACCTTATGCTTTTCCATGAACCGGCATTCCTGTTCTGCTCGGTCGAACACCGTTCGCGCACGGATCTCTTTGATCACTTTAGGAGAAACTCCGGCAACCTGGCGCAGTTGCGAAACCGGGGCAGTAAACACAGCTTCGGCATTCCCGAAGACAGAGACGAGGTTACGGGCGGTAACAGGACCGACGCCGTCAATAAGCTGTAAGGCAAGTTCAAAAAGCAAGGGTAATTGGTTTGAAAGTGATCCAAATTAATAGTTTTGAATAAAGTTAGCTCCCACGTGAAAGTCATAGTTATTATTCCGGCACGTTATGCCTCTACCCGTTTCCCGGGAAAACCCCTGGCCGTGATACATGGTCTTCCGATGGTGCAACGCGTGTACCAGCAGGCTTTCAAGGCCAAAGGAGTAGACGAGGTTTACGTTGCTACCGACGACAAAAGAATCTTCGACTGCGTTGAGCAGTTTGGCGGAAAAGCCATTATGACCGCAGAAGACCATCCGAGCGGAACCGACCGCATTTATGAAGCTTATACCAGGACAGGCGTTTCTGCAGACCTGGTAATCAATGTACAGGGCGACGAACCCTACATTCAGCCCGAACAGATCGAACAGGTCATCTCCATCTTCAGCAATCCGGAGGTACAGGTTGGGACATTAGTGAAGGCGATCACCTCAACCACCGACCTGTTCAACATCAACAAAGTAAAGGCTGTGGTTTCGGTAAATGGCCGCGCCTTGTATTTCAGCCGGCAGCCGCTTCCTTATTTCAAAGGATTCCCGGAAGAAATGTGGACGGCCAAGCATCAATACTACAAACACATCGGCATGTATGCCTTTCGTCCGGCCACGCTGGAGAAACTCGTAAAACTTCCGGTATCGACGCTGGAACGCGCTGAAAGCCTGGAGCAACTGCGCTGGCTGGAGCACGGATTCGACATTTATACCGCAGTAACAGAGTTGGAAGCCCATGCTATTGATACTCCTGAAGATTTAGCCCTATTATTGCAGGGAGAACACTAAACGAAATACATTAATCTATAATTTAGGCGGACTTTAAGCTGTTATGGAAGATAAACTGGAAAAAGCTCTTAAGGAGCTGCTTGTCACCTCGAACGTAGTTATTTTACCTGGATTCGGAGCCTTCGTGGCCACCGACATTCCTGCGATGGTGGATTCACAGAACAATGTGATCTATCCTCCGAGAAGAAAGGTGAACTACAACCCGGACATGAAGCAGGATGATGGTGTATTCACCTCTCATTATGCCCGCCAGGAACGCATCTCCAAGGATACAGCAACCGAACACATTGCCCAGTTCGTTGAAGACGTGCAGCACCGTTTGCACCGCGGAAGCCCCTGGGTGGTTGAAGACCTCGGTAAGTTCATCATCGACGGACTTGATCACCTGAATTTCTTCCCGGATCCGGACCAGAATTTTGTTCCGCAATCTTTCGGACTTCCTGAAATTGAACTACTTACCGGAGCTAAACCCGAATATCCCGAGATCGAACAGGTAATTCCTGTTGCGAAACCCCCGGTAAAAAAGGAAGAGAAGAAAAAAGAGGAGAAGAAAAAGAAGGAAAAACCGGTTAAGGAGAAGAAAAAAGGCGGCAAGAAAAAGGTGATCCTGCTAACGCTGATCATCTTCGCACTTCTCGGCGGCGGAGCATTCGCGTTCCTTACCATGACCGAGCAGGGTAAACCGATCGGTTACAAGATCAAACATAAAATAGACGAATTACTGGGCAGCACAGGCCATGAAGCAGTAGCCGCGGTTCCTGTCGCAACTACCGACAGCACTACAGTTGCACCTGCCGACACCACCGTCGTACCGGTTGCAGAAAACACCGAAAAACCGGCTGAAGCCAAAACAGGAACCTCTTACCAGCCACGTAACGGCAGCGTAAACTTTGATACACCAGACCGCGTAGACATCGAGCCTACCAAACTGGACAAATACGTGAAAGGAAACAAAGAGAAAAGCAAGCAACTGGCAGAATCCAAACCGGTAATTGCTTCTCCGGCACCCGCACCAAAGAAGGAAACGGTAAAAACCAATACCGCCAAAGCTGCACCTGTACCGGCTAAAACCACGCAGACCAAAGCAGTTGTAAAAGAAACCCCGCAGCGCAATTACGCAGAACCTAAGGCTACCAAAGTGGCCGAAGAAGCGGTACCACGCAACGTAAAAGCAGTAAAAAGCAACGAATCAATCTACTCGAAATACCAGATCGTAGTAAGCGAATACAAATCGATCGAAGATGCGGTCGAAAGCTCCGATCGTTACAGCAAGATGGGTTTCAACACTGCAGTTATCCAGTTTAAAGACGGGAAATTCGGTGTGTGCGTGGCACGTACCAGCGACAAAGGCAAAGCGGAGAGAATGCTGAGCGAGATCGGACAGGGGATTTCTTCTGCGAGATTGAAGGAATATTGATTTAACCGCAAAGACCGCTAAGATTTAACGCAAAGGGCGCAGAGGAAAAATCCTTTGCGCCTTTTGTGCTTTCCTTTGTGTCCTTTGCGGTTAAATAAAAACACACCTTATATTGCCCCCGCCTGCAACTGCATCAGCACATCCTTCAACTCTATATTTGAAGCGACATTGAACTTGATCCTCAGCCTGCTGAAGGCTACATTCACCGAATTGAGATTTTTATTGGTAGCCGAGGCGATCTCCGATGGCGACAGGTTGAGCAGCATATAAGCAGCAAGTACCTTTTCACTCTTGGTAATGCCCGGACAGGATTTTTCCATTGCCTCAAAAAACCTGAAATTCACTTCGCTGAAGCGATTTTCCAGCTCAAGTCTCGATTTTGAATTGTCGGCTGAGACCAGCCCTTCAGCCAGCCTGGTGAGCTTTACCTTGCCTTCCGCATTCAGGTATGGCCGGAGTTTATTGATCTCATCGACATACACCACCTTATCGTTTTCCTGCTGGATCAGGAAACTGATATTGCTGGTCAGTTCGCGTTGCTTAAAATCGAGTTCGCGTTCCAGCCGGCTGATGTTGTTCCGCATCAGTTCACGTTCCTGCTCAACAATAATGGCGTGTTTCTTCCGCAGTTCGCTGAGTTGCCAGGCCATCTCGAGTGCAGAGCGCACCCTGGCCCGGAGTTCTACGGGGTCGATCGGTTTGCGGATGTAATCTACCGCGCCGGCCGCCAGTGCAATATCAAGGTCATCAGAAGTAAGCATAATCCCTGAAGCCATGATCACCGGTATCTGCGCCGTCCGCTCATCGGCTTTCAGTGCCCGGATGAGCTCAATACCATTCATTCCCGGCATTTCCCAGTCGGTGATCATCACATCAGGCATTTCCCGGCGTGCAACCTCAACCGCCAGGTTTCCGTTGTGCGCATTTAGAATTTCAAACTCCGATGCCGGATTCTCGAGCAACAATTCGTTCAGTACCTTGATATTCAGCGGATCGTCGTCTACCACCAGTATCTTACAAAAAGAGGGCATCATCAGTTTTGGGTATTATCATTGCACAAATCTCTAAACTTATTCTCATTTAAAGAGAAAACAGCGTGTAAAACTTCCTGTTTCCAGTTTTCTATACCAGCACTTGACGATTTCACGGTCTTTAGGATCGCCTGGATCCTGCCTCCTTCGTAAATCCGGCATTCCTGTAAACGAACAATCGTATCCCTGAGCATCTCCCGGTCTGCCGCAGAAAGAACGGTCTTTTGCGTCTCCGGACTGGGAACAGTTGCCAGATTTGCGGCTATTCCAGCCGACGGAAGTGAAAATACAAAACGGCTTCCTCCGCCTTCGGCTTTTTCCACCCTCAGCACCGACCCGTGCCCTGCAAGCGCCCATTTGCAGTATTGCAGACCGATCCCTGAGCTGTATTTATGCCTCGACCGGTCGGGAACCAGGTCTTCGTTTAAAATATCTTCCAGCTGTTTCGCTTCCATTCCTTTTCCCTTGTCACTAACCGAAAACACAAGTGACTTATCCTCTTCGTTCACCTCAATAGTCACCTGCTCATTTTCGGGTGAGTAATAGATTGCGTTAGATAAAAGGTTGATGAGTACCCGCTCGATCAATTCGCTGTCGCAGTGCACACGATTCACGCTTCTTACAATTACCTCAATGGCAATGTTTTTTTGTGTGGCAGAAAGTGACACGTAATCTATCGCAGCACCAATCACCTGGCTTACCTCTACATCACGGATATTGAGATGCATCCTGGAATCCTTCATCTTCTGCACTTCCAGCAGGTTCATGACCAGGCTCAGCATCTGCCGGGCGCTCTGACCGATCATCCTGTTCCCGGGACTATCGTTTGTGCCGGCAACTATGCTTCCCAATGGGTTCTTAAGATCGTGGACCAGCATGGTCGTAAGACTTTGCTTGAACTTGTCCATCTCTTCCAGCTGCTCATTTTTCCGACTGAGTTCTGCGGTACGCTGGCTCACTTTTTTTTCCAGCACTACTTTGTCGCGTTTCAGTTTGTTGATGCGGCGGCGGGTCAATACAATGGTTACGATAACGATAAATCCTACGGAAGAGATCCTGAACCACCAGGTGGCCCACCACGGCGGCGTGATCACGATCCTTATCCGGGCTTCGGTTGGAGACCATGCACCGTCGCTGTTGGCGGCTTTTACGCGGAACACATATTCACCGGGAGGCAACGAAGTGTAGGTGGCCGAGTTGCGGGTGCCGATATAGTTCCATTTCCGGTCAAACCCTTCCATGCAGTAGGCAAAACGGTTTCTTCGCGGGAACAGGTAGTCAAGAGCAGCGAAATCAAACGAGAACACACTTTCGCGGTAGCTGAGCCTGATCTCATTCATCCGGCTGATGTCTCCCGGCAGGTAGTAATCGTCCCCGATCTTTTCAAGTCCGTTGGCGAAAGCATGCAGCTTTACCGGCTCGTTAAATACTGAAAACCCGGTAAACACCACCGGGAACGTGTTTTTTCGCGCAGTAACTTCATCGGGATTAAATACGGTGACACCCTTCAATCCGCCAAAGCAGAACATCCCGCTTTGGGTCTTTGCCGACGAGTTGTAGAGGAATTCCATACTGCCTATCCCGTCATCGCTACCATAGGTGTTTACCTGTAGCGGTGCTTTTTCTCCATTGTACACCAACCGGCAAATCCCGTTGGAAGTAGAGATCCATATCCTGTCTTTTTTATCGATGAGGATAGCGCTGATGAAGTTGGATGAAAGCCCGTCTCTCCTGGAAAACGAGCGGATATCCAGTTTATCTGTGCCCTCAATGCGATATAGTCCGTCGGGTGTGGCTACCCAGATTGCTCCGCTGCGGTCTTCGGCGATGCTGTGTATGGTTTGTCCGAAACCCAGGTTTCGCTGTGTGATGCGGGTGAATTTCCCGGTAGTGCGATCGAGCAGGCAAAGTCCACCTTTCCCGGTTCCTACCCAAAGCCGGTGCCGCGAATCTTCGAAAATGGTGTAAACGGTGTTTTCGGGCAGTGAAGTCCGGTCGTTGGAACGGTTCTTAAAGACCCTGAATTTACCCGAGGCTGCATCAAAGCGATTCAATCCGCCGCCGTAGGTTCCAAACCAATAGGTCCCTGTGGCATCTTTCATCGCCGCAGTGATCTCGTTGTGCGACAGCGAATCGGGAGAAGTGGGATAGGAACTGTGCCGGTTGACCGCGCCAGTCCGGTTATTCTTCACAAACACACCTGAACTGGTCCCGATCCATAACTGGTCGTTTTCGGCAATAAAGCTGTAGCCCACGTAGTCCTTTAGCTGGTTTTCGAGCAATTTTTCCTTCACGGCTCCCTGTTCATCGACCCGGTAAGCACCGTTACCGTGTGTACCCACATAAATGTCTTTTCCACGGGCAGCGAGCGAATAGACCACGTTGTCGTTCGATCTTCCACCGGCTGACTGAAGGTCCAACGTGCGAAACTTATCTCCGGCGGTATTGATGCGATCGAGTCCGTGATTGTACGTTCCTGACCAGATGAGGCCGGTACGATCGGCAAAGAGCGAGAGGATGAGATCACCGGCCGACCCGAGCGGATTGGCCTCGTTGAACCCGAAGTATTCGCACGATCCGCTGACGATTGAGAAGCGCGCCACTCCTTTGCCCCAAGTGGCTAGCCAGAACACTCCGCGATGAACCGGATCGGGCAGCACATCACGGACATGCAACCCGTTAAGTGAGGCGTATTCGGTAAAGACCCCGGTTGTCAGGTCGTAGCGCACCATTCCGTGCTCGTAAGTAGCCAGCCAGAGGCACCGGTTCCGCGGATCAGGCAATACTTTTAATATGCGCAGCGGTTTGTGGCAAGGAACCGGCCGGAGCACTCCTTCCGAAGGATCGAGACTCACCAGACCGCCGTCGAATGTCCCAAGCCAGATACGGCCATTTTCAGCGACGCATACGCTTCGCACGTCATTGCAACTCCGTTCGGCTGAAGCGTAGCTTTTGAACGACCGCAGGTATTTTCCCGAAGAAGGATCAAATTCTTTCAAACCTCCGCCAAATGTTCCGAGCCACAGTTTTCCGGCGCGGTCTTCTGCGATCGACCATACGGCATTGTTGACATACAAGCCGGACTGATCGCTCATGTCTGAGTAATGCGTGAACTTCTCGGTTTTACTGTTGAATTTAGAGATACCGTTACCGTTGGTCGCGAGCCACAAGGTTCCTTTGCGACTGACGAGTAAGTGGAGAATGTGGTTGTTGGAAAGCCCGGAAGTAGTACCGGCTTCGCGCTGGTAGATCCTGAATTTGAGGCCATCAAATCGGTTCAGGCCATTTTCAGTGGCTGCCCAGATAAATCCCTGCTGATCCTGCACCACATCGTACACCGAATTCTGGGACAATCCGCGGGTGTTGTCGAGGTGATAAAATTTGGGAACCTGTGCAAAACCTACACAGCACAGCAACAGGAAATACAAGCTGAAAGCACACCTCATCCCCCCATTTTCCCATTTACCCATTTCCCTCATTTACCAATTTGCACACTTACCCATTTGCACATTTACCCATTTACCCATCTGCACATTAATTAAATCCTCCCCACCAACGGCATTTTCCGTCCGAAACCGAATGCCTTTCGGCTCACGCGGATGATCGGTGCAGTCTGGAAGCGTTTGTATTCGTTCCCGTTCACCAGCCTGAGTACTTTTTCGACCACCTGGACATCAAATCCAGCGGCTACGATCAGTTCTTTGGACTCCACCTGCTCGATATAGCGGAACAGGATGGCATCCAGCACCGGGTATTCCGGAAGGCTGTCGCTGTCTTTCTGGTCGGGTCTCAGCTCTGCCGAAGGCGGTTTCACCATGGTATTGTGCGGAATGATCTCGCGGTCGCGGTTGATGTGGCGGCAGAGTTCAAACACTTCTGTCTTGTATACATCGGCCAGTACCGAAAGTCCGCCGCACAGATCGCCGTAGAGTGTTCCGTAACCTACCGCAGCTTCGCTTTTATTGGTCGTATTGAGCAAAATGTACCCGAGTTTATTCGAGATCCCCATCAACAGTGTTCCTCTTATCCTCGCCTGCAGGTTTTCTTCGGCAATGCCCGGATCGGTTCCCTCGAATGGTTTTTCGAGCGTAGCCAACATGCTGTTGAATGGGTCTTGGATCGGAAGCATATAGCTGTTGCAACCCAGGTTGCTCGCAAGATCTTCCGCATCTTTTATTGAGTGGTCGCTGCTGTAGGCCGAAGGCATGAGCACACCGAGTACGTTTGCCGGACCCAGTGCCTTGCAGGCAATGGCCGCAGTAAGTGCACTGTCGATTCCTCCCGATAGACCGAGTACAGCTTTGGTAAATCCCTGTTTGCGAAAGAAATCCCTCACTCCGGTCACCAGTGCTTCTTCGATCCGTTCCATTTTCGACCATTCGGGCTGTAGTGAAACAGCATCGGTATCAATGACCCGGATTTCTTCACGGAAATACGGCAGTTCCTGGATGACATCGCCATTGGCATTGCAATACATCGATCCACCGTCGAATACCAGGTCGGTTTGTGCCCCGACATGATTCACGTAGTAGATCGGCAGATTATAAGTGGTCGCGTTGCGGCAGAGTACCTGTTTCCGGATCTCGGCCTTGGTATATTCGAACGGCGAAGCAGCGATA
>JAZKEZ010000004.1:26005-28580 GCA_040386675.1 Bacteroidota bacterium | reverse complement strand
AAACGACTCAGTTCCTCCAGCGGCTGGTGATCGTAAAGCGACGGATCACCTATCTCCCAGATGTCTTCGCAAATGGCGATAGCGATCTTTTTCCCTTTGTAATGGAAGATGCGTGGCGTGGTGAAAGGCTCGAAATAACGGTACTCATCAAAAATATCGTAATCGGGAAGCAGCGCTTTGTGCTGGATGAACTCCACTTTGCCCTCTGCAAGAAAACAGGCAGAATTGTACAGCCCTTTCCCGCGTTTATCTGGATTGAGTGTCGGTGCTCCCACAACAGCAGCAATACCGATGCACTGCGCAGCGATCTTTTCCACCGCTTCCTGGCACCGGAAAACAAAAGACGGATAGGTAAGCAGGTCGTGTGGCGGATACCCGCTTACAGCCAGTTCGGCAAACACCACGAGGTCTGCCTGCTGCTTTTTGGCCAGCGCAATCGTATTAATGATGCTTTCGGTGTTTCCTTCAACATCACCGACAACGTAATTCAGCTGGGCAAGCGCAATCTTCATACTAATGGATAAAATGTGACCCTGGTCATTTCAAATTCCAGATTTCAAATTCCAGGTTTGTGGAATGCGAACTTGAAATATGAAATCTGTAATTTATTCGGAATGCCTGTTACAGGATTAATGTTCTTGTAAGTTCAATGCACTTCAGCTTAGAAAAACACCCCGAGGTTCAGTGAAATGTAATTGTTGACAGACCGCAGGCGGTTACCCAGCACATCATTCCCGGCCTTTTTCGAATAAATATTGGTAAACCCGTTGTTGAAATCCACACCTACCATTAAGTTGGTGGCACCGCTGATGTTGAATTCGGTCCCGATCCCGATCAGTAGTCCGAGGCGGATGGGCTGGGTTTCGTCAATGTAATTTGGATCAGCGAACGCTGCTGCATTACTTTCGAGTTTTGATTTGATGCGGTAACCCGGCGTGATCCCGAATTTCCCGAAGTAGGTCAGATAGCCGATCTCGTTGGTCTTGAGTTTCAGTGCCAACGGGATTTCAACATATTGTTGGGTCAGATCGGTTGTAAAATCAGGAAGTAACGGTCCGAAACTGTATTTCTTTCCTGAGCTGATGCGGGTTACGTTAAGACCCGTAAGGAACGAATAGCGCTGGCTGAGACTGAACTCGGCCATCAGTCCGAATCCAAAACCGATAAGGCCTCCGTCTTTGGTAACTCCCGTATTATCGGGCTTTTCCCAGCCGATGTTCGGCGAGAAATGAAGTCCGAAGCGAAAATTATCGACAGGCACGTCAGTATTCTGACTAAATGCGTTTACTGTCACAAATAAACCCACAATGGTTAAGAGGGATAATTTTCTCATAATTTTCCTTGATGTTTGCAAACTCAAAAATAGCAGGTTAAATGAATCTAATACGGATTAGTCTTGTTTTAGCTACCGGTTTACTGCTGATCACAGCATGTTCCGACGGCCCGCGACCCAAAAACGTAATTGAGACGAAAGCGGTAAGTGAGGACTTCCGACTGGAAACCAGCCGACTGGACGTTCCGTTGTTTGCCAATAGCCACTCGCTGGGGCAGCTGCAGGCCTGGCATCAGAAAGAACTTGCCACCGGCCCTGAATTCTACAAAACCTATCTTCAGAACATCCTGCAGGTAAAACCAGACTCGGCAACGGCGCTTTCGCTGTATAAATTCACCGGGAATCCGTTGTGGAAGGAATTACAAGGCGAAATTGAAAAGGCCTATCCCAATACAGACACGATCGACGGGCAGCTTACCCGTGCATTCGGCCGGCTGAAGCAACTGCTTCCCACCAAAAGCACACCGTCTATTTACTATTTCAATTCCGCTTTCAACATTGGCATCTGGCCCGACACGAATCTTGTTGGCATCGGACTGGAATGGTATCTTGGTAAGCATCACCGCATTGTAAAGCAACTGCCATCAGATTTCCCTCAATTTCAGCGCGACAATATGGAAGCCGTTTATATTCCCGGTGATGTAGTGAAAGCCTGGCTCGGGATGAATTATTTCAAAAAGGAATATACTACCGACCTGTTGGAATATATGGTGTTTAACGGCAAACTGATGTATGCCGCGGAAGCCGCACTTGCACCCATCGCAGATTCGGTATTGTTCAGTTATACCAGCGAACAAATGGCCTGGTGCTACGAGCAGGAACAGCACATCTGGCAGGAACTGGTTAAAAAAGACCTTATTTTCAGTACCCGTGAAAGAGACATGCAGCGCATGACTGCCGACGGGCCGTTTACACCGGGATTTCCGCAGAATGGCGCACCGATGGCAGGCGTATACATCGGCTGGAAAATGGTAGCCGACTACATGAAAAAGAATCCCGACACCAGCCTGGAAACCCTGCTTACCAGTGTTTCGGGAAAACAGATATTAAAAGCATACAAACCAAAAAAGTGACCTTGTGAAAGTAATTAAGGAAAGTGAAATTAAATTTAGTGTAGGGACGGATGAGAACAACGTACCTGAAAAGATAGAATGGTTTGCATCGGCAGAGAACACCGGCGGACCGTGTAAAGCGATCATGCTTTCGCTTTGGGATGAAAAAGACAAGAACACCCTGCGTATC
>JAZKEZ010000004.1:17045-25950 GCA_040386675.1 Bacteroidota bacterium | reverse complement strand
GAAACAATTCTTTCACCAGACCCTGCTTACCATGACCGATACCTACGAGCGTTCTACCGGCGACAACAAGCTGGCTGAAGACATGCGCGATTTCTGTGCGTACTTCGGAACGCGCACAGGACTCATCAAAGAATCATGAAATGAAGAAGATACTGCTGGTCGAAGATGAGATTACGGTTGTAAACTTTATCAAAAAGGGACTTACCGAAGAAGATTTCGAGGTTTCGGTGGCACTTGATGGAAATTCGGGTGTTGAAATGGCCCTTTCCGGAGAGTTCAGCCTGATCATCCTCGACATCATGCTGCCCGACATCAGCGGTATCGAAGTGTGCAAAAAACTGAGGGCCGGCGGGATCACTGCGCCGATCCTCTTCCTTACGGCGCTAAACACAGCCGAGAATGTAGCCCTGGGCCTGAATTCAGGTGCCGACGATTACCTGGCCAAACCTTTCCGCTTCGTGGAACTGATCGCCAGGGTCAATGCATTGCTGAGACGCGGCAGTCCACAGGCGATGGTGATCCCCGAAACCGCCAACGACCACACCTGGCAGGTAGGCGACCTGGTGGTGGACGACGAAGCCAAAACCGTGTCGCGGGACGGTATGCCGATCGTACTTACCGCCACAGAATACCGGCTGCTGCTGGTACTTGTGAAAAATCGCGGAAAAGTCCTCTCGCGCATCGACCTGCTCGAGAACGTATGGGACATCAATTATAACCTGGCGACCAACGTGGTTGACGTATACATCAACTACCTCCGCAAAAAGATCGACCTCAACCGCGAAGACAAACTCATCCACACCATAATCGGGATGGGATACGTACTGAAAGAAGGATGAAGACCCAGTTTAAGATAGCGCTGATCCTTATCCTGTCGAACACCCTGATCATCCTGATGTTTGGCGGAGCGATCTTCTATTTCCTTTACAATTACTCGTATTCCGATTTTTACAAGCGACTGGAGACCCGTGCAAAGATCACCGCGCGACATAGTTTCCAGGACGGTGCGAGCGCAGAGCAACTCAAGCAGATGCGTAATGAATACCTCGAACGACTGAGCAACGAACAGGAATACGTGGTTAGGCTCGATTCACTGGGTTCGCAGGGCGCTTCGGCTTACGATCTCCCATCTGCATTCGTGAGATCCGTACTTCGCGACAACAAGGCTACCTACCAGATCGGGACTACTTTTTACAGCGGCATTGTTTACCTGCACAACAAGAACCGTTACCTGGTTGCGGTCTCCGCACAGAATTATTACGCGGCGAATCACCTGTCGTTCCTGGGATATACGATCCTGGCGGCCGTTGCATTCATTACCATCATCATCAGTTACCTGTCGGTTTATTTTGCCCGGCATATCTTCGATCCCATCAGTACCATTACCCGGAAAGTAAAGACAATCAGTGCCGAAAACATGCACCTGAGGCTGGATGAGGACCACAACGACAACGAGGTTTCCCGGCTCAGCTCCACCTTTAACGAGCTGTTGAGCCGGGTGGAAACCGCCTTTGAGACCCAGAAGAATTTCATCAGCAATGCCAGTCACGAATTCGGCACGCCGCTTACCGCCATTATGGGAGAAGCAGAAGTAATGCTGATGAAAGACCGCGATCCTGAAGATTACCGGCGTTCGCTGAAAAGCATTCTTGAACAGGCCGAACGACTGAACGACATTACGCAGTCGCTGCTGGTACTCGCACAGACCGGCGGATCGCGGAAAAGCATTATGCTCGAACCGCTCAGGGTAGATGAACTCGTGTGGGCCTCCAAGGTATTGCTGAACCGCATCAACCCGAAGAGCCAGGTACAACTCGATTTCGAATTGCTCCCGGAAGATCCTGCACGACTGACGGTATTGGGCAGTAAGCATTTGCTCCAGCTGGCACTCACCAATATACTGGGCAACGGATCGAAATATTCGGGAAACCAGCCGGTAGAGCTGAGCATGGCTTCGGGCAACAACCAGGTGATTATCACCATTACCGATCACGGGATAGGGATTCCGGAGGATGAGATCCCGTACATCTACGATCCTTTTTTCAGGGCATCCAACACCACGTCGTTCGAGGGATACGGGATCGGATTACCGTTAACCCGGAACATTATCCGGCTGCACAACGGCAAGATGGATGTGTTTTCGAAGATCGGTGAAGGAACTACCGTTCAACTCAAATTGCCGGTAATGCCCAAGGGCTGATCCACATTCTAATCACATTTTAATCTCATTCTTAGCTCCCGCTAATTTCACGGTGGTAGTCTTGCTCTGTGAATAACACGGAATGAACGAGACGATAGCCATAGCAACAGATTTCAGGGTAGATTCCCTGGTTACGCTTCAACAGGCGATGATGCGCGAAAGTGCTCCTGTGAAGGTGATCCTGATCTGCGGCATTGAGCTCTCCGGTTCAATTAGTCAATTGTTGTTCAACTCACCTGAAAGGACCATTCGCAACCTGAAAAACCCAGAGTTTACAGAGTTCCTGTCGGTGATCAGCAACCGTTACGAATCGATGATTACAGAACTCGTGATCAAACCTTTTTACGGGGTGAATTCCAATGCAGCGCGGGCTTTCGTTAGTGCAAATAACATAGACCGCGTGTATGCCGCATCCGATTACAGGCTTCAGCCTCCTGTAAACGGGTTTGATCCGACTACCCTTTTTACCGGAAGCGGTGTTCCGGTGGTACAAGTCCCGGTGGCAAGTAGCGAAGGATCCGTGTACCAGCAATTAAGTGCTCTTTTGAATAGAAACAGACAGTATAAGCCAGGTTAGGATGTTACCTGCTTAAACAGGAGGGATTTTTACAGGCTATCTGAGATCGTGGTGTTTTCTTTGTCTGTAAGGTCCCTCCGCCGAATTACGAAGCCCGGTTTTGGTGTATGCCAGTACCGGGTTTCTTTTTTTGGTGTATGCTGTTATATTAGATGGTTTAGGCCGGAGGGGTCCCTCACTGCGTTCGGGATGACGGCGTTGGTAAAGGAAGGGAACACCAATATTTATAAAAGGCCTGGCAGTGGTCCGAACCCAACTTTAAACATTAAACTTTAAACCTTAAACTCCCTTCGCTGCCCTCCGCTTTTTGTACAGCATCACCGCCACCGTCAGCGTTCCGGCAACGATAAAAATTCCTGCAACGCCCCATAACCAGCTCAGGGTATCTTTTAATTCTACCACAAAAACGATGGCGATGAGCAGGATGGTAGCCAGTTCATTGAGCAGCCGAAGCTGGATCGAAGACCATTTTACTTCATCGCGCTGGAGCTGACCGAAGATCCGACCCAGGGTAAAATGATAAACCAACAGCAACAATACGAATCCAAGTTTAAGGTGAAACCAGGGCGAAGTGAGATAATACTCGGTATTGAAGGTAAGCCGCCATATTCCAAAGGTCACGGTGAGTACCGCTGCGGGCCAGGTAATGATGTACCAGAGTTTGCGCTGCATCACCTTGAATTGCGCAGCGAGCACCGAACGATCCGGGTCCGGTTTTGCCATGGCTTCCACGTGGTAAATGAACAGGCGCGGCAGGTAAAAAAGGCCTGCAAACCAAGAAACAACAAAGATAATATGAAGGGCGGTAATGTATTCTATCCTGACCATGGCGGTAAATTTTACCTAAAGTCGCAAAAACAATGGCTTTTCAACCCTCCGCAACAGTAAAAAACTAAAATTTTAGGAATCCAAAGTTGATCTGTTCTAAAAATATATCTTTGCACCAAATATTTGCACCATGAAGCCACGTAACGCAAAAGACAGCCTGGTAACCACAACCCGCATCGTTCTTCCCAACGAAACCAACACACTTGGTAACCTTTTCGGAGGAGAACTGCTGGCATGGATGGACAACGCGGGAGCTATTTCTGCTACGCGTCATTGCGGACGTGTGGTGGTGACTGCATCGGTAAACAACGTGAGTTTCGACAAACCGATCAGGCTGGGCGATATCGTTACGGTGGAGGCCAAGGTGAGCCGGGCATTTACCTCATCAATGGAAATTTACCTTGATGTATATGTGGAACATTTCTCTACCGGGAAACGCCAGAAGTGTAATGAGGCGATCTATACCTTCGTTGCGGTAGACCAGTACGGCAGCCCGATCGAAGTTCCGGCACTTAAGCCTGAAACCGAAGAGGAGATCAAACGCTTTAACGGCGCACTGAGAAGGAAACAACTGAGCCTGATCCTTGCAGGGAAGATGAACCCGGAGGATGCTACGGAGCTGAAGGCGCTGTTTGCTCCGACGAGGAGTTGAGGGGGGAGTAACTCTTAAATAAGATAGTATTTAGCACTTGGGGGTTCCTCACTGCGTTCGGAATGACGTGCATCAAATAAAGGGATGGTAACATTAAATACCACCGTCATCCCGAGCGCAGCGAGGGACCTCCAAGTACTAAGAATTTTAAAGTATCGAAACCTCAACCAATCTTCACCAACCCCACATCCTGGTCCAGCATACACTTAAAATGTCCTTTCGGACATTTCCTGAAACCGATCTTTGAGCACGGGCGGCAATTAAGCCCTTCTACCTCAAGACTCTGCCATTCTCCTTCGGCGAGGTAAGGATACATTCCGAGTTCCGGAACGGTGTTTCCCCAGATTACAGTAATGGGTTTACTGAATGCTGCCGCGATGTGCATCAGTCCGGTGTCTGCCGTGATGATGTGCCTGGCCTGTTTTACGATGCACGCACTCTGGTGCAGGTTGTATTTTCCGCAGGCATTGTGCACTTTGCCGGGAAACTGCTTTTCCAGCGCTTCACCAATCGCGACATCTTCCGGTCCGCCGAGAGCAACCACCGGGAAATTGAGGTTTTCGCAGATCTGTACCAGTTTTTGGAGCGGGATGCGTTTGGTGAAATGCGCTGCACCTACTACCAATCCTACATAGCCTTCAATAGGAAACCCGAAATCGGCTTTGGGGTCTACGCGGTCTTTTACCAGGATGAAATAATCGAGGCCTTGTCCGTCGTTGCTCACTCCTAATGGTTCGACGGCTTTAAAGTACCGGTCCACGATGTGAACCGACGGCATGGTATCCCGCTTGAAATTCACCAGGATCCACTTCTTGAAATTGAGCTTCGGAAACGTGGCCGAACGCCGCCTCAACATCATCTTCACCCTGAAAGAGCGGAGATTGTTGTGCAGGTCGACAATGAAATCGAAGTTTTCTTTCTTCAGTTCAGGAATTACCTCACTGAGCGACTTATCATAGGCATGTACCTTGTCGATCAATGGATTGTTGTCCATGATACTCCTGAACGATTTCCGGGTAAGGTAATGGATCTCAACACCCGGCAACGACTGGCGGATACAGCGCACTACAGGTGTAGTGAGCACAATATCGCCGATAGAACTGAAACGAATGATGAGAATTTTCTTCAAAAACCAGGATTTGTGCGCAAAGATACCTCCAAGGGCTTAAATAAGCGAAAAATTCATCTGGAAAGTCACCGCCGCTGCAAATACAGTCCTTCGTAATGTCGGCAGCTGCGTTATCTTTGCGGCATGTTATTTACCGACACCCACTGTCACCTGTACAGCGACGATTTTAACGAAGACCGCGAAGCAATTGCCGCATCAGCCTTTGTAAAGGGCGTTGAGCGCATTTTTCTCCCGAACGTGGACGAACGAACGATCGACGGCATGCATGAACTGGTTCAGCTATATCCCGGAAAATGCTTTGCAATGATGGGGCTTCACCCGTGTTCCGTTGGTCCGGGTTACGAAGAAGTGCTTGACCGAATGCACCGCCGTTTCGAAACCCATCCGTACGTTGCGGTTGGCGAGATCGGTATCGACCTGTATTGGGAAACTAAATACAAAGCTGAACAGATCCGGGCATTTGAGACCCAGATCGAGTGGGCAAAAAACCTCGGACTTCCGATCGTGATTCATACCCGGAATTCGTTTGATGAGGTTTTTGAGGTACTGGATCGTCTGAATGACGAACGCCTGCGGGGAATCTTCCATTGCTTCTCGGGTGATACCTTCCAGGCTAAACGGGCACTGGCCTATGGCGGCTTCAAGCTCGGCATCGGCGGCGTGCTTACTTTTAAAAAATCAGGACTTGATGTAGTGGTCAACGACTTGGACCTGAACGACCTGGTACTGGAAACCGATGCGCCTTACCTCGCTCCTACTCCTTTCAGGGGAAAAAGAAACGAGCCTTCGTATTTGCTCCATGTTGCGCAGAAACTGGCGGAAATCCACGGAACCACAGTTGAACGTGTGGCACAGATCACCACGATAAATTCGAAGGAGATTTTCGGAGTTTAGAACTATTGTAAAATCTCACCACACAGCTACCGAATCATCCCCCTTTGTGTTCTTTGCGAAAAAACATAGCGGCCTTTGCGGTTAAAAAAACCCAGGATTATATTGAAAACCAGGATACTCATTATTTACACCGGCGGAACCATAGGTATGGCCGAAGACCCGGATACCGGGAGCCTTATCCCGCTTGATTTTGAGCACCTGAGTGCGCAGATCCCTGAACTGAAAAAATTCGACATCGACCTGCAGGTCATTTCGTTTGAAAAACCGATCGACAGTTCGGATATGCAGCCCGAAACCTGGGTAAAACTCGCGGAACTGATCTATGAGCACTATTCGGAAGTAGACGGTTTTGTGATCCTGCACGGCACCGACACTATGGCCTACAGCGCGTCGGCACTGAGTTTCATGCTGGAAAACATTGCCAAACCCGTGATCTTTACCGGATCCCAGCTTCCCATCGGGATGCTGCGTACCGACGGAAAGGAAAACCTCGTAACCTCGATCGAAATCGCCGCAGCAAAAGAAAACGGGAAACCCATCGTAACCGAAGTAGCCATCTATTTCGAATTCCGGTTGATGCGGGCGAACCGTACGAGGAAGTACAATACAGAGCATTTTGATGCTTTTCAGTCACCGAATTACCCGGCACTCGCTGAAGCAGGCATCACTATCCAATACAATGATTCCAAATTATTACGACCGAAAAATGATGTACTGAAGCTGCACAAGCATCTTGACCCTTCGGTATTCATCCTGAAATTATTTCCGGGTATTTCTATCGCGATGATCCGCCAGGTGCTGGCCTTCGAAGGATTGAAAGCAGTGGTACTGGAAACCTTTGGCGCCGGAAATGCCATGACCACTCCCGAATTCATCAGTATCCTTGAAGAGGCGATCGGAAAAGGGATCATCATCCTGAACATTACGCAATGTTACGGCGGCAGCGTGATGCAGGGCCGCTACGAAACCAGCCGCGACCTGCTGCGCATCGGCGTGACCAGCGGACACGACATCACCACAGAATCTGCAGTTACCAAACTAATGCTATTGCTCGGAAAAGGATTGGGCGGCAGCGCATTGAAGAAAGCACTGGAGCAGGACATGGCCGGAGAACTTTCTATCCATTAACTACCAACCGACTTATCCCATCAGACAGAAGAATAGTATGAAGTACCTGCTGTTGTTTATTTTGATCTCCGGTTCGCTGATCAGTGCCGGACAATCTTGTGATTGCGAAAAGAACATTGCGGGGCTGCTGCAATTTATTGAAGAGAATCAGGCATCTTACCAGCATCAGGTCGTTGAGATGGATCGTCGGAACGAGTACCAGCAGCACAAATCTCACATTATCCAACTGGCCGCCCGGGCTATAGTAAAGCGGGACTGTGCTGATGTGGTGGCGCTTTACCTTGATTTTTTTCGCGATGAGCATTCGTTTCTTGGCCTTGCCGACACGTTTGACCGGAAACAGCACATCACCTCAGCAAACAGAAAAAAGACAAAAAAGCCTGATTTCCGCTATCCGCATGGAATCTGGCACTTCAGCGACAGCAGTTTCAGCGTTCGCATGGTACCTCAATCGGGTTTTATCTCTTCATGGGCCGGTGTGATTGAGAAAGACAACAGCCGCAATTGGAAACCGGGACAGGTAAAGATTGATTTCTTCATTACTAAAAAGGGAGAGCTCAGGTGCATCTATCGCCGCCAGAACTTGGTTCCCAGGGCGTTTCCGGTAGTATTTTCAGACTCGGTGATGCGCATAGGCAGGAACCTCACCTTTTACCGCACTCCTCCATCACCTGCAAAGGCTGCCGTTCAATACAGCAAACCGGAATTTAAAAGTCTTAGTGAGCACACCAATTCCATTCACCTGCCTTCTTTCGACCTGTCGCAAAAACACAGCATAGACAGTGTAATCCTATCGAATTTTGCAAGCATTACCAGCAAACCCAACCTGGTGATCGACATCCGGAATAACGGAGGCGGAGGTTTTGGGGCTTTTGATGAGCTACTTCCCTTTATCTCCGATCGTCAGGTCGTTGATCAGCCTTTTTACGCATCGGTATGGAATAGTCCGTACAACCTGAACTACTACGATTCGGTAAAGTATGAATTTGCGGAGACCGCTGAAGACAGTGCACAGGAGCTGTCTTACGTAGATTTTTTAAAACGCTATGCTGGGCAGTTTTCCCCTATCGAACCGGACACTCAGTTGCTGCCGGTTGTGCATACTACCCCTCAACGGATCGCCCTGCTCTTTAACCGCTATTCGGCAAGTTCGGCGGAAGGATTGATCCTTACTGCGAAGCAATCGTCAAAGGTCATCACCATCGGAGAAAATTCTGCCGGAGCGGTGTCTTATGGAGACTGGATCACATTTCAGTTGCCCGAACTTGACCTTTGGGTGGCGGTCACCACGAAAAAAATGATCTTCCCGAACAACGAGTATTTTGAAAGCGTGGGCATTGCGCCGGAGCATCATCTGGATACTATCCCACCGGATTTATGGCTGGAAAAAGCCGTTAACTTACTGGAGAACAAATAGGTAACTCCAGGTTAAACCCAATCACTTCGCATCAACCCTGGAATAGTTCACCAGGATAGAAGTATCCTCTTCCATCGTCA
>JAZKEZ010000004.1:14405-17035 GCA_040386675.1 Bacteroidota bacterium | reverse complement strand
TTTTGGAGCCCATCTCGCCGCCGTCTTCGACGACTTCCATCGTCACCCGGAACTTAAAGCTGAGCACGAACTCCTGGTCCGTGGCTGATTCTACCGGGAAAGAATAACCGCCTCCGTCTTTGCGGTCGAAGTGCAGCAGCCCGTTTTCGTATCTCCACTTTCCTTCTATTTTCTTACCCGCATCTTCGGCAATATACTTTGCACCCGAAAAGGTAAGTATAGCATAGAGTTCAGGCATTTGTTCCTTCAGTGCGGCAAACAGCACCGGCTCACCATTTTTTTTTCATGAACATTCCGCCGGGAGCCCAGGTTCCTTTCGGGGTAAATGTTTCGGGAGCCTGGCCAAAGGCGTGGACAGTGAACAACAGCAGGCAGCTGAGTATAAGGGAGCGGAATGTAACGGGCATAAGCATTATAATTTAGCGACGGAACCTGATCAGAGACTCAGTTTCCAGGATCGTATAGTAGACTCACCATCATCGGAAGTAGAGAATGAATAGAGGACATCCCTATTGATGTAGTACCAGGCGCCGAACGGAAGCACAATTTTACCTTTACTTTCCAGTCCTGCCTCAGAATACCTGTACAGCGTGCGGTTTTCGTGACAATTCCCTTTTTTATCTTTCGTTTGCTCGAGGGTTATGAAATACAGGTCGCCGTTCATGTTGGTGATGTGTTCCATCCAACCCGGAAAGCAGGTGTAGGAAGCAATCCCGGTGTATTTGTAGTCGTTGGTGAAGCCTTTCGTATTTACTGCAAAAAGCTGTTTTCCGCTGGCCAGTTCGTAACCGATACCGGCTACCGAATAGATGTAATGCAGTTTGTTGCGGTAGGTGAATATGCGGAAGTTGTTGAAGTTGTATCCCAGTCCGGTGGTGTTGAACCGTTCATCGATCCTGGGAACTCCGAGACCGGTGAAGGTGAGCTGGTTGAGAGCGGTATCGAGGCGATAGGCAGCAAATAGCTTTATATTTTCAGGATCCTTCACGTCCACTTCACGTATAGAAATGTAATAAACACCGGCTTCTTCGAGGAGCTTCACTCCGCCGTGGTCTACCGCAATGGCATGTTCCACGCCGGGTTTCTGGATTTTGGTAAGTGTAAACTTCAGCGTAACGAGATCGAGATTCATCATGAAAAAAGTAGGCACGTAAAAGAACTCGTTGCCATTATTGTCTTTCATTTCCTCGAGTATCGGCATACGGAACATAATCATCGCCTGATTTTCAGCGGGGATTTCGAATGACAGAAAATCTTCGCGCTGTTCGGGAAGGCTGTTGGAATGATACAGCGAATCCACGCGCTGGTTGGTATTCATGGTTTGGTAAAACAACTCCTTTGCCTGCCGGAAAGTCGGCTTCAGGTCGATCACCCGGGTTTCGCGGTTCCCCATTTCGCAGATGCCAATGGTATTGTAGCGGTAATTGGGAAAATACAGCTTGCCGAACCGGTCCTGCAGTTCTCCGTTGGCCACGCAATGCGACATTTTCTTTTCGGTGATTCTGAACGAATCGAGCGCAGTGACCCTGGGCTGCCCAACGGCGAAATGGGTAAGCAATGTGCTTACCCATAACAATAGTATATGTTTCGTATTCATCAATCGTGAGCGAAAATTGCCGCACATACATCGGAGTTTAAATTCTCGCAAACCACTGTAGCTCCGCGACCGCCCTGGCCTGGATTGTCTACGTCTTTACGGGCCGCCGGGCCGCAGAAAGTAGACGACACGTGGTAGTGCAACGGAACGTGACCGCTGTATTTACAACTCGGGCCGGATACCCACGGCGAGATCGCTGATGGCGTAACCACTACCCCGATGTTGTTGTCGTTGTACACGATCACAGCCGCCGAGCTGATGCCGGTTTTCAGTTCGGTGGTAAGGCTGATCAGCTGGTTGTTGGCGCCGTCTGCGATGTAAGCGAGTTTAGGAAGCAGGCCGGTTACCAGGCCTTTGCTGTTGTCGCTGCCTTTGGCCTTTTGCTTCTCAAGGACCGTGTTCGCAGTATTGATATCAGCCAGGATCGCTTTATTGGTTATGGCTGCAGGCTGACTAGCGGCTGTAGCTGCTGCACGTTGCTGAGCGATCTGGTCGCCTTTGTCGCAACTCATCAATGCAGCGGTAAGACAAAAGATTGAAAGTATATTTTTCATTTTTCGGGATGAATAAGACTATTAATAATGAGGACTTTAGACGGGTATTCAATCAAACCAAACGTGTAGGTTGAATCCCGGGTGATCAGTTTTACGAATGACGATGATCCGATCCGGTCTGTCCCCACCAGTTTTATCTTCTCAGCAGGAACGTTCATGCTGTAATTGGAGAGGTAAAATTCGACCTCGAAAGGCTTTAAGCCGGAAATGGAATATTCCTGCGGAACATCGTGTCTATCCAGTGAATCCTTCAGTTGATTGAAATAGGCGGTACAGCCGATGCAATCTTTTGAATTGAGGAAAATTTCGGCACGTTGTACCTGTGCAGCCAGTGTCCCGCAGGCAAAAATCAGAAGGATAGTAGTGAATAGTTTCATTCAGAAGGGTTTAGAAAGTGGCAAGGAATGCGCAGTAATCGGAAGTATACTGACCGCAATTGATGTATACCGATCCGTTTTCCAGCAACCTGATGTCGGTCG
>JAZKEZ010000004.1:0-14395 GCA_040386675.1 Bacteroidota bacterium | reverse complement strand
TGGCATTGTAAATCCTGATCGGTAGCTGACTGGCATCACCGCAGCGGCGTGCAAGACCGGTTTCATCCAGTGGAACAGGAAGTTCAACATCGATGGGAACCACCAGCGGATCGAGGCGGAAACCCACGGATCCGTTGCCTTGCGGATCTACAGATACCCGGCCGGTTACATACATTTTACCGTGACCGTTCCCGGTATTAATAATTGCTGATACGGCCGGAAGACCAAGCAAAGCCGGTTCTTCTTTTACTTTTTCCGCCAGTTCTGTCTTCAGCAATTTGGTTGCTTCGGGCACATCAGGAAGAGGCACATTAGGCCGTTGTTTCTGGATTGCGGCTACCGGGGCAACCGACTGACTGGCACTTTGCCCCGCTTCTTTACTACAGGCACTGAACAGTGCAAGCGCAAGGAAAAGAGCAATGGGTACTTTTTGCATCATTTTTTTAGGAATTAGGTTAATAATTGAGTGTTTCAATTCACCGTTTTGTGGTAAATCAGGAGCAAATAAAGCCGCCGTTATTTACCCAGTAAAACGAACATCCTCTCCATTAAAAGATTCCTGAGCACAATATATACTATATTCATGCATCATAAAAAGATGCTTTTGCATTTTTTGAAAATGGGCGCGAATGTAACGTAATTTTTAGACGAATTCTACCCACCTAAATGACCCATTTTCTATGCGTCGGAAATGCACAGAATTCAATACTTTATGCGGGTATAAAAACGATACTTTCCCCTACTGACGGGACATCCCGTTGGGACAATATCTTTTTCCGGCTGTGAAATACGTAAATGTGAACCGATGTGAACTATTCCGGGTTCAGCCTTCTCATTTCAACTGTCCTTAAACGACTAATATTGTATTCCAAAGACAAATTTGAAATTGAAAAAAGTACCGTGTACCGGAATCAATGATCCCGAAAAGCCTCATTTAAAGATGCTTTCGAGGAAATGATCACCATCCGTGGTAAAGGTTAGGTAGCCAGTTCAGCACCACCCTATAAAAGCTATTTCATATCCCGTCCCGATAAGCAAACCGCACACCCATCAACAAATCACCAAATCAACAAATCAACACAACACATCAACAAACCACCCGGGCACATCCTTTGCTTTATCCACCTTAAAAAACCATCATGCATTTTAACCTGGACACCCTCAACGAACGCGCATACAACTGGCTGCTGACCTACGGCCCACGTATCCTGCTCGCTGTGGGCGTACTGATTTTTGGACTGTGGTTGCTGAAAATGCTCAAAAAGTGGATTTCGGGCACACTTCACCGGAAAAACCTCGACGATTCGCTGAAACCTTTTTTACTGAGCCTGATCGTAACTACCGGACAAGTACTCTTGATTCTCGGGGTAATGCAGATCCTTGGCGTACAGATGACTGTTTTTGCTGCTCTGATCGGCGGTGTGGGTGTAGCGTTCGGACTGGCGCTGTCGGGTAGCTTGCAGAATTTCACCAGCGGAGTGCTGATCCTGCTTTTGAAACCATACCGCGTGGGAGATAATATTATCGCCCAAAACCTTGAGGGCACAGTGACTTCCGTCCAGATTTTTTATACGGTGGTCAATACATTCGACAACAAAACGGTGATCATCCCAAACAGCAAACTATCTAACGAAGTGATCATCAACCTTAGCCGCGAAGGAAAGCGGAGAATGGACATCGAACTCAAATTCCCGCATTCAGTCGACTTTGAAACCCTGAAGTCGGTCATCCACCAGTCGGTTGAGGGCGGAAAGAATATGTTGGCAGAACCGGCCGTACGCATTGGTATTTCTCAGCTTGAGCGCGACGGATATAAGATCCTGCTGAGTGTCTGGGTGAAAGCCCACGGTTTTATTGATGCGAAGCTTGCCGTGCAGGAGAAGCTGATGAAAGACATTAAAGCCACGGGATTGGGGTTTGCGTAAAACCTGGCGGTCTTTGCGGTTAAAATTTTAGCACATGAAAATCTAGAATGTGTAATCTATACTAAAACCGAAATTACACAGCAGATTCTCCTTCTTATTCAGGTTAAGCCGATTATACGTAGTGGCTACCGTAAAACTGAGCCATCGGTTCAATTTGAGCGACAGGTTATTGCTGGCCCTGAGGATGTAATCGTTCAACGACAGCACCGAGTTTTGTATAAAGTTCACGCCGCTAAGGGTTACCCGATCTTTAATGTTGATCTTATATTTCAGCCGGAATGAATTACGTATGGTTTGATAAGGCTCGCTGTCTACCAATGTGGTGGTTTCGAAAAGCGGCCCGTCAGTAAGCACGAGGTAGACGGTTTTGTTGTCTACAGCGGTGTACCCGAGTCCGCCGCCGGCCTGGAACCGGTTGTCGATGTTCAGCGAATAACTCCCGTCGTAAGTGGCGATCACCCAATAGTAGAGTTTTTGCTGCTTCCTCAGGAATTCCAGGTCGAGCGTAGACGATACGTCATTGTTGGTCAGTCCGCTCTGCTGAACACCGTACACATAACCCGTGCTGCTGGTCAGGCTCATCTTCCGCTTCACCACTCCGAAATTCAGGTTGTTGTTGAACACAAAAGAATGATCATCGGGCGTACGGTTGTAGATACCGGTTGCCGAGTATTTAATGTTGCGCACTGCGGTATCGAGTTCCTGCGATTTGCCGGCAGAGAGCAGTCCGAGGAACAGACAAAGGAGGAAAAGCCTGGTGTTCATGCAACAAAGGAACGGAACTGACACATACCGACTGTGTTGTCTGTGAAAAATGTTCATCTCTTTTTAACCGCAAAGAGCGCTAAGAAAAAAAGGAAACATAGTTCAGCTTGGTGTCCTTTGCATAAAAACTTGGTACCCTTTGCGGTGAATTGCAAAACTGTGTTCCATATATTTGAAAGCACCGCAGCTTTAAATCACCGGCGATAAAAATCTCTGTTCACATTCATCAGCAACTCAATAATTTAAAATGGCAAAGCAAATCTTCATCAACCTGGCAGTAAAAGACCTGCAAAAATCCATGGATTTCTATACTGCACTGGGTTTTAGCAACAATCCCCAGTTCTCAGACGATTCAGGTAAATGCATGGTCTGGAGTGAAAACATCTATGTAATGCTGTTGAATCACGAGAAATTCACAACGTTCGCTACGAAGCCCATCGCAGATACCAAATCAGCCCTGGCCGGACTGTTTTCCCTATCCCTGGACAGTATTGAAGAAGTAAACCGCACCATTGAAAACGGGCTTCAGGCAGGTGGAACAGAACCCAATGAAATGAGGGATTACGGATTTATGCAACAGCGTACCATCGAAGATTTCGACGGCCATACCTGGGAGATCTTTTACATGGACATGTCGAAGATGACAGGAGAGTAAGCGCAGAAATACCTCCGGAACATGAGAAAAGTAATTGCAGCCTTCAACATGACGCTTGACGGGAATTGCGACCACACGGCCGGCATTCCTGACGAAGGATTACATCAACATTATGCTGAATTGATAGATCATTCCGGGGTGATTCTATACGGCCGGACCACCTATCAGCTGATGCAATTCTGGCAAAAACTCGCACCGCATCCTTCGGGTGAAAAGTCAATGGACGACTTTGCCACTTCAATCAACACCGTCGAAAAACTGGTCTTTTCCAACACCCTGAAAGACACCGGCTGGGAGAGCGCAAAGCTGGCCAACCGACCGCTTGAAAATGAAGTGCAGGAACTGAAAAAACAACCGGGAAAAGACATCCTGATTGGAAGCCGGAGCCTGATCATTCAACTGTTGAACAGCAATCTGGTTGACGAACTTCAAATTTGTATCCATCCGGTACTGGAAGGAAAAGGGCTGTTATTATTTGACGAAATTAAAGACCGAATCTTACTGAAGCTCAGCACCACGAAATTACTTAACTCGGGGGCAATCGTGTTGGTTTACGAACCGATTGCACCCTGAATTTATACTCTTTCCCCTAGAAACGCATGAGTCTTTCCCCGATTATTGAAGTTGACGCACTCTTGTCAATCCATAAAAATGCCGATGTACTGATTTTTAATGTCAGAACCGGTAAAAGTGCCAGGGCAGGTTATGAAGCGGAACACTTGTCAGGTGCAGTTTTTGTGGACTTAAACTCGCAACTGGCCGCTATCAACAGTGATGTCTCCATTGGCGGCCGGCATCCTTTACCGGATCAGGCTGTTTTTGCAAAGACCTTAACAGACCTGGGCATTTCCAAGCGCACACATGTCATTGTATATGATGATGCCAACGGTTCGAATGCCGCCGCCCGATTCTGGTGGATGCTGAAATGGACCGGACATGATAAAGTCCAGGTCATCAACGGCGGGCTTGAACAGGCCAGGAAAAGCAACTTCCCTATGCGTTCGGGAACAGAGACGAACAGCAGAGCCACGGAACCGTATACCATTGAGCAGTTGACTTTACCCACCGTAACCATGCCCGAGGTAAAAAAAGCGGCACAACACCCGGATTACCTGGTGATTGACGTGAGATCCAAAGAACGGTTTGACGGTATAACCGAACCTATCGATCTGGTAGCCGGACACATTCCCGGAGCGATCAACATTCCTTTTACAGAAAACCTAGACCCCAACGGACTTTTCCTCAAACCCGGTGAATTGAAAAGCAATTATGAAAAGAAGTTTGGAGATGTAAAGTCCGAACGGATGATTGTTCATTGTGGGTCAGGAGTTACTGCCTGTCACACCTTACTGGCGTTATCGTATGCCGGGATGGAGATTCCGGGGTTGTATGTGGGGTCGTGGAGTGAGTGGAGTAGGGGTTTGGGTTTTCAGAATTGACTGAGACTCGTCAATTTAAAAGTACTTTGACCTGCTTTTTCTTCGTTTTCAAAAACAACACCGTCGATGTAGCAAAGCATTCATTCAAAAAAAATGGTGTGGATCAACTCTAACGAGTTGTTTATATACAGCGTGATATGACAGATTCTGAAAAGCTTTTAATCAAGTACGGACCAATGATGTCCGGACAACTGTCCAAAAAGTTAAGCGAATCTTTAAAGATTAGCTTAAACTCTGCTAGCCAGCGAGTAGTAAGGAGATATTATGATTAAGAAGATTCACGGCCTTTTTAAAAGCAACCAATCTTTCTGTTATTCTGAAGATCATCAAAAAAGCGAAAACTTTCTAGACTTGGTAATGCAGTCTATGTATGACAATGGGCGGAAATATTGGTACGTTCTTAACGCTTTACGCCTGCATGGCGGGTCCTTAAATCAGAATTTTCTAAGATGTTATTCAAGTTATCCTATAAAACCCTTAAAGAGTCACAAGCCATTCGAAAAGGTCATGCAAATTTTTGTAAATCAAAACCTTATCGTATTTAACGAAAATTACTACTCTCTATCTCCGAAACTATTTAATTCCTCCAGATCGCTTTTTCTAGCAAATACTTTTGAAGTGATCAAAGACACTATCCTTAAAGACTTCAACTCCGTTGTTAAGAACACAGGCATGATCAGCTTTGAATCCGGAAAAATGCACGATGAATTCGGAAAATTTCAATGGGGTTTTAAAGGTGCCAGTATGATTACTGCATTAAAAAAGGGAACTAAGGCAGGATTTGTGGTTGCCGACATGTAATAGTATTCATCCAGGTATCGTTGTAGATGGTCCGGTGATATACTGTGATGTATTCCTCTAATCCAGTTCTTTAGATTAAAGATATGCCAATGGAGCTTGTCAAAATTCTCCCCTTTTTCAGATAGAAAACTTATATGCTCCCGTGTTTTGACGGCTTTAGGATAAGAAGTCCACATGTCGGTCACGATGATTGCCTCGGAACTGATCATTTCGTCAATTGCCGACCCCAATTCTTGAGCAGAATAATCAACTACTACCTTTGCCATACCCCGTTTAATCACCTGTTTCAATTCACCATTTTGTTCCTTGTACTCTGTTTCGAGAGCCACTTGTACAATTACTTTCTTACCGTGGCTCCGACCTACTTTCCCGCTTCAGCGCCTCCAACGACTGTTTCATCAACTTCTACCACACCGTCAAGTAAAATCACTTCTCCATTAGACATTGCCTGTTGTACCTTACGTTTAAAGAACCATGCCGTTTCCTGATGGATATCATACTGACGACCAATCTCCAGAGTCGACATTCCTTTTTTCATGGTACTCAATTGATGTATGATCCAAAAGGCCTTAACCACCGAAAACTTAAGCTTGTGGAACAAAGTGTTGGCCGTACAAGACTCATCGTAAGCGCAACTTTGGCAACGTCTGTGGTGCCACTTCCGACCTTTAACCGAAATAGTATGTCCGCAACGGCGGCAGCAATATCCATTCCCCCACTTAAGATCAACCAAATACTCAAAACACTGCTCTTCGGTTGCAAACTCGCGGGTAAACTGAACGAAACTTAAATCCTTTTTCATAGCTGATTGTCTTGTTTTTCAGCTAAATTCTGCTCCTAAACCGTAATCTATTTACGGTGGAGAATTAAACCGTTAATCCGTTTTCATTATAAGCATCTTGATAGATGCCATCATCTTCGAATTCATATTTGTATGTGACGCAGTGATATCTGGCCAATTGAAGATCTTGGACAAAATTGGATAAAGAATACGCTTTTATAACGATTTTCCAATCTCTTTCCGCATCCTCTTCTTCAGTATTTGACATCTCATTTGGAAAGAAACATCTAGCAAGTAAGAATTTAACCTGGCTATCATCCTTAAATAGTAGTTGCCTATTCTTATCAACCTTTGGAAAATCCTTATGAAGAAGATCCATGTAATTCTTAACCAACTTATGAAGGGTTGGCGGATTCCGTTTCGTTACCCAAAAGGTAAAGTCCAGAATTACATCACCTTGAAATCTTCTTCTTTTTCCCATCTGACGTTTTATCTCAGATCTGAAAAAAGAGATTTCCTTATCACTGATGTTCTTACTTTTCGGCTCTTGGTTTACAACTAAAAATAATAGCTTCTTTCGCCTTTTATGATATTGATGGACCTGCGACTTATCTGAGTTCAGGTATTCATTAAAACTCCGCATTGGTTCAGCATATTAAATCAATAGTCACCTAGATTAGACTCTCAGCGGTTAGCAGTGATTCACACTTGGGGCAAAATACACGTGACATTTTCAATATATCGTTTGATCCCGTTGGCTTATCACATATATTGATTTCTGACCCTCCAATAAATCGCTACTTTCCTCAATCTCAGAAACTACGAGGCACTTAGAAGTAATAAAAAAAGGGACTTTGTTCTAAAAACAGAACAAAGTCCCTTACTGCAGAGAGGAAGAGATTCGAACTCTCGATACAGTTACCCGTATACTACCTTTCCAGGGTAGCCCCTTCAACCACTCGGGCACCTCTCTTTGTAATGGCGCGAAGGTAACAAAAAGTAAAACCTCCGCAACTTTCCTGTATTCGCTCTTCAATTCAACAAATCAACGCATCAACAAATAAACACACCAACAAATCACCCAACCACCTCAACCTTACTTCTCCCGCTGCCAACCCGCGTTACCCTGATCTGCACCGGGATCCGTTCGGTCATTTCCTGTACGTGAGAAATTACGCCCACTTTCCGGCCCTGGTTGTGGAGCCTTTCGAGGGCGTCCATCGCAATACTCAGCGTTACCGGGTCGAGTGAACCGAAACCTTCATCGATGAATAGCGATTCCACTTTTACGCGGCTCGACGACAGGGAGGCCAGTCCAAGGGCGAGTGCCAGCGAAACCAGGAACGATTCACCGCCGGATAGCGAATACACCGTGCGGATCTCGTCGCCCATGTCCTGGTCGATAACCTGCAGGCCCAATGTTCCCGGGATTCGCTCCACACGGTAACGACGCGTAAGCATCTCGAGGTGAATATTAGCGTATTCGAGCAGCGCGTCGAGTGTGTATTCCTGTGCGATCTGCCTGAATTTCCTGCCGTCGGCAGAACCAATGACCTCATTCAGCCGCGCCCAGTTCTCGCCGGAGTGAGCGGCCTGTTCCAATTCTTCGAGCAGTTTGCCGGCCTTTGTGCGGTTCAGTTCGTCTTCACGTAACCTGAATGCCAGTTCGTTCTTGCGCCGCACCAGCGTTTCGTGCTCAATCCCTTTGTCGCCAAGCAGTTGCTGCACTTCGGGAAACTCCCGTTTGCTATCCTGCTTCGTATGGTGAACTTCCAGCTGCTCCCTGCGCTCATTCAACACTGTTGCAGCGTTCAACCAGCGGTCTTCCAGCTGCTTGAGTTGCTGCGCGGTCTCCGAGATCCATTGCGCCGGCAGCAACACCAGTTCGCGCAATTGCTCGTGCGAAACCGACTGATCGTTGTGCTGATTGTATGCATTGAACCAGTCGTCCACTTGCCGGTTCGATTCTTCCAGCTCCTTGTTGCGTAGGGTTACGTCTTTGCCCAGTTGCTCCTGCTGTGCTTTTTCAGTAGCAAGCCGGATCACCAGCTGATCGCGCAGACCAGAAATCCGTTCGTGATTTTCTGTGGCAATAGTGAGCCGGTCCTGTAATTCCGCCTCTGCTTCCTCTACAGGCTTGCCGTTAAACAGTTGGTTACGCGCGACAGTTAATGCATCCAGGGTGGTTTGGAGCGATTGCAGACTTTCTTTCTTACCGGCAAGCTCTGCTTCCACTTCCTCCAATTGCCGCTGTACCTCCAGCAATGTACTGGCCAGTACGCCGGATTGACGGTCGCATTCGGACTGCCGTTTTAATTTACTCTCCCACAACGCTGCGAATTCAGTGATCTGGCGGACAAACACTTCTCCCGAATTCAGCCAGTTTGCAAACCACCCGGAATCTTCCGGAAAATAACCGCCTAGCGCATCTGCAATCTGTTGCAAACGTTCGTTGTTACGGGCCCGCTGTTCCCTGGTGTCGGCCAGTTTTTCAGTTGCCGAGGTAAGCTCGCGCTCACGATCCTTTTGCTGCTCCTGCAACGCAGAAAGTTCGCTTTGCGCATCGTCAAATTGCTGTTTCAATGCGTCATACTTCCGCAGCAACTCCTGCTGCTCATCCACCCGATCCCTGATGTCCTGTCGTTTTTCCTGTTGCGATTGCAGTCGGATTATCAGCCACGCGGTTTTACCTTCATCGGGCACTGAAGCTATCGTGTTGTAAATGGACTGTTTTTCCCACAGTTTCTGATGCTCATCTACCGCAGTTTCCTGTTTTTCAAGATCGATGGAAAGCTGCTCCTGTTGATGCTGTAAACCCGAAATTTCCTGGGAAAGTCCGCTGCAAAGGGCAAGTAGTCCGGTATATTCCTTTTCAAGCTGAACGTGTTCTTTTTCAAGTTCGGAGAGCACGTGCCCCACTACTGCCCCGGCGACGGCATACGGATGTTCAGTGCTTCCGCAAACCATGCACGGTTCGCCGGGAGTGAGTTTTGTCCGCAGCTGCTCCACGTTTTCTGCGGCAGCAAGCAGCGCTTTCTCCAGCATTGCCGATGAAGTATCGCGCCTGATCAAAGCGGCCTGGAGTTTCCCGGCGCTACCTTGTTCCAACTTGCTTTTCTCCTCAAGCCGGCTCCGGGTTTCCGTAATCCGGGCACGGGAGGCTTCAACAGACATCAGCAACTGGTACAACAGCGTCCACGCGGATTGTGCCGTGACCGTTTCCTGTATCTGCTCGTCGATCTGCGCCCGTTCTGCATTCAGATCACCGGTTTTTACTGAGCCCTGTTTTGCAGCATACTCATCGAGCTGCTTGCGCAATGCAGCAAGAATCGATGCTTTTTCGCTGAGCTGGATCGCAGATTGCTCATTCAACTGCTGCAACCGGTCCAGTCCGGCACCAAGGCTGGTCTCGGTGTTTTTCAATTCAGCGAGCACCGTGGTGTAACCGGAAGCTTCCTGCAGCCTGGTCCTGATGAGCACCTCGTTTACGGCGACCTTACTGCGGTTCTGGTGACTCTCAAACCAGCCCGACAATTGTTCAGTTTCCGTTTGTAACTGTTGTTGCTCCTGCCCGACCTCAGCCTTCCGTTTCAACAAGCCGGCATGCCGCTGACTTACCGCATCAACTTCTTTTTCTGCGGTGTTTTTTTGTCGGTTTCCTTCCGACGATTGTATCTCGAGTTTTGCGGCTTCAGCGAGCAGTGGCCGGGCATCTGTTACTGCCTGTAGTGCCGCCGACTGCAATTCGCCGGATTCGCGGACGGCCTGTTCCTGTTGCTCTTTTTCGGATTTCAGGTTCACGATTCCCGCGGCACGCTGACTGAATTCCTCCGATTTTTGAAGCAATGCTTTCTCAAGACCGGTGATGGTACCGAACCACGAGCGGATCTCGCGGGTGTCTTCCGCCAGCTTCAGTTGCTGACGCAGTTCCGCAGCCTGATCCCGCTGCAAGGTGGCCGCATCCAGCTCGGTACCGGCCAAACCAATTGCTGCTGCCAGTTCACCAAGCCGTTTGTGCCAGTTGTTTTCTTCGGTCAGCGAAGTAATTTCCTGTTCCACGTCGCGGAGCGTAATCACCAGTTGCTCCTGTCCGGCCGCAATTTCTTCCGTTTCTTCCTTTCCGAGCAACACTACTCCGCCCAACCTCAGGTTCAGTTCGCGGATTTTTTGCTGTTCGTCCCGATTCCGCTCAAAAATGAGCCGCGAGATCTCAGAATAAATGTTCGTCCCGGTGAGTTTTTCGAGCAACGACGACTTTTCATCTTTTCCTGCCTTCAGAAAAGCAGTAAAATCGCCCTGCGCAAGCAATACCGAACGGGTAAACTGCTCGAAATTCAATCCAACAAGTCGTTCAATTTCCTGTTGGACTTCGGTTTTTTTTCCGGGAAAATCGGTGGCTTTGTCGAGGTCTTTCAGCTGAACGCTGTAAGCCTGCATGCTGCCGTCTGCGCGGTTCCTGGCGCGACGAACGCTCCAGGTGGCCCGATAGCCCTTGTTATCAACCCCAACGAAATCAACTTCGGCATATCCTTCAGCCGTTCCGTCGCGCAGAATTCCACGCGAATCCGATTGTCCCAGGGTGTTGCCCGAAACGTCCTGAATTTCCACACCGTTTTCCCTGGCCTGAGCATACCGCGGCGTACGCGAATACAGGGCAAGACACAGGGCATCGAGCAGCGTGGATTTCCCGGCACCCGTCGGACCGGTTATCGCAAATATGCCGGCAGAACGCAACGGTTCTGCACTAAAATCGATCGCATTGTCTTCTTCCAGCGAAGCCAGGTTCCGGGTACGAATGGCAAGTATCTTCATTCGTTTTCCTGTTGGGAAGCCAGCTGACTGACTTCGTTGAACAATTTCACCAGTTCCTCCGGAACGGCATTCCCGTATTTCGATTCGTATACCGTCGCAAACACATCAGTGGGCCGCAATTCCTTTAGTTTGGCCTGGTCGGCCGCTGCATTTCCTTCTCTTTTCTTTGCCGGATAGCTCACATCAATTCTTGCCAGGCGCGCCCGTTTGCCTTCCAGGGCTTTGCCCAGCTGGTGGCGCATTCCGGGCTCGGGAGCGGTAAGCAACACCCGGAGTTCGAGAAACGGCCACAGTTCCTTGTCGCCATCTGCTTCAGGCAGGCTGCCGATCTCTTCCAGCACTTCTTCCAATGGCGCCGGCATTCGCGGTACACGCAACAAGGCCACAAATTCCGGAACTTCTACAGGAGTGATCGTTGAAACAGCCCCATTTTCCAACTCAAAAGTCACCACCTGGTGGCGGTAATTGATCTCGGAAAACGAGAGCGGCAGCGGACTTCCGGGATACCGCACATGTTCTTTCCCGCCAATACGCTGGGCTTTGTGAATGTGTCCAAGTGCCACGTAGGCAATGTCGGCGTGAAATGCGTCGTGCGATACCGACTCAACTCCGCCCATGATGAGCCTTTCCGTATTGTCGAGGTCGGTTATTTCGGCGCTCTGTACGTGCAGATGGCCCATGGCGATGATGCTGATGGATGCCGAGGCATTCCGGGCAAATTCGAAGGCACCGCTATATAAGGCGGCAACGCCTTCGGTATATGGATTTTCACAATCGGCAACCACCGGGTAATCGCCCAGGCGGAGAAAAGGCACGGCCAGGCAATGCACTTCAACCTCACCCGATTTACCCATAAGCGGAACCAGGAGTTTATCGAACCGGATCTCTCCGGTCTCATTTTTCTCTACTGCGCCCACAATATGGATCGACGAGGATTCGAGCAGCGGTTTCGGTGCTTCCAATCGGGCGGCAGAATCGTGGTTACCGGCAGTGACCACAATTTGAAGTGCCGGAGAATTCTTCACTGCCTGGTTCAGAAATGCATAGAACATCTTTACCGATGCAGCCGAAGGATTGGCATGATCAAAAATATCGCCGCTTACCAGCAGCACATCAACCTGTTGGGCAACCAGTGTATCCAGCAGCCAGTCCAGAAAAAGTGCGTGTTCCCGGGTACGGTCGTATTCGTGAAACAACTGGCCGATGTGCCAGTCGGCAGTATGCAGTACTTTCATTGGCCGGCCGCCCCTTCTTCCTCCTGTAGCCAGGCAATTCTGTATTGAATAATTCGGGTGATGAGATTTACAGGCAACTCCTTGTTCAGCGGAAACTGAACGGTGCCCTTTCCTGTTTTATATGCAGCAAGGTCTTCCCTGAAATCCTTGTCGTTTGCATCCGGGGCGGGATACATCCCGATGTGTTTTTTATAGCCCGCAAAATGGACCAGGTATTTCCCGGACAGTTTAAACGTAGGGATTCCGTAACTGATGGTTTCCTCGGCCGACGGAGCAAACTGGTGCACCAGCCGGCGTATCGCCTGGAGTTTGCCTTGCACATCTTCGGGAAAATCCCAGATGTATTGGTCTATCGACTGAGGTTTGATCATATGTTAGTTATCATCTTCTGAAGTTACTTCCCCCGACTCATCCAGGTACTGATCGGAAGTGATGATGATCGAGCAGTATGGATTGGACGACAGATCTTTATAGGCATAAATGAAATCGGTTTCCATCATGCGCAAACCGGCCAATTCGCCCGACGTTCGGATAAACGAAAGTATCGTTGGTTCCATGCTCGCCTTGAACGAAAGTGTATCCATTACAGAAGTATCGATATCGAGCAACTGGTAATTGTATTGAATGGTATACGGATCGACACGTTCGGCGCCCTCGAGCACTGTAACCTCATCTACCTGGATCGGCGCGGCATTGTTGATGGTGGTTACCGTCTGGTCGATCACATTTGCGGTAAACGAAGTCTTGCGCAAACCCTCGAGTTTACCGGCAGCAAAAATCCCTAAAGCGATCATTCCGTATAAAAACAGGCAGGTAAATACCGGAACCAGGATTCTGGCGTCGAACTTTTTACGCGGTTTTTCTTCAGTAATGGAAGAGACAGGAGTACGCGAAACTGCCGGCAGCGTATGTCCGCAATTCATACAATACTTGAAATCAACCGAATTGCTGTTGCCGCAGTTGGTACAGGTTATGGTTTCCATGCGTCGGGGTTTAAATGGATGGCTAAATTAAACGTTTCCCCGCATTGACAACAAGACGCAAAAAGGTCGTGAAGCAGCCGACCATTGACCGACTGTCTCACGACCTTTATTATTATTTTACGTTGTATTTACTTCAATCCGAATCCGAAATGGACCTCAACCGATCTTGAGAATTCCTGCTCGGCAATGGAGAAATAATCTGCCGGCGCACCAGCTTCTGCATCGGCAGAACGAAACGCTTTTTGCATCATCGGCACCGGGTACTGGTTGTCCACATTATAGATGATATGTTCAACCGTTAATACTTTATAATTCATGGTCGATGCCATCAGATCTGCCTTCTCGCGGCTGTCTCTCAGCGCCATTACGATGAGTTCGTTTTCAATCCTTTTGTTGAGGCTATCTGAGCAATCGGTGGTGAAATTTACGTTTAGTCCGTCGGTTGGCCCGGCAAGCACGGTTTTATATACCCGCTGAACGCGATCTTTATCCAATGGAAATTTCACCCGGAAATGCTGGTTACTGGTATACCCCGTAATTTTCTGCTTTCCATCGGAATAATCATAAGTGATATTGGTGGAGTAGGCATTCAGCTTGATCTGGTCTTCGGTAAAACCGAGACCACGGAGTTTCTTCTGCACCTCAGCCGACAATTCCTGCAGGTGCTTGACGCTTTCCTCCTCGGTTTTCCGGGTTGAATTGATACTGATATCGAATACCGCCTGATCGGGCATGACCAGCTTCCTGGCTTCGCCTTTGATACGGATGGATGGTTTGTCTTGCGCCATTACGGCTGAAAGCTGAACCAGGCAGAGTGCCAGGAATAGGATTTTTTTCATGGTGATGTGATTGATGAGGGGGTTAATTACAGTTTTTATGCCAGTAGCTCAACTAACTGATTATCAAGAACTGTATTTTAAGTTTCATAATCATTTCCTGTTTGACGCTTTGTTTGTTGCTGTCCTTTCTTTTGGAAAGAAAGAACGAAAGAAACTGTCG
>JAZKEZ010000003.1:0-6317 GCA_040386675.1 Bacteroidota bacterium | reverse complement strand
CCCGCGTTCCGGTTCGCTGCGTTCGATCGGGAAAAGAGGCGACACCCCTTCGTATGAATGAGCATGCAAATAATTTAGTTCCAGATTTTTTTAGTTCCAGGATCATCGCGAGCCAAAAAAACCTAAAGCTGGGCCACTCTCAAATACGGCAGGTGAGTCGCCTCTTTTACGGAACAAGCGGAGCGAAACAACATGCGGGCACCCGGAGGAAGCTGGGAGGAACGACCAGATCGCCGAACGGGTCGCAATGTTGTGAGTGACGCGCAGTGCAGTAAAAGAAGCGACAATTTCTTTCGTTCTTTCTTTCCAAAAGAAAGGACAGCGACAAACAAAGATTCTTAGCGCTCTTTGCGGTTAAATCCCGACGTTTGCAAAAAATTTCTCAAATGACCGATTTACCAAGGATCATACTGGCCAACAAAAAACAGGGTTCACTGCTTCGTTTTCACCCATGGGTGTTCAGCGGTGCGATCAAAAAGATCGAGGGCGATCCTAAAGACGGCGACATTGTTGAAGTGTACAGTGTGTCCAGCGAATACCTCGCTACCGGTCATTTCCAGGCAGACGGAAGCATCGCGGTACGAGCCTTCAGTTTCAAGCGGATAAATCCTGACGGTGATTTCTGGAAAGAGAAGATCAGGAATGCATATGAAACCAGGCTTACCGAAGGACTGGCAGACAATACTGCGACCAACATTTACCGACTGGTGCATGCCGAAGGCGATGGCCTTCCGGGACTGATCATCGACGTATATGCCGATACCGCTGTCATCCAGTGTCACAGCATAGGGATGTATATGATCAAGGATCATCTGGTGGAGGCGTTGAGAGCCTGTTACGGCGACCAACTGAAAACCATTTACGATAAAAGCTCGGAGACGCTTCCGAAGAATTTTGCTGCCAACCTTACTAACCAGTGCATCTGGGGCGAGGACAAAGGAAGCGTGATCGGAGTGGAGAACGGCTGCAAGTATAACGTAGACTGGTTCACCGGTCAGAAAACCGGTTTCTTTATCGATCAGCGCGAAAACCGTAAGTTGCTCGGAGAATATTCAAAGGGCAAGAAAGTACTCAATACCTTCTGTTATTCAGGTGGCTTCTCGATCGCTGCCTTGCTGAATGGCGCGAAAGAAGTGCATTCGCTCGACAGTTCGGCCCGTGCGCTCGATCTGGTGACCCAAAACCTTGAACTAAATGGTTTGCAGGATGCCAATCACAAAAACATAAAGGCCGACGCCGTAGAATACATCCGGGAGATCGACGTGGATTACGATGTGATCGTACTTGATCCGCCTGCGTTTGCCAAGCACATGAGCGCCAGACACAACGCCGTTCAGGGCTACAAACGACTGAATGCCCAGGCCATTAAAAGCATCAAACCCGGCGGACTGATCTTTACGTTTTCATGCAGCCAGGTGGTAGACAAATACATGTTCAACAGCACGGTAATGGCTGCAGCCATAGAGGCGGGCAGAGAGGTTCGTATCCTGCACCAATTGCATCAGCCGGCAGATCACCCGGTGAACATCTTCCACCCGGAGAGTGAGTATTTGAAAGGGTTAGTTATCCAGGTGAATTAGATGATTTGTTGATTTGTTGATTTGAGCTGACTGCATCGTTGAGTCTGGTCAGTTACCGAACCTATCGAAGCCTGTGACTGAGCTTGTCAAAGTAGGTGACTGAGCTTGTCGAAGTCGGTGGCTGAGCTTGTCGAAATTAGTGGCTGAGCTTGTCGAAATTAGTGACTGAGCTTGTCGAAATCGGTGACTGAGCTTGTCGAAGTCGGTGACTGAGCTTGTCGAAGTCGGTGACTGAGCTTGTCGAAGTCAAGTGATTTCGACAGGCTCAATCACCGGTTCTGTATCGGCGGCATCAACAAATTAACGTATCAACAAATCAACGTATCAACAAATCAACAAATCATCTCATTAGCTCAAGGCTTCTCAATATCAATCAATTCCACCGTAAAAATCAACGTAGAAAACGGCTTGATCTTCCCCGTTCCGCGTGAACCGTAGGCAAGGTCGTAAGGAACATAGATTTCGAATTTGTCTCCGGCAACCATCGTTTGCAGGATCTCTACCCATCCACGGATCACCCCGTTAACGTTGAATGATAGCGGCTGACCGCGATCCACAGAGCTATCGAACACTGTTCCGTCGATAAGGGTACCGTGGTAATGCGTTTTTACTTTATCGGTAAGTGTTGGTTTTACCGTACCGGTTCCTTTGTTCAGGATCTTGTATTGCAATCCGCTCGGAAGAACGGTAACACCCGGTTTGTTCTTGTTTTGCTCAAGAAAAGCGATACCTGCCTGCTTGTTGGCTTCGTTTTCTGCAGCCTGTTTTTTAGCAATAAATTCTTTGAGGTAGGCCTGCGCCTGCTCGGTGGTCATTTTACCGGAGTTGCTGTACACATCCTTTACGGCGTTCAAGTACTGCTCAAAACTAAGTGTCTCAACACCTTGATTCTTAAGGTTGTTGGCCATGGTAACGCCAAATGCGTAACTAAGGCTGTCCATACCGTTTTGCGGTCCCTGTGCAACCACAGTCGGAGTTTCTTCGGTTTTGTCTTTTTTTCTCTTTTGGGCCGTTGCGGTAATTGCAAACACTGCCATTGAGGCGATCAGGATCGTTTTTTTCATTTTTCGTCTCTGGTAAAAATAAATTGGTCTTTCGTTGAAAGTTTTGGAGCGTAAATATAGCCTTCGGCATCGAATCCCCGAAGATCTGCGGGGCTTTTAACTTCATTTTTGATTAGATAATTCGCCATCATTCCCCGGGCTTTTTTAGCAAAGAAGGAGATCACCTTGTGTTTGCCGTTTTTGCCGTCCAGGAATTCGCACACCACGACATTACCTTTTAATTTCTTGGGAACCACCGCTTTAAAGTATTCCTGCGAGGCCAGGTTCAACAGGGTTTTGGTGCCTGCTTCTTCGAGTGCCTCGTTCAGTTTTTCGGTGATCGTGTTTCCCCAGTACTGATACAGGTTTTTTTTCGCGGCAGTAACTGCAAAAGAAGTCCCCATTTCCAGTCGGTATGGCTGCATAAGGTCGAACGGACGCAGCAATCCGTAAAGTCCGGAAAGCATCCGGAGATGATGCTGCGCATACTTCAATTCCTTTTCAGAAAACTCCTCTGCCTTCATCCCAAGGTAAACATCACCCTTGAAAACCATGATCGACGGTTTGGCATTCTTCTCGTTAAAAGGAGTGTGGAATTCATGGAACCGCTGGTGATTGAGTTCGGCAAGTTTCGGACTGATGTCCATCAGCGCACCGATCTTTTTGACACTCAGTTTTTTTAGTTTTTCGATGAGGTATTCCGATTGCGGAAGTAAATCCGGAAGGGTGGTTTCGGGTACCGGCGGAATGTTTTCGAATTCGAGTGTTTTTGCGGGAGATATAACGGCAAGCATGGGGCAAAGGTAATGGAATCCTATACTTTAAAACTGTTCAAACGCGGGGATTTTTAAACCGCAGAGGCACGGAGGTTGGCGCAGAGAACACAGTTAGAATGCTCCCCAAACTTTAAACTTTAAACTTTCAGACTTTCAAACTTCAGTATGTTTGCGGAAAACTCGTTGCAAGCATGAAAAGGATCCTGGTTATCGGAGCCGGAAGATCGGCGTCGTCACTGATTAAATACCTGCTCGACAATTCGGTTGTTGAAGACTGGATGGTCACCGTTGGTGATATGGACGAAAACCTCGCTATCAGCAAGGTTGGCGGACATCCGAGAGGCAGGGCGGTGATGTTTAACGGACTGGATGAAAATGCCCGGCTGCCGTATTTACAGGAAGCCGACCTGGTGATCTCGATGCTGCCGGCCAGTTTTCACGGTCCGATCGTGAAGTCGTGTATCGAATTCAGGAAACCGGTGATCACTCCTTCCTACCTCAGCGACGAGATCCGGAATATGCACCTGGCAGCGGTTCAGAGTGGCGTATTGGTGCTGAATGAACTGGGCGTTGATCCGGGCATCGACCACATGTCGGCCATGGAGATCATCGACCGGCTGAAAGGTGAAGGCGCTGAGATCATTGGTTTTGAGAGCTTTACCGGTGGACTGATCGCTCCCGAAAGCGACAATAATCCCTGGAACTATAAATTTACCTGGAACCCGCGCAACGTAGTGCTGGCCGGACAGGGCGGCGCGGTGAAATTCATACAGGAAGGAACTTACAAGTACATTCCGTATCACAAAATGTTCAGGCGGACCGAGATCATTAGCATCGACGGATGGGGCCGGTTTGAAGGATACGCCAACCGCGATTCACTGAAATACCGCTTGATCTACGGACTTGAAAATATCGGGACGCTGTATCGCGGAACGCTTAGGAGAGTAGGTTTCTGCAAAGCTTGGGATATTTTTGTACAACTCGGCGCCACCGACGACAGCTACGTGATGGAAAATACCGACGGCATGACGTACCGCCAGTTTTTCAATTCTTTCCTGGCCTACAGTCCGAAAGATACGGTTGAGACCAAACTCAAGTATTACCTCAATATCCGCCAGGACGACGACGACCTGATGGAGAAACTCGAATACCTCGGTGTGTTCGACAATACCCTGATCGACATTAAAAACGGAACACCGGCACAGATCCTGCAGCACATCCTCGAGAAGAAATGGGCACTCTCTCCCGGTGATAAGGACATGACGGTGATGTACCACAAATTCAACTACAAGCTGAACGGCGAGTTGAAGGAGCTACAGGCTTCAATGGTGGTAATCGGTGAAGACCAGACCTATACCAGCATGGCCAAAACCGTAGGACTTCCGCTGGGAATTGCTGCGAAAAACATGCTCAACGGGACTTTTAACCTTACCGGAGTTCACTTGCCGATATTGCCGGAGATCTACCAGCCGATACTGGATGAGCTGCATCAGAATGGGATTATATTTTCAGAGAAGCAGGTGAGTTAGTTTTTAAAAAAAAATCACTCCCTCCCTAAATAAACCACCGCATTCCCCGCATCGATCCTGTGTTTCAGCTTCATCTGCTCAAACAATTCGGGAAGAAATGCCGGTGATTGCAGGTTGACCAGTACATAGCTCACACCTTCTGTACTTTGCAGTAACTGGAAATAATTCCGGTTCATGTCGCCGGTCTTAAGGCCTTGCAGGTCTTTTACTTTTTTCTTTACAAATTCCCAGGCCGCTTTGTTGTCACTGGTGATGAGGATCACTCTTGTGGCCAGGTGTGTGCTGAGGTCGTCGAGGTTTTTTTCATCAAGGGGTGAGGAAAGTCCGGCGCCACTTACCCTGAAATTCCTGAACAGCGCGGGAAACACCACCGGAACCACGGTATCATTCAGATCGGCGACAATGCGCAGGTTGGAGAACAGCGTATTCAAATCGTGATCTGCGCCGGGAAAGATGCGGTCGTAAACGGCGCACAGCGAGTTGACCAGCGCCGGATCAATCGTTCCGCCATGACTTACGTATTCCCTGATCACCGGGTAAGCGTTTTTGGCAAACTTGTCGATGTACGGGTCATTGTACCAGTCGGCCGTATCGGACTTTCCGGCAATCGATTCGTAGATCCAGCCGTTGCCCAATGCAGTAGCCAGCGCCTCATCAACCAATTGGTAAGCAAGTAGTCGGGAGGACGGTTTGGCAGTGAGGAACCACTGTTCAAAGCGGTTTTGCAATTCGGGACTTTGCTCCCGGTACAGCAAATGACACACTTCATGCAACACCACGCCAAGTGTATTTGCATAGTTGTAATCGTCGAGCAACACACCGCAGGTTACAATGTTTCCTTTCGGTGTGGCGGTTGAGTTTCCGCGTTTCCCGGGAATAGGATAGAGGCACACCCGGAAAGGCACATCCGGATCCCACGAGCTTCCGTAAAACGTACTCAGCTTCTGGAACAGCAGGTCAATGCTGCGATTCTGCGCATAATCTGAAAGCTGGGTGCAATACCCCGCGAGTTTGTTCAGATTATCGTTCCACACCAGGTCGCTGTAAATGGTGTCGAAATAATTGAGCGTTTCAAATAACTCGTGATGCTCGGAATTGGGCAGCAGGCCCACCGAGGCGATCTTTAGTTCACCGAGCGTCTGGCAGCGCGCCGAGGCAATGGTAAGCAAGTCCCAGGTGCTGCGGTACATGTACCGGCTTTCGGGATATCCGTCGAATCGATAAGAATATTCGGTTTTGCATTTCGAAAGTGCTTCGAGTTTGGTACGGGCTGCAGGAGTGTTGAAGCGGCTTTCGCGGAAAATGGTGCGTAATGTCGATGAACTGCCCTGTCTGTCGAGAATGGTCTCCACGAAATTAAGCAGGGAATGCGGTTTGGTAAAGGTGAAT
>JAZKEZ010000002.1:0-7527 GCA_040386675.1 Bacteroidota bacterium | reverse complement strand
ACCGGGATGCGCAGTTTGCGGCATTGCTTAGCCAGGGTAAGGCAGCGGCCCACGATCTTAGGGTCATGACCGTAATTGCTGTTCTTGTAATATTCCTTGCCTTCCTTCAGACAGGTCGGCTTACCGTCGGTGATCATGAAGATCTGCTTGTTGGCGTTTCTCCGTCTCCGCAGCAGGTCCATGGCCAGTTCGAGTCCGGCAACAGTATTGGTGTGATACGGTCCTACGGAAAGATACGGCAGGTCTTTGATATTGATCTGCCAGGCGTCGTTTCCGAACACCACAATATCGAGTGTGTCTTTTGAATAGCGCGTGGTGATGAATTCACTAAGCGCCATGGCCACTTTTTTGGCCGGGGTAATACGGTCTTCGCCATACAGGATCATGGAGTGACTGATGTCGATCATGAGTACAGTAGAAGTCTGCGTTTTGTATTCGCTTTCCACCACTTCAAGATCATCTTCAGTTAGCCTGAACTCGTCTATGCCGTGATTCCGCTGTGCGTTGCGCATACTGTCGGTCATTGAGATCTGTTCTATACGGTCGCCAAACTGGTACCTGCGGCTGTCGGTGCCCTGCTCATCGCCAATCCCGGTGTAGTTGGTTTTGTGCTGTCCTACTCCTCCCTTTTTCATTTTACCGAACAACTGGTCGAGCGCCTTCTGGCGTATCGCCTGTTCTCCTTTTGCCGATAAATTGGGTGCACCGCCGTCGCCCTGAGGATTGAAATACCCTTTTTGTTCCAGGTCGCGGCGAAAATCCTCAAGGGTGTAGTCGGGAGTTGTGATGTTATATTCCTGGTCCAGCTGTTTCATCCAGCTGAAGGTTTCTTCCACATCTCCGCTGGTGTACACCATCAGTTCGAGAAAAATATCCAGTAATTGTTCAAACGGAGTCTGAGTGTTTTCAGGCGCCTTGTAGTCAGAAAATGAAAACCCGATCATGGATGCAAGTTACGATGAGAAAAGGTTGGGAGGTTGTTAAGATAAGTGAAGAACCAATTAAGAAGTAAGAATTAAGAAGTAAGAAGTTGGTGGCATAGGGTTTGTCTTCTTTGGGGACAATCCCATTGATTATGAAAAACGTTACTCCCACCCTTCTTACCATATTACCAGAGCCTCACAGACTGGTAAACAGCTGGAAATCTGACCTTAGCCTGAGCAAGCGTTCGCGACTGCAACGCACGGCTATGCAGCTGGCGAGACAGTATTACCTGAACCGCTCGCACATGGAAAACGGGCTGATCGAACAGGGAGCAACGATTACGCTGCGTTCAAGGAAATTCACCTATTCCTGGAAAGTAAAGGGATTTACACCGGCCAACACTTTTGAGATCGCCGATACCAACAATCCTTCGTGGGCATTGTCGTTCAAGGTAAATGACAAAGGTTTCTGCATGGATTCCGATCCTGCGAAAAGTGATTACCCGCTCATGATCCTTGAGCATAGCGAAGCCGACAACCGGGGCGAGTTTTCTACATTCAACAAAGACATTTCTGATCCTTTCCAGCAAATCTACGGCACTGCCGGCTGGGACCACCGACAACTCCAATGGTACTGGCAAACCAAAAAACCAAAAGAATTTGCTTATTCCCTGCTGGTTTCCGCTAAACTAAGCACAATCCTTGAAGCTGAAGAAGTGATCTTATTCACCATCGATGCTTTTAATGCGCACGAAGGCACTTACCGCATTTCACTCTACAGACCATTCGATGTAAGAACCATTGAATTTTCCCTCGATGGCGAGATCAGCGAGATTGCCAGAATGGAATATCCGGGGAATGAGAAGGCGGTGGAATACGGGGCAACCGGAAGTTGAAAAGTAAGAATTAAGAAGTAAAAAGTAAGAAAGGCCTTACGGTAACCCTCACTTCTTACCTCTTAATTCTTACTTCTTACTTTATTCGGTATGGCATTTGCACTCACTAACACATTGAAACGGACAGGGATACTGATCCGGAGTATAAACCAAAACAACACATCATGTCTCCAATCAAAATTGACACACTGGGCGTTCGATACGGATTGTATACCGCAGCGGCGCTAATTGGCTACTTTTTGCTGATGCAACTGGTAGGTCTGGCTTACATTCTCGAATTACGACTCTTCAACCTGCTGATCGTAATTGGAGGTATTGTTCTCGCGCTCGACCGCTACAGATCGGTAACCAATGAACACATGGAATACCTTACCGGTTACGGTATTGGTAGTTCGTTAACCGTGGTGGCTGTAGGTATCTTCACACTTTTCCTGGGATTTTACCTGAGTTTCGACCACGCATTTATGCAACACATTAAAGATACCGCGCTGATGGGCAGCTATCTTGACCCTTCTACCGCTGCTTTTGCAGTACTCGGTGAAGGATTATCATCCGGTGTGATCGGTTCGTTCGCACTGATGCAATGGTACAAAAGATACACTCCTCAGACTGACTAACTCGATGATGTGCTACCGTTGAGTTTGGATATAAGGTAGTTGGATTGTCTTCACAGTGGTACATCTAAAAGTCGCAACCCCGTCAGGAAACTGGCGGGGTTGTTTGTTTAATAACCTGGGCTTATTAATCCAGGGGCACTGCAGTGGCCCGGGGGGATCCCTCGCTGCGCTCGGGATGACTGCTTCGTTGTTGGAGGTCGCTCAGCGCGCTGTTGAGGTCCATCACTTCGTTCGGGATGGCTACTGCGTTGTTGGAGGTCCCTCGCTACGCTCGGGATGACGGTGCTTCTTTATTAAGAGATGAGATTTCTCGCTGCGCTCGAAATCCAACGCGCACCCTTTAAAAACGCCGTCATTCCGAGCGCAGCGAGGAACCCCCTCAAGTTGAGCCGATGCCTAATAGAGGTCGAGCTGCATCACTGCGTTGTTGAGGTCTGTTACGGCCCCACCACCTCCGTCGGAGGCGTAATATCTACCGGGACCTTCTTCTTGCGTCGTTCGAAGAGTGAAACGAAATTCCTGCGGAACTCGCTGAAGCTGTCGAACTGTTCGGAATAACTGATACCCGCACCCTGCACATATGGCGACAGTCCACTGCTGATGTATACGTTATCTGAGGTCTGGTTGAATGCCTTGAGCTTGAAACGACCGTCTTTGGTTAGGTTGTACTCCACCACTACATCGCCCACGAAGTTGTTGGCATTCTGGGGAGTTTGTGGTGTGGTTGCGGTGCTTCCCACCCCAACGTTGGTATACACATTTACCCGGTCTTTGAACAACTGTGTACCCACCATAAGGCTGTATTCTCCGGTCGAGGTCTGGTCGCCGGGACGGAGGTTTACGCCCACGGTAAACCGGTTGCTCACTCCGCTCAACCAGTTACTCAACTGGTTACTCAGTAATTCCATTGAATTGCTGCCCACTGCAGAACCGGCGGTGTTTTCGCCTGATCGCACACCGTTTTGCAACGGACTGAATCGATTGGCTACCAGCAAACTCAGGAACTGCTTGTTCAATTCGTTCTCGTCGCTCGTTACCGCTGCCAGTTGTCCGCGGACAAAGTCGTCGGCACCGGGAACTGCAATGTCAAATTTGATCCGGGGCTCCATCAGTTTGCCGGTCATGTGCATGATACAGTTGATCAATTCCCGTCTGCGGTAGCGCTCGTCTTCCGTAAGCATAATGTCGTACAGCGCAGCGCGGGCGTTGTAAACGGCCGTGAGGTCGATGTACGCTTCGTACGGATCGCCGTACCAGGTAATGGTTCCGCCGGGACGCACGGTAAAGAGCTTGTTTACCACGTTCTTGAGCGTAAACAGGTAATTTGGGTGGGCGATCTCGTAGCGGCCGAACATCCTGAAATCTCCCGAAGGAGTGATCTCGAGATTGATACGCCCGTTTCCTTTCCCGCTGATGATATCCCCAATCTTCTCATCAAAAATGAGTTGTACCTCGGCATCTTCAGTGGCCTCAATGTCAAATTTAAGCGTGATCCCACTCAGGTCGCTTTCTTCCTCGATGGCCATTGGCTCGTTGGTACTAACAAAGCGCACCAGCTGCTGTGTAGACACGTCCTGCGCACCACCAAGAGGAATGGCGATAAGCGTCCCTTTCCGGGTTTTCGCTTTTACCTCGATATCGATGTTGCTGTTGAAGCCACTGATGTTCACGTCCCCGCTGGCGTAAGCCGTTCCATAAAACGATTCGTTCATGGTCGCATCGGTATTGATACAAAGGAAATCCTTCATATCAATCGAAAAATCGTAGTTCCAGTTCGAGAAATTTTTGTGGTTGGCCGTACCGGTTGCGTACGCTTTGTTTCCCTTTTCGTCGGTAACCACGATCCGGTTGAAACCGATCCAGTCGGGATTGATCTTTATTTTATCGTTGAGTTTGTAGGTGGTATTCAGGTAATCTACATGGATCTGTGCGTCTTTCAGCTGGATCTGTCCCTTTAAAACCGGTGCTTCTGATGCGCCCGAGATATCGATCGCACCGGATGCCAGTCCTTTGAAACCATCTATCGCTTCAATCCCTAGGGCATTGACCGCCACCAGGTTGAAATTATTGAGCGAGAGCTTCATGTCCATTTCGTTGTTTTTAGCAAACGGACGGTAGGTTCCCTGCAGGTTGAAGGTCTTGGCGTTTTCTTTTTCCAGGTACGCCAGGATATTGATCGCACTGTCGGCTCTTGCCCAGTTGCCATCGAATACGATATTCCCCAGAATTTCTTCATTGAATTTGAGCGCCTTCACCGTAACATTGGCCTGGAAACTCAGGCTTTTGTAAGGATTGGATACATAACCCTTCCCATCTACCTTACCCGAAACATTGTACCCTATCGGGTAAAATGAATTCACGGTATGCAGGTCGAAATTCTTGATTTCGAAATTCATGCGATCAGAATTCAGCTGGCTCAATCGTCCGTCTATACTCACTTCCTGGTTGGCACTCACCAGGTGGAAGTTTTTCACGTTGATCTTGGTGCTGTCGTAATAGATAGTGGCTTGCTGGGTCGTTTTCCAGGCCACCCCGTCGAGTAACAGGTCGGCGGGAAGTAACTCCACGTTGAATTTTGTGGTTCCCAATATCTGCCCTACCCCTTCCAGGCGGCCGCGGTTCTTATCATCATTGGCCCAGGCCACAGAGAACTGGAGGTTATCATTAATGGCTTTTGCCAGCACATCGATGTTGTTGAATTTTACGCTGTCTGAAAGCGAAAGTGACGACATACGCAGATCAGCGCTCAATACGTCATTGATCTTCCTGGCGGTGAGGTTCACATCCCGGCCGCGGTAATCTGCATAGCGCAGGTAAGGAGCATCGACATTGAGTTCAAACACGTTGGAGACCGAATTGTAAAATCCGTTGATCGTACTTCCCGGCCGCATCCGGATGCTGTCGGTCACAAATTCCTTGAGCAGCGATATGTCTTTTACAGTGACGCCGAATGTGAAGTTCTGCGGAACCGGCTTCTTCTTTTTAAGCGGTTGTTCCTGGAGTTTGATCGCCGGGATGGCATCGGCAACCACGGATATAAAACTCTGTGCGAGTTCTTCGGGAACAAAGTTTCCTTTTATGCTTACATCGGCAATGGGACTGAGCAGCTGGATCTCGCGTGGATTGTTTTTCGCCAGGATCTCCGCTTTACTGAAGTAGTACTGGTTTTCTCCCTGACAGTAACTCAGGTTTTCGATCAGTGCAGAACCGGTCACATCAGACAGCTTGTACCCTTCTGCCCGCAATCTTACCGTTCCGGAGAGTTCAGCGCCGATGCTGTCGTTCATCAGGTTGAGTTCAGAAAGGTTAAAGGCGTACACCTGCACGTAGAAATCGAAGATCGGTTTCTCGCTGTTAAAGTCGATCTCTCCGTTAAAGTCAAAATCGGCGTTCGGATCCTCGCAGGTAAGCAAACCGTTGAATTTGGCTTTTTCGAAAGTACCGTCGAGGAAAATGTCTTCGTATTCGTAGTCTTTGTAAAAGAAGGAGTCGAACGTCCCGTCAATTTTGGCATCCAGTTCTTCTACGGCAAATCCTTTTCCTTCTACATTAAAAGATGAGGTAAGTGTCCCGATATCTGCTATACCTGTAACCATACCTACATCCAATCCTTCGGTAAAGAGTTTTCCTTTGTAGAAATACGTGCTGTCTTTTTGCTGCAGCGTAAGGTCGGTCTTCAACACACCGGCATCAGAGGTAAATACACCGTAAGATGTAAACTGGTTGGGGAAACCGGTGAACGAACCCGCAAAATATACATCGCCCAGGTTGTAAACTTCTTCCGGGATCACGATCGAAGTGTCTACAATTGCGGTACAAATGCTCTGGATATCGGCAGCATTGGTGCGGATCTTCTGCGCTTCAACCGTGATGAAAGAAGTCTCGAAATCAGGAAGCCCGGAGATGTCGAAATTCCCGGCAAATTCGGTGCCGGTCATCGTGGTCAGGTATATTCCCTTCAGTTTCAGGTTATCCACTTTCCCGCGAACGCCTCCGGAGATGAAGATGGTCTTGTCCCATTCCTTGAGTTCGGGAGCAAAGATCGCGATGTCGCCAGAATACACTTTCGAGTCTTCCAGGTCGATCTTCATCTTTACCTGGTGCACAAAATCGATGTACGATCCCCAGCTTTTGTGAGTGAGTTTCAGGCTTCCCTTGATATGAGTGCGCGGGGTGACCATCCGGAGATCGGTAAACTGAACTACCGTCGGACTTGCAATCAGGTCACCGGAAAGACTGGCCAGTACAAGGCCCGATTTCTCGCGGGCTCGCAGTAGGCTGATCTCAGCATTCACGCTGTCGTCAACCAGTGCAAAGTCTTGTGCATGAAGGGTAAAGTTCTTAATGTCCAGGTCTTCGTAATCCATCCCGAATTCGTGGGTGGTATCTACCTGGTGATGGAGGCTGAAATGCAAGTCATTGATGGCAATGTCCTGTGCTTCCAGGTGAAAAGGCTGTGAAGGCGTGGTCGTGGTATCGCCCGAATCAAAAAGAGCGATGACCTGTTCCAGGTTGGAAAGCGAATCCGGGTGCTGGTACTCCATGCGCAGCCGGCTTTTGTTGAGCGTAAAGTGATCCAGCAGGAACGTGTTCTGATCAAGACTGTACCCGGCAAGATTTACCTCAATATTTTTAGCATACAGCAGCGTATCGCCCTGCAAATCTTTTACAAAAACACCGTCGAGTTCCACCGTTTTTACGAAACGGATCTTCACCTTATCTATGGACGCGTCTATCCCGTAACTGGATTTGAGATATGCAGTGAGCTTTTGTGCGACGTAAGTCTGGAACGAGGGCAGATATAACAAGCTGTATATCAGTACACCCAAAAGTGCAACGAACACAGTAAATGCCCAGAGTATCTTGTACCTTTTTTTGATAATTTTGCGCTTTGCGGTAAAAGTATGAATAAACAAGAAAGAGACCTGCTTATTCTAGGCATTGAGAGCTCATGCGATGATACTTCCGCTGCCGTGCTGCGCGGTAACAAAATCCTTGCCAACTTTATTGCCAACCAGGAAATTCACCGCACTTACGGAGGCGTGGTTCCTGAGCTTGCTTCCAGAGCGCACCAGCAGAACATTGTTCCGG
>JAZKEZ010000001.1:6764-33667 GCA_040386675.1 Bacteroidota bacterium | reverse complement strand
GATCGAACGTAGCGAACCGGAACGCGGGCACCTTGACGGAAGCCGCGGAGGTACGGAGCGGATCGCCGCCAAGGTCGCGTTTCCGGGAGTGGAGTGAAGTGAGGGAAAAGCAGCGACAGTTTTTGCGTTACTTTTTATAAAAAAGTAACAATGACAAACTAAGCATTCCTCAACCTGTAGAATTGGCCGTTTAAAAAGCCAACTCTAACGAAAACTCTACTACTATACGACAGTTTTTATCAACTTTGTCCATTACAGCCATCTCCATGATCCGCAATCTTTCCTTCTTCCTCGCATGTCTCCTGATTCTACTTACCACCCCGTCGGGTGCCCAGCAGCTGTCAGAGAATTTTAACTCCGGTACACTTCCCGCCGGCTGGAACAACAGTTATACATCCGGGAACGGTAGCCAGTGGACTTTCTCACAGGGAGCTGCGTCGGTAACCAATACGGCCGGTCTGTTGGGGACTGCTGCCGGTCCAAGCTGGCTGATCAGTTCCTCGGTACGTCCGCAGGCGGGTTTTGCAACCCTCGCAATGACAGTAGGTTATGCTGCCATTAACCCGTTAGGAACTTCTGAATTCCAAGTGTTGATCACTACGGGGTCGGCCACCGATTACCCAAGCTATACCGCACTTTACTCACAGGTAAGAAGTGCATTTGAAGCAGGAAGGTCCGGCGGCATCCGCATCCAGATCCCTCAGCAGTTTTGGGGACAAGACTGTCGACTGGCGTTTACCCAATCGGTAAGTGGCTTGTTATCTTCTGATATGGTAAAGATCGATGACCTGAGCCTGGAGTCGCAACCGTATTATTCTACCGGATCCGGAAAGATGTCGGAACTGAACTGGTCGATGGAAGATGGGGGAGAAGCGATGCCGGTAACTTTCGGACCGAATAGTTCGGTAGTCATCAAATCCGGTCACACTGTAGAGATGGATAGAAACGTAGAGTTGTTTAACATAACTATTTCTTCCGGAGGGGCTTTAAATTCTTCTGACCTGAGCGTGATTGTGCGTGGTAACATTACGAATCGGGGAAATTACCAGGGAAGATCCTCGAAGCTCTGGTTTGACGGGTCTTACAGACAGTTTTTAAGTGGAGAAATGTTGTTCGGGGATTTGAGCATTTTCAATCCTTCAGGTCTCGAAATTACTGATGGACTTATTCGGGTGGCCGGAAATATTACGCTACCGGGCGGAAAACTCATCACCAATGATAAACTCGTTCTTCACTCCGATAACCAGGGAACCGGCTCGATCGGGGAGATTTCTCCGACCTCGGTATCAGGAAAAATCACGGTAGAGCGTTTCGTTCCGGCCGGACAAACAGACTGGCGGTTTCTTGCCTCACCATTGGCTGCTCAAACCCTGGCCGACCTTGATGATGACCTGGTAACTTCCGGTTTTCCAGGTTCGGACAAGCCTACATTTTCATTCATCAGCGCATTCAGTTATACCGAAAGTCGTCCGGGAGCCATAGAAAATGGTTTAGTTGCGGCGACCAATATCACAAATCCAATGTATTCGGGTTCAGGATATTACGTTTATTGTGGAGATCCCAACCAAGGTCCGGGGGCGTTTACCCTTGATTTTTTCGGCAACATCAACCAGGGTGATGTACAGGTTCCGCTTTCTTACACTTTTACCAGTACACCCGCGGCCGATGGCTTTAACCTGGTAGGGAACCCGTATCCGTCCCCAGTAAATTTCGGGGCGATTGAACGGTTCAGGACCGGCAATAAATATTGGGTTTACGATCCATTGTCCGGCAATATGGACATGTGGAACCAAAACCTTGGAATTGGCCTCATCCGCACCAACGGATCGTTACAATCCTCACAGGGGTTTTTTGTAAAATCTTCTGAGCCAGGTGGATATGTGAAGTTTACAGAAAGCAGTAAAACCACTGGCGGTGTCCCGGTTTTCCTGGTTGGGGGAGACAGCAAGCGATTCATCTCCCTGAAGTTAAAGCAATCGAACGCAAAGTTTTACGACATCGCAGCGGTAGTGATCCATGAAAATGCACAGCCGGGGTTAGATGATTTCGACAATGAAAAGATCAATATCAGTCACCCGGATGCGCCAAAGCTCGCTTTCCTTGCAGGATCAGCAGAACTTGGACTGGATGCGGTTCCTGTATTGAAAAGTGGTGATACAGTGAAAGTTCTGATAAAAGCCAGGAAGACAGCACAGTACATTATGTCGCTGGACGGGATTTCCAATTTCGGGGACTATTATCCCGTGTTGGTCGATCTGTCTACCAATAATCGGTACGCGGTAGATGGGAATCTTAGTCTCACGCTATCACTCACCAAAAATGTGGTTAATACCAACTTCATACTGGTGTTTGAAGACCGCGAGCGGTTGACTTCAATTCCGAATCAATGTCACCAGGACGGCAGTGGATACCTGGAAGCCAAAGGCGAAGGGAACGGTCCGTGGGATTATACGTGGAAAAATTCGGACGGTATTGTGGTCAGAACGTCAACTTCTTCCGGTGCCGACCGCCTTGTCAGTCCACCGGCAGGAACTTACACTATAGAAATCAGCAGCAGTTTTTATGGCTTAAAAGTGAGCCAGTTAACCTTTATTGACGCACCTGAGATCACCTACAGCTTCACTGTTCAGCACCCAACCTGCCAGGGAAGGAAAGACGGAAACATCATCCTGCTTGCGTCAGGAGGAAGAGGCACGCTTCGCGTCAAGTGGAATACCGGTAGTGAAGAAGCTGACCAAATTGGGGTAGGAGCAGGCATTTATAAGGTCGTGATCACCGATTCGAGTGGCTGTTCGGTTACTTCAGCAGATATTATTCTTAATGATCCCGACCCGATGAATATCGCAATTGCAAATGAACCACAGGTTCCCGTTGCAGGTGAAATAGTTAGATTCCAGGTAGATACGCAGGAATCGCTCACCGAATTCCTGTGGGATTTTGGCGATGGAAATAAGTCGGTCGACGAAGAGCCGGAGCACATTTACCAGCAGCCTGGTACATTTACAGTTCAATTAAAGGTTGGGAATGGTTTTTGTCAATCTTCACGTATCAAAGCGATCGAGGTTGTTGCCAATCCCACTTCCGTTGCAGAAAATACCCGCAAAGGAGATTTTCGCATATGGACCGACGGAAACGGAAATCTCAAATTGCTTCCCGATCAAAATTATGATGTTTTCCGCCTAACCGCAATGGATGGTAGGGTTATAGTTGAAGAAAAGGGACTGAAAACGAATACGTTAAAAGAAGTTATTCTAAATACTGTTAGTAATGGCATATACGTTGTTACAACAATGGTAGGGGAAAAAGCTTCTAACTGGAAGATTCAGTTCTACTGATCTTCCAAGAAGCAGGAGCTTTTTGAGGCCGTGGTATTGAGGGAGCCACGGCCTTTTTTTATGCCCGTACGGCAAATGCCGTAATTCGAAAGTTGGCCTTCAAATTAATCAGGACTATTGTATTGTTATTCGCGGCAAACGACTATTTTTGCCTCTGTTCATAAAATACAGATTAATAAAAACCAACTAAATGAGAAAGCTCTACACGAAATTGTTGCTTGCGATCGCGCTGATGCTTACCGGCACGGCCTATGCGCAGGTAACGAATATCACGGTGTCTGATGCTACTCCGTGTGCTGGTTCTCAGGTTACAGTTTCCTGGAACATCGGCAGCGGCGGTGGCGGTCAATACGCCATCAAAGTAAGTACAATCGCCCCGGGCGGGATGGATGTTTCCTTTGGTACACAGCCAGGTAACGACTTTTTGTTCACTCCTGTAATTCCAGGTACTACCTATTATGTTACTGTAACCGGTAACGACGGTATTGGAACCAATGCTCCTGCAATCGTGGTAAACACGGCTTCAGCTGCTCCAACAGGATTCACCATCAATGGTGATACTACCAACATGCTTTGTAATGGAGCACCTGCCAAGACTCTTGCAGTTTACGGCGGAAATCCTGGAAGCATGGGTATACTGAGAGCATATAACAACTCGAATGCTACCGGCCCATCTGTGGTTTATCCAAGTGGTTCAACTACAGTAACGATCCCTGGACAAAACACCACGATCAACCGATACGTGCGCTACGAGTCAGAGTGTGATACATCTGCAGTATTCCACGTACAATTTACTACCTACACTAATGCTTCTGCAGCTGCAACCAACGTTGCACTTAACGGAACTCCATACACGACTGCTGTTTGTCCTGGTACTTATACTCTTTCTGCTTTAGGCGGTAGCGCAGGTAACAACCCGAACACAGATACACTTTTCTTCAGTAATCCGGGTTTCACCACTCAGATCACTAATCCTTACACAATTGGAAGCAACTTCTCAGGTAACGTTTATGTTCGTTACGACGACGGATGTTCTGCAGCAAACGACCGCAACAGTGGTGCTATCGCTATTGCATCTACTGTAAGTTCTGTTGATGCCGGAGTTTTAAATACTTCAGTTGGTAGTGCATGCGCAGGAACATCTGTGACTTTCACTACAGACGGTTCTGAAGTAAGAGGTGCAGGTTTTGTTGCCTACCAATATTCTACCGACGGTGCTTCATGGTTTACAGCTTCAACCAACATAGGTACTGGAAGTGTTACTCTACTTATGCCTTCTACAGATCTTAGCGTTACTATACGTATGATCGATGCCTGCGACACTACTGATGGTGTTTCTGCAACAATTACTGTGATTGACCCAAGTACACCTATTGATTCTGTTGGTGTTTCTGATACTCAGGTTTGTAGTGGAACAAATGTGACATTCACTGCTTACGGTGGTGTACTTGAGGCAAACGGTTACTACGAATACAATAATGGTGTAAACGGATGGATCAATATCGGTTCAGATGATTTCATCACACTTAACATCACTTCCCCAACTTCAGTTTCTTTCCGTATCACTGACGATTGTTCTACAACAGGTTCTGTAGCTTCAACTACTGTTGACATCGCTACTGACAACATTGCTCCGACAGGACTAACCGTTTCAAACGGTTCTCCATGTCCTGGTGATGTAGTGGATTTCACTGCTACCGGCGGAACACTTTCTGATCTTATTGCGAATAATGATACTGCATATTATGAGTTTTCAACTGATGCTGGCTTTGGAACTGTAGTTCAGGCGAGTACTTCTAATGTATACTCAGCAACTATATCTTCTGCAACTACTATTTACGCAAGGATCAACGGCGGATGTGGTGCTCCGACTGCTTCAGTTAACGGAAGTGCTACTCCTCTTGATGCATCGGTTACTCCAACCGGCCTTGATCTGTACGATCAGAATAACAATCTGGTTGCATCTACTGATTCACTGTGTGCTCAGAATGTTACGTTAACCGCAACTGGTGGTTCACTTGGAACTGACGGTGCGCTGTACGAATTCGGTTACATTGATGGTAACGGTTTCAATACACTGTCAACTCAAAGTTCATCTTCACTGAACTTCTATGCTTCAGGCGACATTACGTTTGCAGTGCGTCTTGTTGGAGGTTCAGGTTGTGTATCTACTCCAACTACCCCGGTAACCGTTGTAATGAACGGAGCAATTTCTGGTATTGCTGCTACTCAGGTAACCATTACCGACGAAAACAACACTACTATTGCTAACGGAGACGCGGTTTGTGGTACAGGTACTTATACCTTTACATCTGATGCTACCCTTGGTACCAACGAAGACTTCTTCTTTACCGTAACTTACCAGCCTTCGGGAACAGTTATTGGACCATTCAACAACGATACAAGTGCATCTATATCTGTTGATCTTTCACTTGTTCCTGCCGGTACTACTTCTATCGATGTAAGTTCTTACACTGATGGCGGATGTAACGGGATGAGTTCTACTGTTATGACTACACTTAACCTTTTTGGTGCAAGCAACCAGTTCTTTGCTATCTCTGCAGATGCTGATAATTTCTGTGCAAACAGCGGAACTACTGTAAACATCACTGCAATTGGCGGTGCCGGTCCATCTAACGCAAACGCGGTTTGGTACGAACTTGACCAGCAAAACAACATTGTAGGTACTGCTGTAGCTACTCAGCCACTTACTTTTGCTAATGTGCTGACTGTATCTCCAACCAAAACCACCACTTACGGTGTTCGTGTTGAAGGTTGCGATACTACTGCATTTGTAGTTCACACCGTATTTGTAAAGGATACTGCTATTGCTCCGACTGCAATCTCTGTTTCTCCATCTGCTACCGTTTGCGACGGAAGTACCATTTCTCTTACTGCTAACGGCGGTACGCTTGGTGCATCTCCTGCTTCTTACGAGTGGTACAATGTGACTACCAACACTGTGATCGGTACAAGCAATCCTGTATTTTTCAATGTTTCAGGTGACGCAGCTATCCAGGTTCGTATCATCGGTGCTTGTAACACAACCGTTTACTCTCCTGTTCAGAACATCACTGTTTACAACGCTGCTTCTGTAGCAGTAAACGATGCAGCTACTTGTCCGAATTCACTTATTGATCTTAACACTCTTGTAACTGCAGGTACCGGTGGTACTTTCGCTGGAACTGGTGTTGCCGGTCACAACTTTGTGAATGCAACTCCTGGTGTTTACGCTATTGCTTACACTAAGAGCTTCGGTAACTGCGCATTCACAGATACTTTCAACATCACTGTATTCGATGCTCCTTCAGTAACTGCTGATAACATCGTTTCTGCAAGCTGTAACACCAACAACGGTGCGTTCGATCTGACTGCAACCGGTGGTACTTCAGGTAGCAGTACATATACTTTCAACGTAGCTGGAAGTGTTTATCCTGGTTTCTCAAGCCCATTTGGCGTAACCGGACTGAACTCAGGTTCTTACACTGTTTTCGTAACTGATGACAACTCTTGTAAGTCAGCAGACATTATCGTTGTTGTTCCAAACATCAGCGGTCTTACTGCAAGCTACACTCAGACTGACGTTAGCTGTTCAGGTGGAAACAACGGTTCAATTACTGTAACTACTTCAGGTGGTCAGAGTCCTTTCGACTTCCAGTTGAGCACCGATAACGTTTCTTTCGGTCCTGCTCAGTCAAGCGGTACATTCAGCAACCTTGCTCCTGGTTCTTACTTCGTGCGTGTTACTGATATTACTTCTTGTACATTCACCATCAACGCTGTAATTACTCAGCCAATCGGTGGAGCTATCGACCTTACAGTTGACAACTACAAGCCGGTTACCTGCTTCGGTGAAGCTAACGGAGAGATCAACGGTCTTACCGTATCTGGTGGAACTGCTCCATTTGCATTCAGTGTAGACGGAACTAACTTCCAAACTGAAAACGCGTTCACCGGTCTTGTTGCCGGAAGCTACGTGATCACTGTACAGGATAACAACGGTTGTACTGCTGAGTTCAGCTTCAACATCAACACACCATCACAGATCACTGCTGATGTTGTAATCGATGCTTACGATGAAACCAACGGTTACGATGTTACTATCGATGTAGACGGTGGTACTACTGAACTTGCTGCTCTACAGATCAGCCTTAACGGTGGTGCATTCCAGTCTTCAGAGACCTTTACAGGCCTTCAGCCAGGTGAGTATACTTACACTGTGAAAGACGACAACGGTTGTTCAATCACTGGTGATTTCACCCTGACTGATCCTTCTTCTGTTGGTTCTGTTGCCGGTGGTCTTGAGGTATCTGTTTATCCTAACCCATTCGCTGGTGTACTTTCTATCAAAGGACAACTTCCAGCTGATGCAGTAGTAACACTGGTTGACGTTTACGGAAAAGCGGTTAACGCTCAACTGACAAACAACGGTGCGGTTACTGTAATCAACACTGAATCGCTTGCTAAGGGTATGTATATCCTTAACATCAAAGCAAACGGTATTAACGTTTCTAAGAAAGTGATCAAGAACTAATTGATCAACGAGATATAAGTAAAAAGGCTCCGGTATTCACCGGAGCCTTTTTTGTTTAATTACAAACGGGAACTGATTCAAACGGTAACTGATTCAAACGGTAACTGATTCCAAGCGGTGGCTGAGCTCGTCGAAGCCACCTAACTGGACTTCGACAAGCTCAGTCAACGGTATGCAATACCTTCAATAGCTTCGCTGCAGCCTCGCCATATAGAACCCGTCGGTTCCCTGCGAAGGCCATTGCATATGTTCGGCAAGCAAACTAAATTCTGAATTGTTCTTTAGGAATTTATGGACCTGGTCGGTGTTCTCCGAAGGAAGGATACTACACGTTGCATACACGCAAATCCCACCGGGCTTTACCAGGTTGATGTACGAGGAAAGTATGTCCTGCTGGATCCCGATCAGCTCTTCCAACCGTTCTTCGGTAAGCTTCCACTTGGTATCCGGGTTGCGTTTGATCACACCCAGTCCGGAGCACGGAACATCAAGCAGTAAATAATCAGCTTTTTGGGCGTATTGCTTAAAGAATTCAGGATCGGGAAGGGGGTAGGTCACTATGGATTGAAATCCGCTCTTATTGGCGCGGAAAAGAAGGTTCTTTAATTTCCAATGCTCAATGTCGAGAGAGATGATCGGCGAACCGTCGTTGGTAAGGTCTGCAAGATGCAGTGATTTACCACCGGATCCCGCACAGGCATCGATGATCAGTGACCCTGGTTTCGGGTCCAGGAACGGAGCGATCAGTTGTGAACCGGAATCCTGCAATTCAGCCTGTCCCTTTTTGCAGATCTCGATCTGGTCGAGGTTGGCACGTGCTTCCAGGCGGATGCAGTTGGTGCCGGGTAACAGCGAAGCCGGGACCTGCTGTTCTTCCAGGCTTTTCAAGGCCTTTTTCGTGCTGATCTTCGAAGTATTGACCCGAAGGAATACACTTGCCCGGTCATTCAGCGATTGTGCTTCTTTCGAGCCTCTTTCTCCCAACTCCTGTACTATGCGTGCATATAGCCATTCCGGATATGATTCGGTCACTGCATCGCTTTCACTGATGGCCAGTTCCGTAATGGTTAAGCCGGCAAAATTTTCATCGTCCGGAAGTGTAAACCCTTGTTCCAGTAAGCGTATAGCAACCAGGCGTTCCAGCGCAGCATGTTCCTTACTGATTTCTTCGCCGAGCAGGTGCCAGTATTTTCTCCAGTAGCGCACCAGTTCGTAAGTGTTTTCGGCAACGAAGCGCCGGTCTTTCGAACCCCATTTCGGATTTTCCTTCAGCAGTTGCGGAACTGCCTTGTCGGCATATTTCCCTTCACCAAAAACCGAAAAAAGGGCACTTGCGATGCCCTTTATCAGTGGTGGATGTATTTTATGATGCGTTTTAATAACCTGCAATGTTGTGGAAAACCTGCTGAACGTCATCGTCAGCTTCGATTCTCTCGATGAGTTCCATGAGTTCTTCTTCCTGCTCGGGAGTAACGTCTACCGAAGTGGTCGGGAGGCGCACCAGTTCAGAACTGATCGGAACGATCCCTTTTTCTTCCAAACCTTTAGCCATCAGTCCGAAATCTGTGAAATCGGTATAGATGAAGATCTCCTCGTCTGTGTAGGCCAGGTCATCAAGACCAAAGTCGATAAGTTCGAGTTCAAGTTCTTCCGTATCCTGCCCGGTATTGGCCAGTTTGAACAGTGCTTTACGGGTAAAAATGAAGTTCAGTGAACCGGTGTTACCCATGGCACCTCCGGCGCGGTTGAAATACAGGCGGATGCTGGCAACTGTCCGGGTTGGATTGTCGGTTGCGGTTTCCACAAGAATGGCTACGCCGTTTGGTCCGTATCCTTCGTATACTACCTCTTCGTAGTTCTTTTCTTCTTTGGATGATGCGCGTTTGATGGCTGCTTCTACGCGGTCTTTCGGCATGTTCACACCTTTCGCGTTCTGCATTGCCGTTCTTAGCCTCGGGTTGTTCGCCGGGTCGGGCCCATTGGCCTTTACCGCAATTGCGATCTCTTTACCGATACGGGTAAACATTTTCGCCATACGATCGTAGCGGGCGAACATGGTATGCTTACGTTTTTCAAACTTCCTTCCCATTTTTCTGTACTCTTGATATTAAGGACGACAAAGTTAACGTTACCACCGGGACACACAAATTTTCGGTGAATTGGTTTTACGGGCCAACTCTTTTAATTTTGCAGCGTCCGACTATATACAGAAAGTTAAGATTATGAGCCTGTTACCTTTGTTTCCGCTTGGTGTTGTGGTATTGCCCGGACAACTTACCCAGTTGCATATTTTTGAGCCGAGGTACAAACAGTTGTTTGCCGAGTGCCAGGCAAGCGAGGTGATCTTCGGCATTCCGTTCATCCTGAACGGGAAACTCTCGGAATACGGAACCACGGCAAGACTGGAAGGAGCCGTAACCAAATACAAGACCGGCGAAATGGACGTTACCATTCGCGGACTGGACATTATCCGGATCGATAAATTTTACGACAGGCATCCGCTTAAACTGTATCCTGCGGGAACGGTAACTGAACTGAGCAGTGAGGTGTATCGCGCAGACATGAAGACGATCAACGAGTTCAAGAAATTCGCCTTCCGCTATCTCCCGAAAGAGAAGCTGTCTAAAACCATCAGCGGAAGCATTTTTGAACTTGCAGGTTACCTCGGACTTACGGAGGAGCAGAAATACAATATCCTCACCATGTTCAACCCGGACCAGATGAACCGGCTGTTAAAGAACATCATCCGCACGAAATCGGCGTTGATGAACCAGGAGTCGCATTTGCAGGGGAACTATTATCTGAATTAGATGATTAGATGATTGGATGATGGAATGATTAGATGATGGAATGATCCAAATTATTCCATCATCTAATCATCTCATTGCTATTGAGGTTTTGCCTCCATCTGGATGTCCTTCATCTTCGTTTTCTTCACTTTCTCCGGCTTCGGCTCTTTTACCTTCACTTCTTTCACCTTCTTTACTTTCGGCTCTTTCAGTGTGTCGGTTTTCTCAGTTTTGGCAGGAGCGGCAGTGGTATTTTCTTTTTCAAGGCGCTTCAGGTAGCGTTCTGCGGCACGCATCGATTTACCGTCTTCGGCAATGATGTTTTCAGATGCGATGGTAGCCTGAAGATCTGCGCTTACTTTTTCGTTCACGTAAGGAAGCAATGCCTGTTCAGCAAAGTTGATACGGTCGGTAAGGTTTCTCAGGTCGCCGGTAAAGCGAAGTCTCTTCTTGGTGTACAGTGAATAGATACCTTCACCTTTGGCCATTTTGGTCACTTTCTCAAGCGTAACAATATCCATGCGGTTAAAGATCGGCTGTACAAGTTGTTCCTGTTCGAACTGGATCATTGCTTCGTCCCAGGCCCTTGCTTCTGCACCTTTCAATGGTTTTTCCATGTGGTACAGGTCCTGCAGGCGGGTAAAAGTACTGTCGAAAACGAGTTTGTTTCCAAGGTTGGCAAACAACGATACATTGTCGTCACCTTTGGCAGCCGGCTTGATCAGCTCTCCTACGGTGATCACCATATCCACCCATTTCACTTCGTGACCTTTTCTCTTCAATTCAAGAGAAAGCCAGGTAAGGAAATCGATGCGCTGTTCTACGGTTTTGTATTCTTCGAAGCCGGTAGCGTAAGAAAAATTGAACAGCGAAGCTTCTTTCCAGGTTTCTGAATTTGAAGTACGGTCGCTGTGGGTCCAGTTTCTTTTGTTGACCTCTTTGGTTCCGGTGTTGGCAAACAGCTCTTTCCTGGTAGGATATTCTTTTGCCAGCAGTGGTGAAAGGGTAAGCAGAGCAACAACAATTGCCGAAAATCTCTTCATCGGGTCGGGAATTTTTTGCGTAAATATAATGGCTTAAGGCTAATAAGGTGGATTTTCGTGTTTTTTAAACCAACAATTCTGCGTTCCTCATTCCTGTCATTCGTTAAAGGACTTTACTTTGCGGGATCTTATGATAAAAGTTCAGGACGTTTCATTTGCTTATCCCGGTTCTCCGGCCCGACTTCAGTTCCCGGATTTTTCCTGCGGACAGGGCAGTCAGCTGCTGATAACGGGTGAAAGCGGAAGCGGGAAAACGACCCTGCTGGGCATTCTCGGCGGACTCATCCGTCAGACTTCAGGAACTGTTGAAGTAGCTGCCACTGATCTCCTGAAATTGAACAATTCTCAACTGGACCAATTCCGCGGAAAACACATCGGTTTTGTATTGCAGGAGCATCATTTTATAGAATCTGTATCCGTTTTGGATAACCTTAAGATCACTGCAAGAATTGCCGGAAACCAAACGCAGCCTGCTGAATTGCTGGAGCTGCTTGACAAACTGGGCATTCATTCGAAAGCAGCCGAGAGTCCGTCAAGATTGAGCGTGGGTGAACGCCAGCGGCTCGGGATTGCCCGGGCGATGGTAAATAAACCGGCGGTTTTACTGGCAGACGAGCCAACCTCCTCATTAGATTCCAAAAATTTCCAGGTCGTTACCGATTTGCTGCAACGCGAAGCCGAAGCGGGAAACACGACGCTGGTAATCGTAACGCATGACGAGCGTATGAAAGCGCTGATCCAACAACAGGTCAACTTATGAGTGAAGTAAAACTGGCCTTCAGGAATTTCATGTTCCGTAAATTCTCATCGTTTGTTTCGGTGGTATTGCTAGCTTTTGGCGTGGCCATGGTTTCGCTGCTGCTCAATGCTTCGAAATTCCTCGACGATACCCTAACTAATTCCGTTTCAGGTGTTGATATGGTGATCGGTGCGAAAGGAAGTCCGATGCAACTTATCCTGGCGAATGTGTATCACGTGGATAATCCCACCGGGAACATCCCGCTGAAACAGGCAGATGCGCTGCTCCGTAATCCGCTGATCGGTCAGCACGCGAAACTTTCGTACGGAGATTACTACAAGCAATACCGAATTCTTGGTGTATCGCCCGGTTTCAAAGATTTTTATGATCCGGGCATTGCCAAAGGCAAAGATTTTCAGGGTAAAATGGAAGTGGTGCTCGGAAGCCGAGTGGCCAGCGAAACAGGTTTAATGCCCGGTGATCATTTTGCCAGCGCCCATGGAGAAGGTCACGGAGAAAAACACGCCAAAGAATATACGGTATCGGGCATACTCAAACCTTCCGGAACGGTGGTAGACGGACTGATACTTACGGCTACCGAAAGCGTTTGGGAGGTGCACGGTCACCAGGAAGCGGAAGACCAGCAGATCACTGCGGTGTTGGTTAAGTTCCGGAGTCCGATGGGATTGCTTACTGTGCCTGCTATGATCAACAAGAACACTACGCTGATGGCCGCAGTGCCAGCCATCGAGGTGAACCGGCTGCTCAGTATTTTCGGTGAAGGCATTGATCTGCTGTATTACCTTGCGGTGGCTATAGTGCTGATCTCGCTGATCTCAGTACTGTTTTCGCTGATCAATTCGCTGAAGGAAAGAAAATACGAACTCGCGCTGTTGCGTTTACAGGGCGCTTCACGATGGATACTGTTCAGGCTGGTTTGCCTGGAAGCTGCATTTACTGCATTTTTTGGCGCACTTATTGGCATTGCATGCGGCCGACTGGTGTTCGCGGCACTCGTATCAGGCTATTCCAACGGACTAAAAGTTACCGGTGCCGTGTTGGGACACGATCTCTGGCTGATCCCTGCTGCCGTAGCTATTGCGTTGGTTGCAGCGCTGATACCGGCAATAACGGCTTCACGAACTGCTATTACTACTTTATTAAAAGACAAACAAAGCTAATGAAACTGTTTACTATACTTGGATTTCTCCTGTTTTCAACCGCTGGCTTCAGTCAGGAAACCATCTCCTGGGAATTGCTTCGCGATGTGAAATTCGCTGAAAAGTTCAACGAGGAATTGGGCTCTTACATCAATGTGCCCACCTTCGGGAATTCGGTGAAAGCAAAAGCCGGGAAAGAAGTACAGATAACGGGTTACGTCATCCCGCTGGATGTGAAGCAGAATGTGTATGTGCTATCGGCAAATCCATATGCGGCGTGCTTTTTCTGCGGTGGCGCCGGTCCGGAAACGGTGATCGACCTCAAGTTCATCAAAGCACCCAAAAAGTACAAAACCGACGAGCGGGTTACAGTGAAAGGAAAGCTGAAGCTGAATGCGACGGATATTTACCAGTTGACGTATGTGTTGGAAAACGCGGTGCAAGTAAAGTAATAATTAAGAGTTAAGAATTAAGAAGTGAAGGGTCACGATTTTGAATGATGGTTTATCCTGGAATTTGAAATTGGTAAACCACAGAGGCGAAGAGTTTTTTCACAGAGAACTCAGAGCTCTCTGCGTTGACCTCTGAGACTCTGCGGTTAATAAGAGTTTGAATGTAATCCGGAACTTGAAATCTGGAATTTGAAATCTGGAATCGATCCTGCTTAACAAACTTTACCGGGTCATCCAATCCCGTTTCCTCCTTAATTTATACATTCGCAGGGTGAGTATTTGCCGCAAAATAGTTTTGTCGATGATGTTGAGCCTGTTCCTGGCTTTCACCATTGGTGTGCCATTGCACAGACATTACTGCGGAACCGAGCTTTTCTCATCAGGCATAGTCCCTAAAGATTGCTGCTGTGAAAATACGGTTGCCAATCCGGACGACTGCTGTACTTCCGAAGCTGATTACTTCAATCTTGACCAGGAATACGATCTGCATGCACCGTTAAAGCTCAAACTAGATCTTCCTGCTCTGGCAATGATCCGGGTGCTGTACCTTCCGCAGGTCTTTCCCGTTTCGGTTGAAGAGGCGGTAAAACCGGCTGTTTCCGATCAGCGGAAGCAGAAAGTCCCCATTTATAAGCTCCTGAACGAGTACACTCTTTACGGTTGATCAGAACTGAATTCAGCACCAGTTTTATTCATTTTAATCAACTTTTCATGAAGAATATTATTATCACAGTGATCCTTGCGATCGCTTTCATTTCGGGTGCAGCAGCACAAAATCCGGTAGTAGAAAAAACCGTTGCGGTTCACGGCGATTGCGACATGTGCAAACTGCGCATCGAGAAAACCGCGTCGTACGTTAAAGGCGTGAAAAAGGCCAGTTGGGACAAAGACCAGCAACAGCTTACCGTAATTTATCGCGAAGACAAAACCACTCTTGCGGCGATAGAAGAGGCCATAGCCAAAGCGGGTTACGACACCGAACACGTAAAGGCCAACGAGGAGGCGTACGAAAAGCTTCCCGAATGCTGTCATTACCGCACCAGCGAAAAGCATTAATCGGCCATGAGATTTACTATACTGGCAGCACTACTGGTGCTGTCCGCTCTTTTGCGTGCGCAGGAGAAGCAGGTAACCGGCGTTGTGCTGGAAGAATCGGGCAAAGGGAAATTCAGTCCGATACAAGGCGCAGGCGTTCACTGGCTGGGTACCACAATGGGTGTAATCACTGATTCTGCAGGCGTTTTTAACCTGGAGATGATCGGCGGGGCTAACCGCCTCGTGATCGATTATGTAGGCTATGCGACTGATACTATTCTAGTTGGCGGACCCGATAAGATCACCGTAGTTCTTAAAAATGCCAATAACCTGAAGGAAGTCCAGGTAGAATACCGTCAGAAATCTACCACCGTATCACGTATCGATCCGATGAAAGTGCAGCAGATCGGGCAGAAAGAATTGTTCAAGGCCGCGTGCTGCAACCTGAGTGAGAGTTTTGAGACCAATCCTTCGGTCGACGTGGCATTTACCGATGCCGTGAGCGGCGCGAAGCAGATCCAGTTACTCGGACTTGCCGGTCCGTATACCCAGATCACCCAGGAGAACATCCCGGCGGTAAGAGGATTGTCGGCAGTGTACGGCCTCGGACAAATTCCCGGAACCTGGATCGAAGGCATGCAGCTGAGCAAAGGCACAGGAAGCGTAGTAAACGGCTACGAGAGCATTGCCGGACAGTTGAACGTCGAACTGCACAAACCTATTCACGACGAACGACTGATCGTGAACGGCTATGCCGGACAAGGCGGGCGTTTTGAGACCAACGTTGTGGCCAACCAGCCGCTGAACGATAAGTGGAGTACCGGTTTACTGCTTCATGCCAGTGATCGCGTTCGCGAAACCGACATGAACAAAGACGGTTTTATGGACAATCCTATAGGTACGAATTACAACCTCATGAATCGCTGGGATTACCGCACCGAAACCGGTTTTGAGAGCCAGTTCGGAGTTGGTATTGCCACCGAAGACAAGCAAGGCGGACAGCTGAACAGCATCGCCAACCGCTACGATTTCTCGCTGAGTAACCGCAAGTACGAGGGCTTCCTGAAAGCGGGTTACGTATTCGCGGGAAGTAAATACAAGAGCATCGGGTTTCAGTCGTCGGTGCAGCGCTACGAACACGATTCGAAATTCGGCATCCAGAATGCATACAGCGGAGATCAGAACACTCTGTATTTCAACCTGATCTATCAAAGCATCATCGGGAATACCGATCACAAGTTCAGAACCGGGCTGAGTTACCTGCAGGACGAGTACAAGGAGAATTTCAATCTTCAGGCTTACTCGCGAAGGGAAAGCGTTCCCGGGGCATTTTTCGAGTATACCTGGACGCCTTCGGAGCATTTCTCTATGGTGGCCGGCCTGAGAGACGATCTCCACAACCTGTTCGGGAACTTTGTTACGCCGAGACTGCATGCGAGGTACGAGATCACTCACCGGCAAATCCTGAGATTATCTACCGGACGGGGACAGAAAACGGCGAATATTTTTGCCGAAAACAACGGACTGATGGCGAGTTCACGCGTGTGGAACATCCAGTCACAAAACCCGTCGCTGCCTTACGGATTACAACCAGAAGTGGCCTGGAACACCGGATTGAACTACACCTGGAACTTCGAGCTGGATTACCGCGAAGGATCGTTCTCGGTTGATCTGTATCGCACCGATTTTATGAGCCAGGTAGTGATCGATCTCGATCAGTCGGCGAGACAGGTTGCGATCCACAATCTACAGGGTAAATCGTTTGCCAACAGCGCGCAGGTGGAACTGGAATACGAGCTGTTCAAGCATCTCGATGTAAAACTGGCTTACCGCTTTTACGATGTGCAGATGCAGTATAACCGCTATCTCGCCCAACGGCCGATGGTTTCAAAGCACCGCGCTTTCTTCAATGTTGGCTACGAAACAATGAACAACTGGCTGTTTGATGCTACTTTAAGCTGGATCGGGCAGAAGCGACTGCCGTATACCGGCGACAATCCAGCGAGCTTACAACTGAGTAACCAATCGTCGGCTTATTTCCTGCTGAATGCTCAGGTGACTAAGAAGTTTGCAGAGAAATTTGAGGCATACGTCGGGATGGAGAACATTACCAATTTCAAGCAACAGAATGCAATTGTTGCTTCGGGAGAACCCAACGGACCGTATTTCGACAGCTCGTTTGTGTGGGGACCGGTGTTTGGGAGAATGTCGTATGTGGGGTTTAGGTATACGTTGAGGAAGGGGTAGACGGTGTAGACGGTTTAGACGGTTTAGATGGTTTAGACGGGTTGATTTGTTAAGTAGGTGATTGAGCTTGCCGAAATCCGGTGATTGAGCTTGTCGAAATCCGGTGATTGAGCTTGTCGAAATCGAGCTTGCCAAAATCATTACATCCCGGCCGCAAATTCCACCAGTTTATCCGCAAAAGTACCCCAGCTCAATGCCTCTTTCAGTTCACGGATATTCGACGCAAAGTCGGTGTGCTGGTGGTTATCGTAAAAATTGTGGATTTGTTTAACGATGTGCTCTGCCGTTGGCTGTTCTACCAGCAGACCGGTTTTTTCGTGGAACACCAGTTCCTTTAATCCGCCTACGTTGGTTACGATAAGCGGGATCTCGAAGTGAAGCGCGATGGCCGTCACGCCGCTTTGTGTAGCCGATTTGTACGGCAGGATGCAGGCATCGGCGGCAGAGAACAGCAGCGCCACTTCCTGATCGGGAATGTAGCGGGTAAGCCGGGTAATTCTATGATCCACACCCAGTTGGGTGATCTGGTCGCTGTATTTTGTAAAGTCGCCGTAACTCTCGCCGGCAAGTACCAGGTGGTAACTGTCGTCGAGCTTCGACATGGCTTCGATCAGCAGATCCAGTCCTTTGTAATCGCGGATGTAGCCGAAGTAGAGCAGCAGTTTTTTGTCTTCGGGAAGTCCTAGGGCTTTTATCGCCGCGGCTTTGTCCGTCTTTGCCCCGAAATGGTCGTACAGCGGGTGGGGCAGTACGATGCAATTAGCGTCTGGCCTGAGTTTCAGCAGATCGTCTTTTACCGACTCACTGAGCGTGACAAAGCCGTCGTGGCGGTTCACGAAATACGTCGACAATTCTTTGTCCAGCGGCCGTTTCTCGTGCGGCACCACGTTGTGCAGGATCGAGATGCGCTTGCAGTCTTTTTTCAACCGGCCGGCCATCGTTCCAACGGCGGGTGCTAACAGCGGGATCCAGTAATTGGTAATGAGCAGCTCCGATTCGGTTTTCCGGATTGCGGACGCTGCTGAAAGCCAGGTAAATGGATTGATGCTGTCGAGAACGCGCTGACTTTCAAACCCCGCAATGGGATCGTCGGGAGTAACCAGCTGCGATTTTCCGGGAAAGAGGAAGTCAGGGTACTGACGGCTGAAGGTAAACGGCTCCACATCGTGTTTTTCAGCAAGTGCATTGAACAACGCACCGGAAAACTGTGCAATTCCGCCGCGATACGGGTAGAGCGCTGAAAAAAGGGCAATCCGCATGTTACTTCGTTCCCTTGCAGTTTACGTTTCCGCTTCCGTTTACTTTCGAAGTAAGATTCGTACAGCTGCCAAGGGTTGCGTCACCGCTTCCATTGATCGCGATATCGGTGGTACCTGAAGTAAGTCCGGTTGAACGAATGTCTCCGCTGCCGTTTATCTTGCCGCGGAATTCGGCGGTGGTTCCTGCCAGGGTTACGTCGCCGCTTCCAAGAATATCGGCTTCGAGAATATTCACGCTGGCCAGCACATTTACATCGCCGCTCCCCAGGATCGAAATGCTGAAACGGTTGCCGCGAATGGTGTCTTTGGCTGTAATGTCTCCGCTTCCGCTCAGTTTTACCGCGCTGAGCTGAGTAAAAAATACTTTCACCTTCATGTTTTGATCCATGCGGGTACAGCCTTTCATGTCTACCGAAACTTCCCCGCTTTTGTTTTCTACCTGCACTTTTTCAAACAGGTTTTCATAGGTGCTGATCTCGATCGAGTTGCGGTCGGAAGGGATCAGTTCCACATCGGCAGAGGAGGACAGGTCGAAGCTGTCGAAACTTTCCTGTGGGAAGGTTTTGGTAATGATGTTGCCCGAGCCGGTGGTGCAATCGATTACGTTGCAGGAACCGAAAGCAGCGATGGAGAGAAGAAAGGCGAGAGATTTCATAGTTGAGGAGGTTGGTGATTTGTGGGAATTTAGGAATTTTAAGTAGTCATACAATAGTCACGCGATAGTCATACAATAGTCACGCGATAGGCATACAATAGTCAAACGATTGTTTTGGCGATATTCCAGGACGGAGCATCATCCATCCTGCCATAACATGGCACAACAATGAATGACCACCGCGTGACAATGAATGACAACTGCGTGACCAGAAAATTCCTAAACCAACTCACTCAAAATAATCCACCGCTCGGTTTTGAAATCGATATCGGCAACGACTTTTCCAAGCTGTTCGGTGATGTTCATCAGTTTACTGTGATCTGAACCTACATTCGAAAGTTCGGTTTCCAGTTCGGATTTCTTCTTTTCCAGCGCTTCCAGTTCACCTTCCAGTTTCTCGTATTCGAGTTTTTCTTTGTACGAGATCTTTTTCTTTTCGGTTGATGGGGCTGCTGCTGCAACCGGAGTTACCGGTGCATCACTTAGGATCTTTTTCTCCGGCATTTGCTCAGCAGGCGGAAGATTCCGGTTTTTATAAAGGTCGCTTTCGCGGTAATCGGTGTAGTTGCCCGGGAAATCTTTGATGTGGCCTTCGCCCTGGAACACGAACATGTGATCTACCAGTTTGTCCATAAAGAAACGGTCGTGACTTACAAGTACCAGGCAGCCTTCAAATTCTTCAAGGAATTCCTCGAGTACATTCAGGGTCTGGATATCAAGGTCGTTGGTCGGCTCATCGAGGATAAGGAAGTTCGGGTTTTTGATCAGGATCGTGCAGAGGTACAGTCGTTTGCGTTCTCCCCCGCTGAGTTTGGAAACGTAGCTGTACTGCATGTCACCGGTGAACAGGAATTTCTCCAGCAGCTGAGACGCGGTGAGCTTTTTGCCTCCTGCCATCGGGATCACTTCAGCGATTTCCTTGATCACTTCGATGGCACGCATGTCTTCCTTCAGGTTCATTCCCTTCTGGTTGTAGTACCCGAAGACAATGGTTTCTCCCACCACGATCTTGCCGCTGTCGGGAACGTCGGTACCGGTAAGCATATTCAGGAAGGTTGATTTTCCTACCCCGTTGCGCCCGACGATACCTACTCGGTCTTTGCGTTTGAAGTGGTAGCTGAATTTATCCAGCATCTTCTTTTCGTCGAAGGCTTTGCTGATGTTGTGCAGTTCAATGATCTTGGAACCCAGTCGCTCCATTTTCATTTCTAGCTCTACCTTGCTGGTGTTCAGTTTTTTAGAAGCATCTTCCTTGATGCCTTCAAAAGCATCGACCCTGTATTTCGCTTTAGTCCCACGGGCTTTCGGTTGCTTGCGGATCCATTCCAGCTCGCGGCGCATCAGGTTTTTTGCCTTAACGGTGCTCGCTACCATGTTCTCTTCGCGCTCGGCCTTCTTTCCAAGGAAATAAGCATAGCTTCCTTTGTATTTGTACAACTGACCCTCGTCGATCTCGATGATCTCGCTACATACTTTCTCCAGGAAATACCTGTCGTGACTCACCATGAAAATGGTCAGTTTCGAGGAAGACAAATATCCTTCGAGCCATTCGATCATCTCAAGATCAAGGTGGTTGGTAGGCTCATCGAGGATCAGGAAGTCAGGCTCGTCGATCAGTACCTGCGCCAGTGCAAGTCTTTTCAGCTGTCCGCCGGAAAGCGTAGCGACCGACTGGGTAAGGATCTTATCAAGATTAAGATTGGTGATGATGGTCGACGCTTTTACCTCGATGTCCCAGGCCTTTTCGCGGTCCATCGCTTCGAGTGCATCGCTCAGGTCGTTTTCGTTTCCACTGGCGATGGCTTCTTCGTAATTCTTAAGGGCCACCAGCGCCGGACTGTTTCCGTGAAAGATTACCTGGCTCGCGGTAAGGCTCTTGTCGAAGTGTTGTTCCTGTTGCAGAAAGCTGATACGCAGGTCTTTGCGGAATACTACATTGCCTCCGTCAGATGGTTCGAGTTCGCAAAGAATGCGGAGAAGGGTAGTCTTCCCGGTTCCGTTCTTGGCGATCAGCGCCACTCTTTCTCCCTGGTCGATCCCAAAGGAAAGATCCTTGAATAATAATTTTTCTCCGTAATACTTGCTCAGGTTCTCTACCGACAGGAAATTCATCTTCTAAAAATAAGGGTGCAAAGGTAGGGATTAAAGGGTTGGGACGGAGGAGACGGTTTAGACGGAGGAGACGGAGGAGACGGTTTAGATGGTTGAGGGTTGGATTTGTTGAGGTGTTGATTTGTTATTTGATGAGCGGTTTGGAAGAAGGAGGGAAGAAGGTGGATATTGAACTGACATTTAAACAGAACTTATGAAAGGAATACTGGTTGCGATTGCGATGATGACTGCCGGGATGGGACATGCACAACAGGCTGAGACTGAAGTAAAACACACCCTGCAACAATTGTTTGTAGCCATGGGCAATGGCGACAGTGCTTCGGCATCGGTGCTGTTCGATCCGCGTGCACGACTGATGAGCGTGGTGACCATGAAAGACGGGAAAACCCGGCTGGACAGCGAGCCGGTAAGCGAATTCATGAAACAGATCCAGGCAAAGAAACCGGGAGAGACTTTTGATGAACGCATTTCATCTTACGACATAAAAATTGACGGGAATCTTGCGACGGCCTGGACCCCGTATGAATTTTACTACAACGGGAAATTTTCACACCGCGGGGTAAACGCTTTTCAGCTGGTGAGGATGACGGACGAATGGAAGATCATACAGATCACGGATACCAGAAGAAAATAATTGAGAATTGAAAATTGAGAATTGAAAATGAACCCAATGGATCTCTCCACTTTTATCTATTTTGGCACCCAAATCATCAGTAATGATCAATAAAATTCTTTTTGCCGGTGCGCTGGTTGTCGGACTTTCAGGAAATGCACAGCGCAGCTATTGGCAACAGAAAGCCGAATATAAAATGGATGTCGATTTTAATACATCCAATCACCACATCAACGGGAAACAAACCCTGGTGTATACCAACAATTCTCCGGATACGCTGACCAGTGTTTACTATCACCTGTACTTCAATGCCTTCCAACCCGGAAGCAGTATGGATGTAAGGTCGCGTAACCTTCCTGATCCTGACGCACGTGTAGGAAGCCGGATCGCCGCACTGAAACCCGAAGAAACCGGTTACCAGAAAGTACTTTCGCTGAAACAAAACGGGAAAGTATTAAGTCCGGTAACGAACGAGACCATACTCGAGGTGAAACTCGCACAGCCCATTTTGCCGGGTGCGAAAACCACGTTCGAAATGGAGTTCGAAGCGCAGGTTCCGTTGCAGGTGCGCAGAAGCGGCCGCAATAGTGCCGAAGGCGTTGATTATTCGGTAACCCAGTGGTATCCGAAAATGGCAGAATACGATTTCGAGGGGTGGCATCCGAATCCTTACATCGCCCGCGAATTTTACGGGATCTGGGGAGATTTTGACGTGACCATCCACATGGATCGCGCCTATACCATCGGCGGAACCGGCGTTCTTCAGAATCCTGAGGAGATCGGTAAAGGCTACCTGCCAAACGGCAAGGAAGGATCTTCGAAAGCCGAAAAACTGAACTGGCATTTCAAGGCACAAAACGTACACGACTTTGCCTGGGCCGCCGACCGCGATTACATTCACGATGTGATTGACGGACCGAACAAAATGAAGATCCATTTCTTCTACCAGAACGACGAGCAGTACAACAAGGGTTGGAAAGAATTCCAGCCGAACATTGTCCGTTTGTTCGAGATCATGAACAAACGTTTCGGAACCTATCCTTACGCGGCCTATTCCATTATCCAGGGCGGAGACGGCGGAATGGAATACCCGATGGCCACGCTGATCACAGGGAAACGCAACACCGCAAGTCTTACAGGAGTAAGCGTTCACGAAGTGATCCACAGCTGGTACCAGATGATTTTGGGAACCAACGAAAGCCTGTATTCCTGGATGGATGAAGGATTTACCACCTATGCCGGCGATATCGTGATGAGCGAATTGCAGAAAGACGGGAAGGCCAACCCGTTTGAAGGAAGCTACAACGGCTACTTCTCACTGGTAAAAAGCGGACTGCAGGAACCTTTGACCACACACGCCGATCATTACAATACCAACCGCGCTTACGGGATCGCTTCGTATTCAATGGGTTCTATTTTTCTTTCGCAGCTTGGCTATGTCATCGGACAGGAAGCGCTGGACAAAGGGATGATCAACTACTTCAACAACTGGAAATTCAAGCATCCTACGCCAAACGACTGTCTGCGCGAAATGGAAAAGACCAGCGGCATGGTACTCGACTGGTACAAGGAATACTGGATCAACACCACGCACCGCATCGACTACGGCGTTCGTTCGGTATCAGGTTCGGGAGAAGCAACGCGGATCAGTCTTGAACGGATCGGGAAAATGCCGATGCCGCTTGATGTGGTGGTGAAACTGAAATCAGGGAAAACGATCAATTACAACATTCCGCTGGATCTGATGCGCGGTGAAAAGCCAGCCGACAAGCGCTACGATGAGACCCGCGTACTGGAAGACTGGGCCTGGGTATATACCGGTTACGAATTCGAGATCCCGGTAAATGCTTCAGACATTGCGAGCGTAGAGATCGATCCTTCGCAACTCATGGCTGATATTGACCGCAGCAACAATACCTGGCCGGCCGGCGGCTCGCCGAGAAAAGAAGGCCGTTTGAGACGCTGAAAAAGCTGACACTCATAGCTTTCGTATTTCAAAATTCCGCTATATTTTTGCAAACTGATTTTCAACATCCCCCTTCATTGGGGGTTGTTTGTTTAATACCGGAAATATGCCGCTTTACAATAAATACGACAAGGAGACATTGAGGAAGATGCTGGCTGAAAATCCCCACGAGAGGATCACGCTGTCATTTTATCAGTACGCCCACATCCTGAATCCGCAGGCACTGCGCGACGAAATGTTTGCATGGATGACTGCCATGGATGTGAAAGGCCGGATCTACGTGGCTTTTGAAGGAGTGAACGCACAGGTTTCGCTGCCTAGGGAGCGTTACGAAGACTTCACCACACGGCTGTTTGAAACCGATTTCCTGAACGGGATACGCATGAACATTGCGGTTGAACACGATAATTTCTCTTTCCTGAAACTCAAGATCAAAGTGAGAAACAAGATCGTTGCGGATGGATTGAACGACGAAACCTTTGATGTAACGGACATCGGAACGCACCTGAAAGCCGACGAATTCAATAAACTGGTGGAAGATCCCGATACCATTTTGGTGGACATGCGGAACCACTACGAATGGGAGATCGGCAAATTCAAAGGCGCTATCACTCCGGATGTGGACACCTTTAAGGAAGCACTGAATGTGGTGGAAAACCAGCTGAAAGGCAACGAAGACAAGAAGCTGGTGATGTACTGCACCGGCGGGATCCGTTGTGAAAAGGCCAGTGCGTATTACAAACACGTGGGTTTTAAGAATGTATACCAGCTGGAAGGCGGGATCATAGAATATGCCCGGAAAGTGCAGGAGCAGGGATTGGAAAACAAGTTCATCGGTAAGAATTTCGTGTTTGATGACCGACGCGCCGAGAAGATCAGCGACGATGTGATTGCCCATTGCCACCAGTGCGGCAACGAGTGGGACATTCACTCCAACTGCGCCAACGATGCCTGTCACCTGCTGTTTATCCAATGTCCGTCGTGTAGCGCCAAAATGGAAGCCTGCTGTTCCGAGGAGTGCCGCGAATTCATGAAACTTCCCGCTGATCTGCAGACCGAATTCAAAACCGGCAGAGACATGGGGATCCAGACCTTTAAAAAAGGAAGGGAAAGTTTGTTTGTGGGGGCTTACCGGGAGTGGAAGGTTAGTCGGGAAAAAGTGTGATGATAGCGGTGATTGAGCTCGTCGAAGTCCGGTGATTGAGCTTGTCGAAATCATGTACCGGACTTCGACAAGCTCAGTCACCGACTTCGACGAGCTCAGTTACCGACTTCGATAAGCGCTCCGTGCCCTTTGCGCTAACCTCCGCGCCCTTTGCGGTTAAAAAAAAACAAGCCTGCCATGAAAAAACTCACATTCCCATCCTACACCTTACTATTCTTTCTCCCGTTTTTATTCGGGAAAGCCGACCTGCACGCCCAAACCAATGAAACCGGGCTGCTCTGGGAAATCACCGGGAAAGGCATCAAAAAATCCTATCTCTACGGCACCATTCACATCCAGGACAAGAAGGTATTCGCCTACGATCCGCTGGTAGAAAAGAAACTGAAGTCGTGTAAGGCGTTTGCCATGGAGCTGATTTTGGATGAGATCAACCAGCTGGAAGTGGCGCAGTCGATGATCATGATGGATCATTCGCTCGACCAGCTGCTGACTCCCGCACAATATGCAACCGTTGCTGCCGTGCTGAAAGAAAAAACCGGGATGGAACTCAGCCTGTTCAACAATGTGAAGCCGTTTATGCTCTACACGCAACTGTCGCAAACCGAGATCCCGCAGGATATGGACCAGCCGCTGGACGGCTATTTCCTGAAGATTGCCAGGGAGAACAAGATGAAGATCCTCGCCGTAGAGAAACTGAGCGAGCAACTGGCTGCAGTAAACTCCATTTCTGAACAGGACCAGGCGAATATGCTGGTAAAGATGCTCGAAGACACCGGCTCGGCGGGAACACAGGAATTTGAAAAACTGATCGCCATGTATCTCGAACAGGACCTGGGTAAAATGACTGCACTTGCCGACGATCCCGGGCTGCCGAAAGAACTGATGGAACAGTTTCTTGTGGCCAGGAACCAGGTGATGGCCGAACGCATTTCAGGATTCATGAAGGACCAGTCTACGTTTACAGCCATTGGTGCAGCGCATTTGGGCGGGCCAACCGGCGTGATCGCATTGCTCCGGAAACAGGGCTATACGCTTAATCCTGTTCCGTTTGCGTTTAAGAACTAACTTTGCAGCCGGAAAGGCGAAATAAAACATGGAAAGCGGATATACCGACACAGTCATCAACAGGAGCTACGAAGAAGTAAAGCGTTTGTTTACCGATTATATGGTGGCACAAAACCTCCGGAAAACCCCGGAGCGTTACGCAATTCTCGAAGTGATCTACAACGCAGTCGGGCATTTTGATGTGGAGACCCTCTACATCATCATGAAAAACAAGAAGTATCGAGTAAGCCGCGCAACGGTGTACAATACACTCGATCTGCTGGTAGAATGCGGTCTTGTGGTAAAACACCAGTTCGGTTCGGCAACCGCCCAATTCGAAAAATCTTATGGCTATCGCCAGCACGATCACCTTATTTGCTCCACGTGTCACAAGGTGCTTGAATTCTGCGATCCTCGTATCCAGAACATTAAGAACATGGTATCTGAATTTTACAACTTCACCATCCATACTCACACCTTGCAGTTTTACGGCGAGTGTAACAATCCCGGTTGCGAAGGGAAACTGGCCGCGAAAGCTATACAAGCGCACAAGCAGAAGAAGTTGGATTAGGTTCCTCAGCTCACTTAGCTACCTGTCATCCCGGGCGCAGCGAGAGAACCCAAACAAATCAACCAAATGCCCATCACCATCAACGACTTCGAAAAACTCGACATCCGCGTCGGAACCATTCTCGCTGTTGATGATTTCCCGAAGGCCAAAAAACCAGCGTACCAGCTCACCATCGATTTTGGTC
>JAZKEZ010000001.1:0-6754 GCA_040386675.1 Bacteroidota bacterium | reverse complement strand
CCTGAACTGGGCATCAAAAAAAGCTCGGCGCAACTCACGGTTTTGTACAGCAAAGAGCAATTGCTCAATAAACAGGTACTGGCAGTAGTTAACTTCCCGCCGCGCCAGATCGCCAATTTCTTTTCAGAATGCCTGGTACTCGGATTGGTAGGACAGGAAGGCGCCGTCACCCTCATAGCTCCCGACCGGAAAGTAGAGAACGGCTTACGCTTACTGTAAGCGCAATCCCCCTCGTTTTTAGTTCTTGCTCCTTAACTCTTAGTTTTTACCTCTTAACTCTTAGTTTCCCCACTCATACTTTGGGCCTTTTTTCTGACCCGTCGTAAACCCGCTTTTGCCGCTCAACATCATTTTCACCAAAACCAGCCGCCGGAAATTCATTTTTGTTGTGTAGTCCACTAACACACCACTTATGAAAAGCCTGTTACTTTCCGTTTTTCTTGCCGGAAGCGCCCTGGTAGATGCACAGACCAAAAACGAATCGCTGATTGCCATGGTCGATCCTATTGCAGCCGATGCGCGGGTGGTGGGAAAAGTGCTCGACGGAGACCAGCGCGTTCCTTTAGTTTATGCCACCATCACCGTTAAAAGTCTCGATGAACCTGGAGTGGTGACCGGAGGCCTGTCTTCCGATGGCGGAAAATTTTTGGTAGATGCCCTCAAACCGGGTAAGTATGAGGTGAACATTAGTTTCATCGGCTACCAGACCATTACCAAAATCATCACTATAGATCAGAAACAAAAAACCGTAGACCTCGGTGAGATCGTAATCAGTGCGGACAGTAAGTCACTGGCAGGGGTTGAGGTAACGGCAAAGAAGCAGGACATGACGATCGGCATCGACCGCAAAGTGTTTGATGTAGAGAAAAACGCCATCACTACCGGCGGTACCGCGCTTGATGTGCTCCGCCAGGTTCCGACCTTGCAGGTAGACATTGACGGGAATATCTCGCTGCGCGGATCAGACAACATTACCATCTTCATGAATGGGAAAAATACCGGAATAAGCGGTGCGAACCTGGCGCAGGTGCTGAAAAGTATGCCTGCCAGTTCGGTGAAAAGCGTAGAGTTGATCACCAATCCGTCTGCCAAATACGATGCCGCCGGAACCAGCGGGATCATCAACATCATCACCAAAAAAAATGTGGAGCCGGGCAACTTCGGTTCGGCAACGGTAAGCGTTGGAAACAACAATAAATACAACGCCAATGCGACATACAATACCACTTCAGGGAAACTGTCGACCTCTACAACGATCGGTGTAAACTCCAATCAGTTTAAGCACAGCGCCTTCAGTCTTCGGGACAATTTTAACCCGGAACAAGCCAGCTTCTCTACCAACAACTACCGGAACGGGAAAGTGACCAACGATGGGGTAGGGATGAACGGAAGCGTGGATTACACCTTTAATCCGAAAAATGCCCTCAGTCTGTCGTATTGGGGCGGACTTGGCCGCGGCTTTCTTAAAGAAGAAAACCGCTATGAATTTCTCGATGCCAACCGCAATGCCTATAACCGATACAACCGGTTTACCGACAATCACTTTACCAGTCCTTCGGCCGATCTCAACCTGACTTACACCAAGACGTTTGATGCCGAGCGTAAAAATGAACTCGTGCTGAGCAGCAATTATTCGGTGAGTCATTTTGACGATGACCAGAATTACCTGCAACGCCAGCAAAACCTGGGCGGAGAAGATGCCGGACTGCTGCCTTACGACCAGCACATCGACGAAATGAGCCGGGTTAACAACTATACGTTCCAGGCCGATTACACCAAAGCTGTTGGCGAAACCATGAAACTCGAAGCCGGGGCAAAATCGAATATCCGCAGGATGAACGACAGTTTTGAAGCCGACAGCCTCAATAACGCCACCGGTATTCGCGAACGCAACAACGTGTTGTCGAACACTTTTTCGTACAACGAAATGGTGAATGCAGCGTACGTCAACTATTCTGGATCGCTGGGCAAATGGGGATACCAGGGAGGTGTCCGCGCGGAGCACACCGGTATTGAAATTTACCAGCAGGCAGTGAGTGCAGCACCGATCCGTAGAAATTATGCCAACTTTTTTCCAAGCCTCTTTGTGAACCGCAAGTGGGAGCACGACTGGGAAACCCAGCTCAGCTACAGCCGCCGCATCAACCGTCCGAATTCCGAATTCCTGAACCCATTCCCGGATTACACCGATCCGCTGAACATCCGCAGGGGGAACCCGTACCTGAATCCTGAGTTTGTAAACGCTTACGAGGCATCTGCCATGAAATACTGGACCGGACATTCGCTTACCGTTACCGGTTATTACCGCGACATCCGCTCGGTCTTCCAGCGTATTCGCCAGGTAAATAATGAAGGGGTTTCTGTGGTCGAGATCAGCAACTTTGGCAAAGCCGCCAATATGGGAGCAGAGATCATTGCACGGACCACGATCAAAAGCTGGTGGACCAATACTGTGAACCTGAACCTGTTTAGAACCGTGCTTAACGGACAGACTGCGGTCCGCGATTATGCTACCGATGCATTCAACTGGAACGTTCGCCTGATGTCTTCTTTCCGGTTCATGAAAAACGCCGACCTCCAGGTATCAGCGGTTTACATGGCGCCTTACCGCATTCCGCAGGGATATTATTATGGCTATTCCGGCGTTGATCTCGGTTTCAAAAAAGAAGTATTTGCCGGACGAGGGACCTTTGGAGTAAATGTCCAGGACGTTTTCAATACCCGGAAATTCAAAGTGATCTCATCAGATTACAATTACAGCAGCAGAACCGAATTCAAGCGCGAAAGTCAATGGATATCTGCAAACTTCACCTGGAAGTTCGGAAAACCGGGTGAAGGTCAGCAACCCCGCAGGGCCCGCAGGAGCGGCGGTAGCCAGGGTTCTGAAATAAACGTGGGGATGTAAGAGGGGAAGTTTTCTTTTGGGAGCGACCGGTCCTTGCCTGTAACCAGGTGGGGGCCGGTTCTTTGCATTACCCATTTTCTATTCTCCATTTTCAATTTTCCATTCTCAATTCCCAAACTACTATCTTCACCGCGAAATTTTCTCCTCATGCTTGCAGCAATCACGTGGGATGTTAGTCCCGAAATATTCCCGAACTCTCCGATTCCACTGCGTTGGTACGGACTGTTGTTCGCCCTCGGTTTCCTCATTGGCTACGAACTGTTGAAAAGAATGTTCAAACGTGAAGGTTATCCGGTAGAGTGGACCGACAAGTGCCTGATCTATTGTATGGTAGGAACTATTGTCGGGGCACGTCTCGGGCACGTTTTCTTTTACGACTGGGCCGAATACAGCAAAGATCCCATCCAGATCTTTATGGTATGGAAAGGCGGACTGGCCAGTCACGGGGCCGTTATCGGGATCATTACCGCTTTCTGGCTGCTTTCGCGCAAAGGCATCAAAATGCCGATGCTCTGGATACTCGACCGCGTAGTGATCACCATTGCACAGGCAGGAGCACTGATCCGCCTGGGGAACCTCATGAACTCAGAGATTTACGGTAAACCTACCAACAGCGACTGGGGATTCATTTTCATCAACAGCGATGAACTGGCCACCCCGCGTTACCCGACCCAGATCATGGAAGCCGCAGGTTACCTGCTGATCTTTATTTTCCTGTGGTACAGCTATTTGAAAACCGATATCAAATCATACGTCGGCCGACTGTTCGGCTGGTTCCTGGTTACCATTTTCGCTTTCCGTTTCTGTATGGAATTCCTCAAAGCCGACCAGGTAGAATTTGAAGCAACTATGGCGTTGAACATGGGCCAGTGGCTCAGTGTTCCCTGCGTACTTGCCGGAATTTATTTCATTGTAGCCGCTAAAAAATTCGTCCCGAATGAACTCCCTCAGAAATAACGCCGGAGCCATTGTCATCGGACTGCTGGTCGTTTTTGTCGGCAGTTTCCTGGTTACCAGTCTTTTTAAAGATGATCCGAAAGGCGGGGAATATGAACCTGCAACATCTCCTGCTGCGCCTGTAGCACCTGAAGCTCCCGTGTTTCGCGAAGAGGGCAAGTTATGGTTCGTTTCTGCAAAGGGCGACACGATCACTTCCATCGCCATAGAAATTGCTGATAATGAGGCTGAGACCACACAGGGTCTGATGTACCGCACCGCTATGGATACCTTGCAGGGTATGCTGTTCAGCTTTCCCAACGAAGAACCGCGGGCCTTCTGGATGAAAAACACACCGCTTCCGCTCGATATTATTTTTGCGGATGCAAACGGAGTGATCGGCAGCAGTCAGAATTACACCACACCTTACTCCGAAGCCGCGCTGCCTTCTAAAAAGAATGCAAAATATGTGGTTGAGGTAAATGCCGGTTTCTGGGATAAATTCAGCCTGAAAGAAGGCGACCGCATCGTGTTCCGGTAAGGCAGATCGGTCAGGTCCGGGTTAATAATCTAGCATTTTCGGGTAGTTAAGGAGTATTTACGTACCTTGTAAAGCGATTTGCTTTGGAAATTACTTACCACCACGCCACCTGACATGACCACTGTACAACACTATAAAATATTTCTTGCCGACGACGACGAAGACGATTGTATGCTCTTCGAAGATGCGCTGCGTGAAATATGCGAACAAACTGAGCTTAAGACTGCTAACGACGGAGAGCAGCTGATGAAGTTGTTGCTGAATCATGTTGGGACGCTGCCGAATGCGATTTTCCTCGATTTGAATATGCCGAGGAAAAACGGTTTTGAATGCCTGGAAGAAATCAGGGCCAATGAAGAACTGAAAGACATTCCGATCGTAATATTCTCAACCACCGCCCAGCAGCAGAGCGTTGATCGCGCCTACGAACGCGGTGCGAATTTCTATATCCAGAAGCCCGGTACCTTTGGTCAGCTAAAGGACATTATCAAAAAAATACTCAACATGAACTGGGAGGAAAGCCGACAGTCGGCCAGTCTTGAAGATTTCTTCCTCCATTCTGATCTCCGACTCTAATGGAATCCAATTCACTTGTTTCTACCACTTCCATATTTGCCGGGGGTGGAGAAATGGGAGCGCTTATTCTTGCCAAAGACTGGTCTTCCACCTGTCTCGGTCCCATTGAAACCTGGCCTGCAACCCTGAAATCGATCAGTGCCACCATTCTCAATTCCAAATTTCCCCAATTCATTTTCTGGGGACCCGAACTGACCTGTCTTTATAACGATGCCTATCGTCCCAGCCTTGGAGTCGGTGGAAAACATCCGGCCATTCTCGGTGAAAAAGGTGAAGCAGCCTGGCCCGAGAACTGGCACATAATCAAACCCCTGATTGACCAGGTAATGCGTGGTGATGGAGGAGTATGGGCTGAAAATCAATTGGTTCCGATATACAGGAACGGCGAAATACAGGAAGTTTACTGGACATTCAGTTACAGTCCCATAGTCGATGAAAACGCCACAATACAAGGCGTACTGGTAACTTGTGTGGAAACCACTTCGCAGGTTAAAGCATTTAAACGCCTGATCGAAAATGAGACCAATTACCGTAACCTGGTGTTCGAAGCACCGATCGCTACCTCGGTTCTGCGCGGTGCTGATTTCCGGATAGAACTGGCCAATACTGAGGCCCTCAACCTGTGGGGCAAAGATCATTCTGTGATCGGTAAAACAGTGATCGAAGCCATTCCCGAACTCGAAGGACAACCGTATATGGATATTCTGCGGAAGGTATATGAAACGGGTGAGACCTATGAGGGCAAGGAAAATCTTGCTTACCTGGAAGTAGACGGAAAGCTGGCTCCTGTCTATGTCAACTTCGTGTATAAAGCACTCCGGAATTCAGACTACCAGATCGACGGGATCCTGTGTATGGGATATAATGTGACCGACCAGGTAAAGCTGCGCGAGGACATCACCATAGCCAAAGATACTGCCCGTCTTTCAATAGATACCGCAATGCTGGGTACCTACGAGCATAATTTTTCGACAGGTATCACCACCATATCCGAACGGCTGAGCAAAATGCTTGACATCAATCCAGCCGAAAATATAGATGAGCAGATACTGCAGCGCATTCACCCCGAAGACCACCCCATTCGTCTGAAAGCGGAAGCGGAGGCGCAGAAAACCAAACAACTGAACTACGAAGTAAGGAGTTTGCTTCCTGATGGAACGATCCACTGGCTGCACAATACTGCAAGGATATTTACCGACGAGAACGGGATACAAACCCGGATCATCGGTACGGTGAAAGACGTGACCGATGAAAAGAACTCCAGGTTTAAACTCGAAACCTTCGAACGAAAATTCAGAAATACGGTTTCGCAGGCACCGGTTGGGATATTGATCCTGATGGGTCCTGATTTTGTGGTAGATGTAAGCAATGAAACCTATCTCGAACTGGTTGGTCGTGACCAATCGATCATAGGGAAAAAGCTGTTTGATGTACTTCCGGAAGTCCGCGAAGCGATCGAAGATCTGCTTAACCGGGTGTATACCACGGGCGAGGATTATTTTGGCAATGAGTTCGAGATCGTCATCAACCGAAAAGACAAGCCACAACACTGTTTCTTCAATTTCGTGTACCAGGCGCTGAGGAATGAGCAGGGCCAGATTGAAGGGATCATTGTGGTGGCCAACGAAGTCACCAAACAGGTTACGGCCCGCCAGGCGCAGGTGGATGCAGAGCGTGAATTCAGGAACATGGTTTTCCAGTCGCCCATTGCGATGACCATTATCCGTGGTGAAAATTTTACCATCGAGATCGCCAACAACGTACTACTGAAAAACATCTGGCGAAAAGAATGGTCG